>NZ_OZ241356.1:3000000-3300000 GCF_965200405.1 Glacieibacterium sp.
TGCCGACGCTGTCGCGGACGTCGACGCCGTCACGCAAAAACTGACTTGGGAGACGCTGAAAGCACGAGAAAAGCCTCGCGACAGCGCGCTGTCGGGCGTCGCGACCGCCCTCCCCGCGCTCATGCGAGCCGACAAACTGCAGCGCCGTGCGGCGCGAACCGGCTTCGACTGGCCCGACCCATCCGGCGCCCGCGATAAAATTATCGAGGAGCTTGCAGAATTCGATGCTGCCGACTCTGTCGATCACAGGACGGAGGAGGCAGGCGATCTGCTGTTTGCCGTCGTCAACCTGTTGCGCCATCACGAGATCGATCCCGAGACCGCACTACGCAGCGCCAACGCCAAGTTCGAACGCCGGTTCAGGGCAATGGAGACTAGTGCCGGAGATGCCTTCCCGAGCCTTGATCTCGAGGCCAAGGAGCGTCTTTGGGACGATGCCAAGGCCGCCGAGAGAAGCTGACACCTATAGAGCGTCGAACCGGGCTTTGACCTCGTCGGGCATCCGGACTTGAAGCACCACGGCGTCCTCCTCGTCGCGCCGGCCAACGACCTCGCCATGCTGGTGAAGCCATGCAGCGCGTCGTCCGTCGCCTTGACTAAGCCGGATGGCATGGGTCCGCGTCGACGCCTGCAGGGTGCGCGCGACCAATTCGGACAAGGTGTCGACGCCCTCCCCGCTCACCGCCGAGATCGCTACTTCATCATCCCCGATGCTGGCGAGCAACGACGCACGCTGGTCAGGCTCGAGCAGATCGACCTTGTTGAGCGCCGTGACGATCGGGATGACCTTGTCGCCGTCGATAACACCCAGATCCCGGAGAACTTTCTCGACATCGCCCTTTTGCGCAGCCGAATCCGGATGAGCGATGTCACGGACGTGGACGATGACATCCGCCTCCAGCACCTCTTCCAGGGTTGCGCGGAATGCAGCGACCAACTGTGTCGGCAATGACGACACGAAGCCCACCGTGTCCGACAAGATCACCTTTTCGATGCCCGGCAGCGATACCGCACGCATCGTTGGATCGAGCGTCGCAAACAGCAGGTCCTCGGCCATGACCTCTGCTCCCGTAAGGCGGTTGAACAGCGTCGACTTGCCGGCATTGGTATAACCGACCAGCGCGACGACGGGATAAGGCGCCTTTTGCCGACGCAGGCGATGCAGCCCGCGAGTACGCTTGACGCCTTCCAGATCGTCCTTGAGCCGTGCCATCCGATCACGAATCTGCCGACGATCCGCCTCGATCTGTGTCTCGCCGGGACCACCGAGGAAGCCGAAACCGCCACGCTGCCGCTCAAGGTGAGTCCATGACCGCACCAGGCGACTGGCCTGATAGCTCAGATGCGCCAGTTCGACCTGCAGAGTACCTTCTGCAGTCGTGGCCCGCTCGCCGAAGATCTCGAGGATCAGGCCAGTCCGGTCGATGACCTTGGAGGAGAACGCCTTTTCCAGATTGCGCTGCTGGATCGGCGATACCGTGCCGTCGATAACGACGACTTCGGCTTCGGTGGCGGCGATAGCAGCCGTGATCCGCTCGATCTGGCCCTTGCCGAGCAGCGTTCCGACAGCAGCCTTGCGGATGCGAATGACTTCCGAATGGACGACGTTGAGGTAAATCGCCTGTGCCAAGCCGATCGCCTCGGCAAGGCGTGCCTCCGGGTCTCGCGATTCCTTACCCTGCCCATCCTTGTACGGCAGGATAACAACAGCCTTGGCGCCGAAGCGGATACCGCGGACGGTGTCAAAGCCAGGCTGGCCCTGATCGTCCTTGATCGTCCCGTCCCTGCTCAAGCAGCGTCACCGTCGTCGTCATCGATCTTTTCGGCATCGAATAGCTGGATCGGGCCAGCAGGCATGACGGTCGAGATGGCGTGCTTATAAACCAGCTGCGAATGACCATCGCGGCGCAGCAGCACGGAGAAATTGTCGAACCAGGTGATCACGCCCTGGAGCTTGACGCCGTTGACCAGAAACATTGTTACCGGAGTTTTGGTCTTGCGGACGGTATTGAGAAACACGTCCTGCAGAGAATTCGCCTTGTCAGCCATTTCACGGCCCTTTTCATTCTTGGCGGGCTACATCGGCCCGCGCCCGCACCGTTGCCCGGCGTCGGCTTCCCGCCGGAGGTGGCAAGATAGCGCTAACGTAGCGTGGCGTCGGCTCATCCTCAAGGGTATAGGCGGGACTTGTCCGCGCTTTCGCCCATAGAATTCGATGCGATCATCCTCGGTGCCGGTGGCGCAGGGCTGATGTGCGCCGGCGTCGCAGGACAGCGCGGGCGCCGCGTGCTGGTCATCGATCACGCCGACCGGGCGGGCAAGAAAATTCTGATCTCGGGTGGCGGTCGATGCAACTTCACCAATCTTCACACGGCGCCAGAGCGTTATCTGTCCAGGAACCCGCATTTTGCGCGGTCTGCCTTGGCTCGCTACACCGCTTCAGACTTCCTTGCCTTGGTGGAGCGGCACGGAATTGCCTGGCACGAGAAAACGCTTGGACAATTATTCTGCGATGGCTCGGCGTCGCAGGTCGTCGAGATGCTGCTCGACGAGTGCGCCGTTGGTGGAGTGAAGATCGCGCTCGGCTCGGCGCTCGGTGAGATCGATCATGCCGACGGGCGCTTCCGGGTTCGCTACGGCAGCGATGTCGCGATTGCCAAGTCTCTGGTAGTTGCCACTGGCGGACCATCGATCCCGAAGCTCGGCGCGACCGGTTTCGCCTATGATCTCGCGCGACGGTTCGGCCTCAAAGTGGTCGAGCCACGACCCGCCCTCGTCCCGCTGACGCTTGGCGGCGACGAGGCACTGTTTCGCTCACTGGCGGGCGTCGCGGCTCCAGTGACGGCGCGGTGTGGAAAAGCCAGTTTTAACGAGGCTGCACTGTTCACCCACAAAGGGTTGTCAGGTCCGGCTATATTGCAGGTTTCGAGCTATTGGCATGGTGGTGAGACCGTCGGCATCGACTTCCTGCCAAGGTTGGAAGTCGGCTGGCTGCGCGAGGCGAAAAGGTCGAGGCCGCGCTCGACGATCCGCAGTGCGCTGGCCACCGCCCTGCCCGACCGGCTCGCCGAGGCGCTTGCGGAACGGCTCGGGCTGACGGCCGATCTCGCTTCAACCACTGACCGGGCGCTGCAAGCCGCGGAATCGCGTCTTGCAGACTGGCCATTTCGGCCGAACGGCACTGAAGGGTTCGCCAAGGCAGAAGTAACGGTAGGGGGCATCGGGACCGAAGGTCTATCGTCGCAGACCATGGCCGCGACGAAGATTCCTGGTCTTTATTTAATCGGCGAAGCAGTCGATGTAACTGGTTGGCTGGGCGGCTATAATTTCCAGTGGGCCTGGTCTAGTGGTTGGGCCGCAGGACAGTCGCTTTGAGGCCGAGCGTCACTCGACGATCTCAGCCTCTTCCTCGCCCTCGCCGACACCGAGCGCTTTCAACTTCCGATGCAAGGCGGAGCGCTCCATGCCGATGAAGGCCGCGGTGCGCGAGATGTTGCCGGAGAACCGCCGGATCTGCGCCCGAAGATACTCCCGCTCGAATGCTTCACGTGCTTCCCTCAGCGGCGTACCCATGATCGAGCGAACCGCCTGCCCGGGCACCAGTTTCGACGGCTCGTTCGTGACCTCGCTGGGCAGCATGTCGATGTCGATCCGTCCGGTGCGCTCCGGCGGCGCCAGGATCAGCGTGCGCTCCACGACATTGCGCAGCTGCCTGACGTTGCCCGGCCAATTGTAGGTCTGCAACGCCGCGACCGCATCGTCGCTCAGCGTCGGTACCGCGATCCGGCGCTCGGCTGCATATCGCGCCAGGAAATACAGGACCAGCTCGCCGATATCCTCTCGCCGCTCGGTCAACGACGGCAGCCGCACCGGCACGACGTTGAGACGGTAGTAGAGGTCCTCACGAAACCGCCCTTCGGTAATCTCGCTTGAGAGGTCGCGTGATGTCGCGCTGATGACCCGAACATCGACCTTTACCCAGCGCGAGCCACCGATGCGTTGGAAGATCTGCTCGGTAAGCACGCGAAGTATCTTGGCCTGGGTAGGCATCGGCATGTCGGCGACGTCATCAAGAAACAGCGTCCCGCCATGCGCCTGCTCGAACAACCCGGAACGCACGAGGTGGCCGCCCTCCTCCTGCCCGAACAGTTCCTCCTCCACACGCTCGGGCGTCATCCGCGCTGCGCTGACCACGACAAACGGCGCGTTGGCACGGGGTGACCATTGGTGCAGCAGCCGTGCCGCAATCTCCTTACCCGACCCTGCTGCACCGGTGATCAATACCCGGCTGCCGGTTGCGGCAACCCGCTTGATGGTGGCACGGACGTTGTTGATGATCGCCGACGAGCCGGTTAGCTCAGTCTCGACCCCGGCCCGCTCGCGCAGTTCGTCGTTCTCACGCTTCAGCCGCTCGGTCTGCGTCGCCCGCTCGATTACCAGCAACAACTGGTCTGCCTGGAACGGCTTTTCGATGAAATCATAGGCACCGCGCTTGATCGCCGAGACTGCGGTCTCGATGTTACCGTGCCCGGAAATGACGATCACCGGCAGCGTCGGGTCGCGGCGCTTGACCTCTTCAAGCAACTCGATGCCATCCAGCCGCGAACCCTGCAGCCAGATGTCGAGCACCAGCAACGAGGGCCGGCGATCGGCAATTGCTGCCAGCGCTGAGTCGCTGTCGCCCGCAGTGCGCGTGCCGTAGCCCTCGTCCTCGAGGATGCCAGCGACCAATTCGCGAATGTCGGCCTCGTCGTCGACGATCAGGATATCCAACGCCATTAAGACCCCTTGCCCAGCAACAATGGCCGGGAAATCTGTGGTTCACCAATTTCGTGGACGACGCTGGTGTCGAAACATAGTCGGGCGAAAGTCCCGCCGCCGGGCGCGTCACCAAGGTCGAGCGAGCCGCCATGCTCCTCGACAATCTTCTTGACGATGGCGAGGCCCAGCCCGGTTCCTCGCGCGCGGGTCGTGACATAGGGTTCGGTCAGGCGGTCGCGTGACTCGATCGGCAGCCCACAACCATTGTCGCTGACCTTGACGAAGACGCGGGTGCCGCTGACATCAATGCTCAGAGCGATATGACCGACGAAGCTCGCGTCCTTAGTTGATTCCTGCTTCGCAACAACGGCTTCCGCGGCGTTCTTGATCAGGTTCATCAAGGCTTGAGCCATCTGGCGGCGGTCGCAGACCAGCTCAGGCAGTTGCGCGGGAAGCACGAGGCCGAACCGGATGGCGGGATAGGCAACTTCCTGCAGGAACAGCGCTTGCTTGACGATCTCGGCCAGGGATTCCGGC
The DNA here is from genome assembly GCF_965200405.1 of Glacieibacterium sp. Lineage (GTDB taxonomy): Bacteria > Pseudomonadota > Alphaproteobacteria > Sphingomonadales > Sphingomonadaceae > Glacieibacterium. The sequence continues at coordinate 3,005,299 of NZ_OZ241356.1, forward strand.
TTGAAGACTGGTTTCGGCATCCGCGCGAATGATGAGAATTCGTCGACCATGCGGCGCAAGTCGCCGACCTGACGGACAATCGTGCCGGTGAGCGACGCAAATGTCTCCGGGTCCTCGGTAATCTGCCGACCGTATTTGCGTTGGAGCCGTTCGGCCGAGAGCTGGATCGGAGTAAGCGGGTTCTTGATCTCGTGCGCGATGCGCCGTGCCACATCGGCCCAGGCGGCGCTGCGCTGGTCGGCCAGTTGGGCCGAGATGTCGTCGAAGGTCAGCACATAGCTACGTGCGCCGCTAGTCTCGGCTGCGATCCGTACGCTCAACGTCTGGGTCTCGATGCCGCGCGCGATGATGACCTGACCGGCAGCGACGCCCTGCGAACTTGCCTGCTCCAGCAACGTCGCGAGTTCGGGAATCGCCTCGGCCAGCGAACGACCGACGAGGTCCTGTTCGGTCGTGCCGAACAGGTCGGCGGCGCTGTGATTGGACAGGCGAATGACGCCCTTGCTGTCGATCGACAGCACCCCGGCGGAGACTCCGGAGAGTACCGAATCGGTGAATTGCCGGCGACGATCGGCTTGAGCGTTGGCATTGACCAACGCGTTCTGCTGCGCCTTCAACTGCCCGGTCATCCGGTTGAATGCTCGTGCCAAGGTGCCGATCTCGTCAGGCGAGCCCCGCACCGGCACCCGGGCATCGAGATCACCGGCGCCAACCCGCTCGGCCGCGTCCGCCAGCCGGGCGATCGGGGAGACTAAACGGTTGGCAAGCCACAAGGCGAACCAGATCGCCGCTGCGAGGATAAGTAGCGAAACGATCATCAGCAACAGGTTGAAACGCCACTGCAGCGCCTGACGGCGGTCACTCAACGCCTTGTATTCGCTGAGCGCATTTTGTGTTCGCGCGACCTGTTTCAAGACCAGCGGATCGACCTTGCGGCTGACATAGACATAGCGTTCGAGAACTGGATCAATGCGTACGACCGCCTCTACACGGTCGCCGGAACTGGCAATGACGCGGACCTCGCCGGTACGGGCCCGCGCCAGGTCGAGTGACTGGATCCGATCCGACAAGGGACGCGCATCCATGTTGACGCGCGCGTAGATTGCGATGCCGCCGCCCTTCACCGGCGCGAAGACCGCCGCCTCCGTCAAGTTGCGCGCCACGACTTGGAAGCGCAAACCCTCCGCAAACAGCGGCGCGCCGACGCCGTAATCGCGTGCATAGCCCCGGACGTCGGAGCCCATCACCTTGATGTCCTCGACAATCCGCTGCTTGTTCTCGTTCACATACGCTTGCGCGACCTGATCGGCATTATCGAGCACGGTCTTGGCCCGGTCCGAGAACCAGAATTGTACGCCGAACTGGAACAACAGCGAGGCGAACACGACAACCAACAACGTAGGAACTGCGGCGATCGCGGCGAACAGGCCGACGAGGCGCACATGCAGCCGAGCCCCGGCCATGCCTCGACGTCGGTTTGCCAGCAGGATCGCCAGTCGTCGAGCAATCAGCACGATCAGCAGCATCAGCGGCAGCAGGTTTGCGACCAGTAGCAGCGTCACCAGCGGCGGCGAAAATCCCGACGCTGGGGCGCGTTCGCTGCTCAGGATCGCGTAACTGCCGAAACCGAGCAGGATGACCAAGCCAGCAACCGCAAGCTCGAGCCTGGGATAGAGATCGACCCGGCTGACCCAGCGATTGAGGCGGCGGCGTGCCGAGCGCCATTTTGTGCTTCGAGCGCTACGGGGGACGGCGAGATCCATTACACCGCCTCTACGCCAGGAGCGTGGTAAATGGAACACAGTCGTTGCGCGGACGCGACGGACCGTGCAATTTTACCGCTGCCAATGGTCAGGTCCGACGAGCCGCCAGAGCATCGAGGCTGTGGTCATTGAGCTTCTTGCGCAACGTGTTGCGGTTGATCCCGAGCAACTTCGCCGCGCGTATCTGATTTCCGCGAGTTGCAGCCAGTGCCAAGGTCAACAAGGGACGCTCCACCTCTGCCAACACGCGGTCGTACAAGCCATCGGGCGGCAGGTCCTCGCCGAACACCGCAAAGTAATCGTCGAGGTGGGCCGCGACGGATGCCGCGAGTCCGGCGGCGGTTCGGGCGCTGGCGACACCCTCTCCCGTGCTGCCCAGCCCTTCAAGTACGGCTGTCGCGTCTATGACGTCGCCGCTGGTCAGCGCGGCCAAGCGGCGCATCAGATTCTCGAGCTCCCGCACGTTGCCGGGCCAGTGATGCGCGGCCAGCGCCGCGATCGCCGTCGGGTCCAGCTGCTTCTGCGGAAGTCCGTCCGCCGCCGCGCGGGTCAGGAACTGCCTAGCGAGGAGCGCAACATCACCTGTTCGCTCACGCAGTGCCGGCAACTTGAGCGGCACGACATTAAGACGGTAGAACAAATCCTCACGGAACTGCCCGTCCGCGATCCGGCGTTGCAGGTCCTGATTGGTCGCCGACACGATGCGGACATCGGCTTGGATTGCACGGTTGCCGCCGACCGTGGTGAATTCGCCCGACTGGAGTACGCGAAGCAGGCGTGTCTGTGCATCGGCCGGCATGTCGCCGATCTCGTCGAGAAACAGCGTGCCGCCCTGCGCCTGTTCGAAGCGTCCTGAGGTTCGAGCCGCCGCTCCGGTGAAGGCACCGCGCTCGTGACCGAATAATTCGGTTTCGATCAACTCGCGCGGGATCGCAGCCATGTTCAAGGCGACGAATGGACCGCTGCGGCGAGAACCAAGATCGTGGAGCGCCCGGGCGACCAGCTCCTTGCCGGTGCCGGACTCGCCCAGGATCAGGACGCTGAGGTCGGTCGGCACGACGCGAGCGATGATCCGATAGACTTCCTGCATAGCTGGCGACCGACCGGTCAGTGGCAGGTCCTCGCCGGGCATCGGTGCCGTCGGAGCGCCCTGCCCTGCCCGAGCTAGCGCACTGGCCACCGTGCGGGTCAAGGCGTCGATGTCGAACGGCTTCGGTAGATAGTCGAAGGCGCCCTGCTCGGTGGCGCGGACGGCGGTGGAGAGGGTGTTCTGCGCGCTCATGACGATCACGGGCATGCCGGGCCGCCGCTCCACGATGCGAGGAATCAGGTCGAGACCATTACCATCTGGCAGGATCACATCCGTCACCACCGCGTCGCCGACACCGTCGTCAATCAGCTTCCACAAGGCCGCGACACTGTCGGCGGTTCGCACCTGATGCCCAGCGCGGCTCAATGCCTCCCTGACGACCGTGCGGATTGCGGCATCGTCGTCGGCGACCAGGATCACGGCGCTCATTGTTGGTCCGCCATTGGCAAGAGCACACGCAATACGGTTCGCGCCGGCGTCGAAGCGCGTTCGTACTCGACGATACCGCCGTGTTCCGCAACGATCTTTGCAACCAGAGCCAGGCCGAGGCCACGCCCGCCGGATTTGGTCGTCACGAACGGGTCGAAAAGATGGTCGACGAGGTCGGCCGGGGCGCCCGGCCCGGAGTCGATGACGCATACCTCGATCGGCAAGGGCACCCGGCGCCGCGAGCCGTGTGCAGCGATGCTGAAGCCTTGACGGTAGCCTGTCGTAATCTGAATTTCTTGGTGCGATCCAGATGCTTCCACCGCATTCTTGATAAGGTTCAGGAACACCTGGACCAAGGAATCGCGATGACCGAGGACAAGCGGCAACGAAGGGTCGTAGCTTTCGCGTAGCGTGACATGTGCGGCGAAACCCTGCTCGGCCAGACGTCGGACGTGACTTAGAATGGCATGAATGTTCTCGGGTCCTGGGACTGCCGCGCGCGTGTCGGTGAAGTCCTCCATCCGGTCGACAAGGTCTCGGATGCGGTCGACTTCGGAGCAGATCAAAGTGGTAAGGTCGCGCGCACCCTCGTCGCCGGTCTGGGCAATCAGTTGCGCCGCGCCCTTGATGCCCGACAACGGGTTCTTGATCTCGTGCGCCAGCACCGCGGCTACTGCGGTTGCTGAGAGCACTGCGCCGCGGTGGACGATCTGCCGCTCGATCAGGGTCGCAACGGCGCGCGGCTGGATCGTGACGATAAGCCAGCCGCTCGTCTCGGCGAACGGCGCGATGACCAGGTCGGCGCGACAGATGCGACGTCCGGCCCAGCTCAACTCGACATCGTAGCTGGTGTGACCGCCTCCCTCCCGGCGCGCTGCCGCGACCAGTTGCAATACGGTATTGCCGTCAACCAGCAACTGAGCCAGCCCGCGCTCCTGCAACATGATGGCGCTGGTGTTGAGCAGTGTTTCCGCGGCCAGATTGGCCCGGCGTGGTCGATCGTCGGGATCAAGCATCATCACCGGTACCGGCAAGGCCGAGAACAATTCCGTCGCAGTTGGCGCTGCCTGCTCGCTTACTTGCAGGGCCTGAGCCGGCATCAGGCAGCAATCGCCAGGTCGTTCGATGCCGCGTCGATCAACGGCGCGTAAAAGTCATTCAGCATCGCCAGTACGATAGCCGGGTTCGCCTGCTGGTTCACGGCATTCCGAAAATCTGCCGAGCCGTGCAGCCCCTTGGTGTACCAGCCAAGATGCTTCCGGGCCATATTGACCCCGACCTCGCTGCCATAAAGCTCGAGCATCGCGTTATAATGCTCGACGATCACAGCATATTGTTCGCCAAGCGCAGGATCCGGCCGGCGGTTGCCGTGCACCAGCCAGTCGATCGCCTGGCCCAGCAGCCATGGCTTGCCATAGGCGCCTCGCCCGATCATCACGCCATCGGCACCCGACTGCGCCAGCGCTGTATCGACATCGTCGAGGCTGTTGATGTCCCCGTTGACGATGACCGGCAGCGTCGTTGCCGCCTTTACCTTTGCCACAAACGCCCAGTCGGCAACGCCCTTGTACAACTGGCATCGCGTCCGCCCATGAACGGTGATCAGTTTCACCCCAAGGTCTTCGGCGATACGGGCGAGTTCCGGCGCATTGAGGCTGCCGTGATCCCAACCCATCCGCATCTTGACAGTGACCGGCAGGTCGACTGCCTTGACCGTTGCCTCGATCAGCCGCGCGGCCAGAGGCAGGTCGCGCATCAAGGCTGAGCCGGCGTCGCCATTGACGACCTTCTTGACCGGGCAGCCCATGTTGATGTCGATGATCGCCGCTCCGCGATCGGCGTTCAGCTTGGCAGCATCAGCCATGATCTGTGGATCACAACCGGCCAACTGCATCGATACGGGCTCTTCGCTTGGATCCCACGCTGCCTTTTGCAATGATTGCCGTGTCTCGCGGACCATGGCTTGCGAGGCGATCATCTCGGTCACGGTGAGACCGGCGCCGTAGCGCTTTACGATACGCCGAAACGGCAGGTCGGTGACGCCGGTCATCGGCGCAAGGATGACCGGCTGGCTGATGACCAACGGGCCGATATTTATTGGAGCGAGCACTGGCATCCTCACTGCCTAAAAAGCGGGCAGCACCCACTATCGGCTTTGCCACTGTTCGGCAAGGCGGGGCTGCGATAGAGCGGCGTGATGACAGGTCATACTCACGCGCTGATCGTCGCCGCCGGTCGTGGTCACCGGGCTGGCGGCGGCTTGCCCAAGCAATACCGGACAGTTGGCGGCAAGTCTGTCCTGCGGCACGCGGCCGAGACCATGCTTGCAGTCGCCGAAATCGATCAGGTTTCCGTCGTCATTCATCCCGACGACGCCTCTTTATACGACGCGGCGACGCAAGGGCTTGTGCTTGGCTCGGCGATACACGGCGGCGAGACACGTCAGGAGTCGGTGCGGCTCGGACTGCAAGCCTTGCAGGACGCTTCGCCGGCACGGGTGCTTATCCATGATGCAGCCCGGGCGTTTATGCCCAGTGACGCCATCCGACGGGTGATCGATGCGCTGGGCGAGCATGAAGGTGCCACCCCTGCCCTGCCGGTCACAGACAGTCTGCGCACCGGCGTAGCGACTGTTGATGGCGAGGTACCCCGAGACGCCCTGCACCGCGTCCAGACGCCCCAAGGATTCCACTATGAGGCGATCCTAGCCGCACATCGGGCGGCTGCTGGAGGCGCTACGGACGACGTGTCGGTCGCTACGGCATCGGGCATGACCGTAGCGCTTGTCGACGGTGACGAGCGCGGCTTCAAACTGACCACTGCCGATGACTTTACGCGCGCCGAGGCAATGTTCGATCGCACTATGATCTCGCGGAGCGCCCAAGGCTTTGATGTTCACCGATTTGGGCCGGGCGACCACCTGTGGCTATGCGGTATTCAATTGCCGCATCACCAAGGTCTGGTCGGTCATAGCGATGCCGACGTCGGCCTGCATGCGGTTACCGATGCCCTGCTCGGGACCATCGGTGCGGGTGACATCGGACAGCATTTTCCGCCCACAGATCCGCGGTGGCGTGGTGCAGCCTCCGATCAGTTCCTCGCACACGCCGCAAGTCTGATCGCAGCGCGAGGCGGGATCATCGACCATGTCGACCTGACCATCATCGCCGAGGCACCAAAGGTCGGCCCGCACCGTGACCGGATGCGCTCTCGCGTCGCGGCTATCCTCGGATTGTCGCTCGACGCGGTCAGCATCAAGGCGACGACCACGGAAGGGCTTGGTTTTACCGGGCGCCGCGAAGGGATCGCCTGCCAGGCCATGGCCACTGTTAGAGTACCAGCCTGATGTTCGACGACGAAATCCTCGATCTCGCGCGGCAGGTCATCGAAGCCAATCTGGCAGCCGGGCGAACAATTGCCCTGGCGGAGTCTTGCACGGGCGGTCTGGTCGCCGGCGCGCTGACCGAGATTGCCGGATCATCGGAGGTCTTCGAACGGGGCTTTGTCACCTACTCGAACGAGGCAAAGCTGGAGAGCATCGGCGTCAACCAAGACATTCTCGAGACGTTCGGTGCCGTCTCGGTCGCTGTCGCATGGGCGATGGCGCAGGGCGCTTTAAAGCATAGTCACGCCGACGTAGCCGTGGCGATTACCGGTATAGCCGGCCCTGGCGGCGGATCGCCCAAAAAGCCGGTCGGCACCGTCGTATTCGCCTGTGCCACTCGCGACGAGGACCCGTCGAAGGTGGTCGCTGACATCGAGCATTTCGGAGATCTCGGACGGTCGGAGATCCGGCGACAGGCGGTGATCCGGGCACTTAAGCTGCTACTACCGTAGAGGTCGGTCCTGGCTGGCACGCGATGAGCGGGTACGACATCGCGACGTCGCACCGGTCGTACTGGCCACCAAAGCGGGCCATGATTTCAGCATCATGCACGAAGCCGAGCTTTTCATATAGGTGGATGGCAGCGGCACACTTGCGGTTGGTCAGCAGGTACAGCGTGGTCATGCTCAAGCTGCGCGCCTGTTCCAGCATTGCGGTCAGCAAAAACTCACCTGCCTTCAGCCCCCGCGCCGACGCCAACACGCCCATTTTTGTCAGTTCAAAGCACCCATCAGCCTGCTTGCGCAACGCGCAAGTTCCGACGATGCCGACGCCTGCTGCAGCGACGAACAGGATCAAGCCGCCCTGATCGATGATATGCCGACGAGGGTCGGAAAGAACCGCACGATCGCTCGGCTCGAGAACGAACATCGTCTCGATCCACTCGACGTTGATGCTCGCAAACAGCGGAGCATGTTCATCTGCATATTGAACGATCGAGAGCGCCGTGTCGGCAGCCCCAACGATTGCTGGCTCCATCATCTTGACGCCCGCCTGTCCATTGCCTGCTGATATCATACCAGTCAAAAATTAGGGAATATGCACCGCGAGGGGACAGGCCGATTCCGCAAAGGTGCCGTCGGCTTAGCAAGCGATGTTGAGGATGGCCTTTCCAATGTCAGAAAGCGGGCCGTACTTCGGCATCCGGCAGGCGCACACCAAGGATGCGGGCAATCGATGGCGCAATCGCACGCTCGTCGATCACCCCGAGATTGCCGCGTCGGGTCAGGTTCGGGCCGTCGACGAACAGGCTCGCATCCATGGCGCGACCGGTCGGGAAATAGCCGTGCATCCCCTTGTAGCTGCTCGGAGTCGTCTTGGCAGCGGTCGGGACTTTACCGGCTTCGAACCCCGGCTTGAACTCGATCATGAAGCTGGCGGATCGCGCGCCGCCCAGCTTTGCGATTGCTGCGCGGTCGATGATGCGCGCTATGCCCATCTCCGGGTCTGCGGCGAGCTTGTCGAGCAATGCCGAGACTTTGCTGGCCAAAGCTGTGTCTTTCGGTCGTGCGAGCACGATCGCAGCAGAGCCGCCCATCAGCCACGGCTCCGCCTCCCAGCTTGCTACCCTGCCGTCGGTGCCAAAGCCGATCAGCCCGGCCGCGATGAAGGGCGCATAGATGTTGACGTCGGTAGTTACTGCCTCGAAACCGTGGTCGGACACGACGACGACGGTCACGCCCGGCTGGGCCTTGCGTGCTGTCGCCACCAGCTGGCCGATCATAGCATCGTTGCTGGCGATCGCCGCAAAAGCCTGTGGAGTGCCGGGGCCGAACTGATGCTCGACATGGTCGACGCTCGCCAGGTAGATCGTCGTCAACGCCGGCTTTTCGCGTGTAATCAAGGCCTCGGCGAAGCGGATGCGGTTCTGGTCGGCCTCGACACTCTCATCGATGCCCTGCGCATATCGACCGAGGTCATGTTCCAGCGTGTCGAGGATGCCGGGCGTCGCCAATGCGCGCAGCAGCTTGCGGTCATCGTCATGGCCGGTGCGCCAGATCTGCGGCAGGTTGACGTCGACGGGCGCACCGACGCTGACCGGCCAATGGACATTGACGGTACGTAGACCGGCAGCCCTGGCCGCGCTCCACAGTGTCGGCACCCGTACATCGGCGGCATACCACTGCCAGCCAACCTGGTTAATGTTGAGCGGATCGAAGCTGATATTGTTGTCGATGCCGTGACGTGCCGGAGTAACGCCGGTGAGCAGTGTCGTGTGGCTGGGATAGGTGAGCGTCGGCAGGATGCCGGTGACGCCGCTGGCCCAAGCTCCCGTCGCCATCATCCGCCGCAGGTTCGGCACCGCGACGCCCCGAGCCTCCGCCTCGACGATGTCGGCCGGGCGCAAACCGTCGACCGAGATCAACAGCACCGGTGCGGCCCGCGCCGACACCGTCGAGAGCAGCGCTCCCGCCAGCAGCGCCGCGAGCCGGACCGGCGCTTTCATCAGAATCCCCGCTTTAAGGTGACGAACCACTGACGCGGCGCGGCGGCGAGCAGCGTCGCGTTGTCACCACTGAACCCGTAGCCGTTCGAGCCGACCGTCGAGATGTACTGCTTGTCGGTCAGGTTAGTCACGTTGGCCTCGATCGAGATACCGTTAGCGATGCCGTGGCCGTGGATACGGACACCGATGCTGGCGTCGGCGGTGACGCGACCCGGCACCGACTGATCGTTGCTGTAGGTGAAGAACCGCTTCGACATATAATCGGCGCCGATCCGTGCGAAGAAGGTGTCGTCGTCATAGACGATCTCGCCCTTGATCATGTGCTCCGGCGAATCCACCACGAACTTGCCACCGGTGCGTTGAACTCCGCCGTTGATGTCGATCACGTCGTCCTTGTACTTGCTATGGTTGTACGCATAGGAGGCGAACAGCGATACCGCCCCGACAACCTTGTAGTTGGCACTGATTTCGGCGCCGTAGGTCCGAACTGCACCAACGTTGGCAAGGCCGGTCGCCAGCCCCTGCGGCCCGTTGCCGATTGGGATGTTGAGCAAGCGGTTGCTGAAGTCGACGTAGTAGCCGGCGATCGACGCCTGCAGCCCGCCCGAGCGGATACGGGCGCCCGCCTCGTAAGTATCGGAGCGCTCCGGCTTCAGGTTGCCGCCGACGGTGTTGAAAGCGAACTGTGTCGCAGCGAACGGTCCGGAGGTGGCGGCCGAAACAAAGGCGCGCATGTTCTGGGTGAAGTTGGCGAACAGCTCGGCGTTGTCGGTGACCTTGTAGAGTACCCCCGCCTGCGGCAGGAACCAGTCGGTCGCATCGATCTTGCCCGACGCGAGCGAGCCGCTGTTGACGATCGGGTTGGCGCTGTTGATGACCTTGTAGCCCTTCCAGCCACCGGTCAGCGTCAGCTTATCGCCGATCGCGAGCTTGTCTGAGACGTAGTACAGCATCGTCTCGGTATCGAACTTGACGTCGAACTGCGTGAAGAACGGATCGGTGTTGAACTGCAGCGTCGGCCGCGAGGCGGTGGCCTGGTCGGCGAGGCCGTAGAAGCGACGCGCTTGGCGGAAGGTGTTGGACTCGTACCAGCCGCCCAATTCGACGGTGTTATTGCCGACCTCATAGGTCAGGCGGGCGATGGTGCCGCCCCGCTTGATGCCATACTCCGTCGTACGGACCGACAGCGGGGAGCCGCCCGGGCCCGGCGTCGGCTGATACGGCAGGTACCAGACGCCCTGCCCCTTGTTCTGGTGATAATAGCCGGTCAGCTTGAAGGTCAGCGCGTCGGTCAACTGCGCATCGATGGTGGCGCCACCCAGCCAGTCGCGGCGAAGACCACCGGCGTCGTAATAGACATCGTCGACGGTCTTGTAGGGCGCCGGGAAGGCTAGCCCAGCGGTCGGATAGGGCAGCGGCTGCTTGCCGGCGGCGGCGACCTGGTTGTCGTAGATGCGCGCCAGTTGCGACGCGAGCGCGAAGTTGTTGCTGATATTGTCGTTATTGTAGCCGAGGCGGTTGATCGTATCGAGGCTGAGGTCCTGATAGTCCTGCTCGCGCCGATCCGAGAAATTCAGGAAGCCGGTGATCGAGCCCAGGCCGTGGATGTCCTGGACCAGCTTGGCGTTGACCTGGTGCTGCTTCTGCTCGCCATAGCCCTTCCATTTGTCGGTCTTAAGATAGCTGTAGCTGAGATAGCCGCGCAGGCCGTTGCCGGTGATGTCGCCGCTATCGATGCGGGCGAAGCCGCGATAGGTCGCGTCGCTGCCGTAGGTACCGGAGCCGACGATATCGAACGTCTCCGACGGCGCGCGCGAATGGAATTGCAGGGTGCCGCCGAGGTTGCTGGTCGACGCGGTGCCGAGCGCGCCGGAGCCTTGGGCGACCTCGACGCTGCCAAGGTTCTCGGAGATCAGCGCGCGGCTGATGTGCAGGCCGTTGTAATTGCCATAGCTCATGTCGCCCAGCGGGACTTCGTCGAGGGTGAACCCGAGCTGGTTCTGGTTGAAGCCGCGCAGGGAGACGCGGGTCGACCATTCATAGGCACCGAAAGCGTCCGAGGCCTGGTAGTTGACGCCAGGCAGCTTTTCGATCGCCTTGATCGGGCTGGTGCCCGGTGTCAGGCGGGCGATATCCTCGGCCCTTACCGACTGGACCTGACGGCTCTGCCCGAAACCGAGAACGACGATGTCCGCGTCCATATCGGCGGTGCCGGAAGCGGCGACGGCTTCATCAGCGGCGACGGCGGCGACGGCATCGGCGGCCAACGCCTGCATCGGCAGCAAGGCGCACAGTGCGGCGCCGCTGAGCAGGTAAAGACGATTGAACTGCATTGTATCCGACCCTTTGCGCTCGCCCGGATGGGCCGCACGGCGCCATGACGGTCGCAGGTTTCAGGTCGATGACAGACTTGTTGAAGAAAAATGATGACGCGGCCTGCCGAGCGGCCGGGTCGGCGGTGGCAGTAGAAACGACGCCCGAGTGGCATTCAGAACACAGGTTGCGATCGGCGGCGGGCCCTGGCGGATACCCGGAGATGTCAGGCGCTGACCGGCATCCCTTGTCCCTGCGCGCCATAGATCACCCGCGCCCTCGACTCGAAGCTGGCGACCATCCTGCGGAAAGCCTCTCCGAAGAACATCCCTGCAAGATGTTCGAAGATGCGGGAGCGGAACTCGAAGTCGACGGTGAAGTCGATCTCGCAGCCACCCGGGACCGGGCGAAATATCCAGTCGTTCTTGAGGTAGCGCAAGGGACCCGAGACATAGTCGATGTGGATGCGCTGCGGCCGGTCGAGGGTCACCCGGCTGGTGAACTTCTCGCGCACCATCTTGAAGCCGACGACCAGGTCTGCGGTCACGACATTGCCCTCGCGCCCGAGGATGCGGGTCGCCTGCACCCAGGGCAGGAACTCCGGATAGCGCCCGATGTCCGCGACAAGATCGAACATCTGCTCCGCCGTGTAGGGCAGCGCGCGCGTCTCGCTATGCCGGGGCACGGTCCAGGACCTTCTGGCCGAGCGCCTTCTCGCGCGCCGCTTTCATCACCGCGAAGTCCGCACCGGCGTGATAGCTCGACCGCGTCAAAGGCGAGGCGGCGACCTGCAGGAAGCCCTTGGCTCGGGCGATCGCCGCGTAGCCGCGGAACGTGTCGGGCGTGACGAACTCGACGACCTTGGCGTGGCGCGGCGTCGGCTGCAGATACTGGCCGCAGGTCAGGAAATCGATGTCGGCGGAGCGCATGTCGTCCATGACCTGGTGCATCTCCAGCCGCTCCTCGCCTAGCCCGACCATCAGGCCAGATTTGGTGAAGATCGTCGGGTCGAGGCGCTTGACCGTCTCCAGCAGGCGCAGGCTGGCGTAATAGCGCGCGCCCGGACGGATCGTCGGGTACAGCCGCGGCACCGTCTCGAGGTTGTGATTATAAACGTCGGGCCGGGCGTCGACTATGCGCTCGACTGCAACTGCCGCCTTGTTGCGGAAATCGGGGGTCAGGATCTCGATGGTGGTGTTCGGAGCGCGCTTGCGAAGCTCCTGGATGACGCTGACGAACTGCGTCGCGCCACCATCAGGCAGGTCGTCGCGATCGACCGAGGTGATGACGATGTGCTGCAGCCCGAGTTCGCCGGCGGCCTCTGCGACGCGGATCGGCTCCATCAAGTCGACCGCCTGCGGCATCCCCGTCTTGACGTTGCAGAAGGCGCAGGCGCGCGTGCAGGTGTCGCCCAGGATCATCACGGTGGCATGCTTCTGCGTCCAGCACTCGCCGATGTTCGGGCACGCCGCCTCCTCGCAGACCGTATTTAAGTTGAGGCGGCGCATCAGCTTGCGCGTCTCGGCAAAGGCTGGCGAGGTCGGCGCACGGACACGAAGCCAATCAGGCTTGCGGGCACGGGCCAAGGGCAGAGGAACTGTGGCTTCGGTCATGCAACGACAGATAGCGACTGTACGCTCGGATGCCAACGGCGGCATGGCGCCGCTTTACCCTTTGTCGGCACGCTGGTAGATCGCGCCATGGCTCCGATCGATACGCTCATTGCCGGCTACCGGCGTTTCCGCGACGGTGAATATCAGGACCAGCGCCGACGGTTCGACAGCCTGGCGATGCAGGGCCAATCGCCAAAGACCATGATCGTCGCCTGCTGCGACAGCCGCGTTGACCCGACCCGCGTCTTCGACGTCGATCCCGGCGAGATCTTCGTGCTCCGCAACGTCGCCAATCTGGTGCCGCCCTATGAGCTCGACAGCGCCCAGCACAGTGCCAGCGCCGCCATAGAATTTGCGGTGACGCAGCTCGAAGTGAACGAGATCATGGTGCTTGGTCATGCGCAATGCGGCGGCATCTCGGCGTCGCTGACCGGCAAGTTCGGGGGTGCCAAAGCTGGCGAAGGCCATTTCATCGATCGCTGGATGTCGATGATCGATCCGGCTCGAACCGCGGCGCTGGAAGCGGCGAAGGCCCACCCCGACATCAATCCGCAGCAGGTGCTGGAGCTGGCGGCGATCCGCTTCAGCCTCGATAATCTCCGCAGCTTTCCGTTCGTTGCCGAGCGCGTCGCCGACGGACGGCTGGTGCTGCGCGGCGCGTTCTTCAGCATCGCGGACGGGGTGTTGAAGCTGCTCAACCCCGAAACCGACCATTTCGAGCCTGTGCCGGTCTAAATCGCTCGCTGCATGAAAACGACGTCGATCAGCCTGCCAAACTTCTCGCCGACGTTGCGCAGCAGGCCGACGGTCTCGAACCCGCAGGCCCGGTGCAAGGCGATCGAGCCGCTCGCCTCACCGTCGCTTATCACGCCGATCAGCTGGCGGAACCCGGCATCGCGCGCCCGTTCGATCAACGCCTCCAGCAGCAGTCGTCCTATGCCCTGCCGGACATGGTCGAGGCTCAGGTAAATGCTCATCTCGCCGGTATGGCGGTAAGCGGCCCGGTCGCGAAACTGCGCGGCATAGGCGTAGCCGATGACCTCTCCGCCACGCACCGCGACCAGATAGGGCCACCCTGCCCCGACCATCTTGAACCAGCGGCTGTGCATCTCCGCCTCGCCGGGCGGATCGACCTCGAAGGTCGCCATCCCGGTCAGCACGTGGCGTGCGTAGATAGCGGTCACCGACGACATGTCATCGCCGGTCGCGTCGCGGATCGACAGGTCAGCGTTCGAGCGCATCGTACACCCGGCCGCGCGTGTCGCGGGCGCCGGCGCGCTGGTTCACATCGGCCTTGAACTGCTTGAAGCTGCAGCCCCAGGCACCACCTGGACCGACGGTCGAGCACAGCCCGGAGCCGCCCGCATCATAGTCGAACAGGCCGTTGCGCTCGCGCGAGACGCTTTCCGAGGATTTCAACCCCATGTCGGGTCCGACCGGCAGCGGCAGGCGATAGGGCGACGGCTTTGGCTCACGGTCGCCGCAAACGATGATCTCGTCGCTGCTCGTCTTGGGGCAGAGGCCGCTGAGCGACACTGGCGCCGCCGCCGATGCCACCAGCAGCAACAGGCTAGAAGTGGATCGCGCGACCGTACGCACCAAGCACGCTCTCGTGCATCATCTCGCTCAGCGTCGGGTGCGGGAAGATCGTCTCCATCAGCTCGGCCTCGGTGGTTTCGAGCGTGCGGGCGATGGTATAGCCCTGGATCAGCTCGGTAACTTCCGCGCCGATCATGTGGGCGCCGAGCAACTCGCCGGTCTTGGCGTCGAACACCGTCTTGACGAAGCCGTCCGCCTCGCCGAGCGCGATCGCCTTGCCGTTGCCGATGAACGGGAATTTATAGGCCTTGATCTCATGCCCCTTTTCCTTGGCCTGAGCTTCGGACAGGCCGACGCTGGCGACCTGGGGACGGGAGTAGGTGCAGCCCGGGATGTTGAGCGTCGACATCGGATGCGCGCCCTTAACGCCGGCGAGGTGCTCGACCGCGACGATGCCCTCATGGCTCGCCTTGTGCGCCAACCACGGTGGGCCGGTGATATCGCCAATCGCGTAGAGCCCGGGCACGTTGGTCTGCAGATAGTTGGTGACTTCGACGTGACCGCGGTTGGTCTTCACGCCGAGCGCTTCGAGCCCGATGTTCTCGGTGTTCGGCACGATGCCGATGGCGACGATGACATGGCTAAAGGTGTCGGTGGTCGCCTTGCCGTCGGCAGTGGTGATCGTCGCCGAGACGCCGTCGGGGCCCGGCTTCACGTCGGAGACCTTGGCCGCGGTCAGCAGCGTCATGCCCTGCTTGGTTAGCGTCTTGAACATGTGCGCCGAGATATCGGCATCCTCGACCGGCAGCACGCGGTCGAGCATCTCGACGACGGTGACCTTGGCGCCCATGTCGCTGTAGAAGCTGGCGAACTCGATGCCGATGGCGCCCGAGCCGATGACCAGCAGCTTGGTCGGCATTTCCGGCGGCACCATCGCGTGGCGATAGGTCCAGACGCGCTTGCCGTCCGCAACCAGACCCGGCAGGTCGCGCGCCCGCGCACCAGTGGCGACGATGACGTTCTTGCCGTCGAGGACACGTTCCTGGTCGCCGGTCTTGACGGTCACCTGGGTCGCACCGGTCAAACGTCCGACGCCCTCGACTACGGTGACCTTGTTCTTCTTCATCAGCGACTTGACGCCGGAGTTGAGCTGACCCGCCACTTTGCGCGAGCGCTCGACGACCTTGGTCAGGTCGAAGGCGACATTGCTGGCGCTCAGCCCATAGGCCTCGGCGTTCTGCATGTAGTGATAGATCTCGGACGTCCGCAGCAGCGCCTTGGTCGGGATGCAGCCCCAGTTCAGGCAGATGCCGCCCAGCCGCTCGCGCTCGACGATCGCGACCGACAAGCCGAGCTGCGCCGCCCGGATCGCTGCGACGTAACCGCCGGGACCGGAGCCGAGGATGACGAGATCGAAGGACTCGCTCACGCCAACATGCTCATCGGGGCTTCCACCAATGTCTTGAAGGCCGACATGAACTGCGCGCCGATCGCGCCGTCGATGGCGCGGTGGTCGAAGCTGCCGGTGGCGCTCATCACCGTCGCGATGGCGAGCGCGTCGTCGACGACATAGGGCCGCTTCTCGCCCGCACCGACGGCCAGGATGAGGCCCTGCGGCGGGTTGATGACCGCGTCGAACTGCTTGATGCCGAACATGCCGAGGTTGGAGATCGAGGCGGTGCCGCCGCTATATTCCTCGGGCTTGAGTTTGCCGTCCTTGGCGCGGGCGGCGAGGTCCTTCATCTCGGTGGCGATGACGCTGAGCCGCTTGTTGGCGGCGTCGGTGATGACCGGAGTGATCAGGCCGCCGGGGATGGCGACCGCGACCGAGACATCGGCGCGACCGAACTTGTACAGCGTGTCGCCGGCGAACTGGACGTTGCTGTCGGGCACCGCGACCAATGCGAGGCCGAGCGCCTTGATCAGCAGGTCGTTGACCGACAACTTCACGCCCGAGGCTTCGAGCGACTTGTTGAGGTCGCCGCGCAGCTTGAGCAGGGCGTCGAGGCGGACATCGACGGTCAGGTAGAAGTGCGGGACGGTCTGCTTTGACTCGGTCAGGCGGCGCGCGATGGTCTTGCGCATGCTGCTGAGCTTGATCGCCTCGGCGGGAACGCCGGCTGGCGGTGCGCTGGCAGCGGCGGCTACCGGTGCTGGCTTGTCCTGGGGTGCGGCGGTGGGGGCCGGATCGGCAGCCGGTGGCTGAGCAGCTTGCGGCTGCGCGGCCTGGCCGGCGGGACCGGCGTTGAGGTCGGCCTTGACGATGCGACCGTTCGGACCGGTGCCCTTGACGGTGGTAAGGTCGACGCCCTTGGCCTGCGCCAGGCGACGGGCGAGCGGGCTGGCGTTGACGCGGTCACCGGCCGGCGCTGCGTGGCTGGCGACGGGTGCAGGTGCCGGAGCTTCTTCGGCCTTCGGCGCCGGCTGACCGGCAGACTCCGGAGCAGGCGCCGCCTGAGCAGCAGCAGGCGCGGGCGCAGGAGCAGCGGCAGGCGGTGTAGCCTCCTCCCCTTCGACGCTCAGCCGCATGATCACCTGGCCGACCGGGACACCCTCGGTGCCCTCCCCGACCAGCAGTTCGGCGACGGTGCCCTCGTCGATGCTCTCGACTTCCATCGTCGCCTTGTCGGTCTCGATCTCGGCGAGCACGTCGCCCGACTTGACCGTGTCGCCGACCTTGACCAGCCACTTCGACAACGTCCCCGTCTCCATCGTCGGAGACAGAGCGGGCATGGTGATGTCGATCATCGGTAGCAGACCTTTTTCGCCGCCTCGACGACGTCGTCGACCTTGATCAGCGCAAGTTTCTCGAGGTTGGCGGCGTAGGGCAGCGGCACGTCCTCGTTGGTGACGCGCAGGACGGGCGCGTCGAGGTCGTCGAAGCCGTCCTCCATGGCGATGGCGATGATCTCGGAACTGATCGAGCAGGTCGGCCAGCCCTCCTCGACGACGACCATGCGGTTGGTCTTCTTGAGGCTGGCGAGAACCGTCGCCTTGTCGAGCGGGCGCAGGGTGCGCAGGTCGACGACTTCCGCCTCGATGCCGGCTTCCGCCAGCTTGGTCGCTGCGTCCAGGGCGACGCCGACGCCTATCGAATAGCTGACCAGCGTCACGTCCTTGCCCTCGCGGACGATCGAGGCCTTGCCGATCGGGATGGCGACATCGCCGTCCGGAACGTCGAAGCTATGGCCGTAGAGCAGCTCGTTCTCAAGGAACACCACCGGGTCGGGCGAGCGGATCGCCGACTTGAGCAACCCCTTGGCGTCGGCAGCGCTGTACGGCGCGATGACGATCAGGCCGGGGACGCTGGCGTACCAAGGTCCGTAGTTCTGGCTGTGCTGCGCCGCGACGCGTGAAGCGGCGCCATTGGGACCACGGAAAACGATCGGGCAGCGCATCTGTCCGCCGCTCATGTAGTTGGTCTTGGCGGCCGAGTTGATGATGTGATCCATCGCCTGCATGGCGAAGTTGAAGGTCATGAACTCGACGATCGGCTTCAGTCCGCCCATCGCCGCGCCGGCACCGAGGCCGGCAAAGCCGTACTCCGTGATCGGCGTGTCGACGACGCGCTGAGGGCCGAACTCCTCGAGCAGGCCCTGGGTGACCTTGTAGGCGCCCTGGTACTCGGCGACTTCCTCGCCCATGACGAAGACGGTGCCGTCGGCGCGCATTTCCTCGGCCATAGCGTCGCGCAAGGCTTCGCGGACGGTCTGGCGGTGGGTCGGCCCGCCGCCTTCAGGCTTGACGTCGAGGCTGGCAGGCGTCTCGCCTTCCTTGGGCTTGGCGGTAACTTCGGGCTTGGTCGGCGCGGGCGCTTCGCTCGACTGTGCAGCAGGCGCTGGCGCAGCAGCGGCCACGGGAGCGGCGGTCGAGGCCGGAGCCTCGGCGTCGTTCTCGCCGCGGATCGTCGCGATCAGCGTGCCGACCTTGACGGCATCGGCGCCGGCGGGAACGTGCAGCTTCTCGACGAGGCCACCCTCGTCAGCTTCGAGCTCCATCGTCGCCTTGTCGGTCTCGATCTCGGCGAGCACGTCGCCCGGCTTGACGGTGTCGCCTTCCTTGACCAGCCACTTGGCCAGCGTGCCCTCCTCCATCGTCGGGGACATTGCAGGCAATTTGATCTCGGGCATCAGTAAGATCCCACCAGGATGTCGGTGTAGAGTTCCTTGGGATCGGGCTCTGGAGCCGTCTCGGCAAAGTCGGCGGCCTGGGTGATCAAGTCGCGGATTTCCTTGTCGATTTCCTTGAAGCGAGCCTCGTCGGCGGCGCCCATCTCGATCAGCTCTTTCTTCGCGTGCTCGATCGGGTCCGACTTCTCGCGCATCGCAGCGACTTCTTCGCGGCTGCGGTATTTCGCGGGGTCGGACATCGAGTGGCCGCGGTAACGATAGGTCTTCATCTCGAGCAGCAAGGGCCCCTTGCCCGAGCGGACCCACTCGACGGCAGTATCGGCCGCGCCACGCACTGCGAGTACGTCCATGCCGTCGACCTGCATGCCGGGAACGCGAAAGCTCTCGCCGCGGCGATACAGCTGGTCCTCGGACGACGACCGATTGACGCTGGTACCCATGGCGTACTGGTTGTTTTCGATGACGTAAATCACTGGCAGCTTCCACAGCTCAGCCATGTTGAAGCTCTCGTAGACCTGGCCCTGGTTCGACGCGCCGTCGCCGAAATAGGTGACCGCGATGCCGCCGTCGTTCTTGTACTTGTGGGCGAAACCCAGACCGGTTCCGAGCGGAACCTGAGCCGCGACGATGCCGTGACCACCGTAGAAGCCATGCTCGACCGAGAACATGTGCATCGAACCGCCCTTGCCCTTGGAGATGCCAGCGGCGCGGCCGGTCAACTCGGCCATTACAATTTTGGGGTCGATGCCCGCGGCCAACATGTGCCCGTGATCGCGGTAACCGGTGATAACGCTGTCGGTCCCCTTGAGAGCGCTCTGGATGCCGGTGACGACGGCCTCCTGCCCGATGTAGAGGTGACAGAACCCGCCGATCAGGCCCATGCCGTACATCTGGCCGGCACGCTCCTCGAAGCGGCGGATCAGCACCATCTCACGGTACATGGCGAGAAGTTCTTCACCGGTCGGCTTGTACCGCTGCGGTTCGGAGGGGCGCTCGCGGAGAGGGGCCGGAGCAGCGCGGCCAGGAGTTTTCGCCAAGTTGACGCGCCTTCTATGTTTAAGCGGCGCCTGTATACGATTGGTTATCCCAACGGTTCAACCCGAAAGTGCGAGCTAGCGTGGTTCAGGCAGGTCGACGACCACCTCATCGGGACGAACTACGCCAAGATTCTTGCGGACCAACTCGTCGGCAAGATCCGGATCTACGTGACGGGGATCGAGCAAGGCGTTCTGACGCTCGAGCGCCGAGCGTGCGTCTGCCACCCTTTTTGACTCGATGCTGAGCGCTGCATGCTCCGACCGGTACTCCCGCCACGCCAGCAGACCCGTGTTTCCGGCTACCGCGTGAAAAGCGAAGTAGCCCAGAACAGCCGTCAAAGCCGCTGGCAGAGCGGCTCGGCGCAGAAGGTCGAAGGGAGTGGAAACGGTGGCCATTCCCGACTCTAACCACGTGATTCGCGCTGCATCAAGCGGCTTTTGCGATCAGCGCAAAACCGACCTTCCGGCGTAAACCGCCGACGATCCAAGCTCCTCTTCGATGCGGATGAGCTGGTTGTATTTTGCCAGCCGATCGGAGCGCGCCAGGCTCCCCGTCTTGATTTGCCCGCAGTTAAGCGCCACAGCCAGATCGGCAATTGTCGAATCCTCGGTCTCTCCAGATCGGTGAGACATCACGCTGGTGTAGCGCGCCCGATGCGCCATCTCCACGGCCCGCATCGTCTCTGTCAGGGTGCCAATCTGGTTGACCTTCACGAGCAGCGAGTTAGCTAGACCCCGGCCGATGCCATCTCTCAGCCTCTCGGGGTTGGTAACGAACAAATCATCGCCGACCAGTTGATGGGTCGCGCCGAGCCGGTCGGTAATCGCCTTCCAGCCATCGAAGTCGTCCTCGGCCATGCCGTCTTCGATCGACAGGATCGGATACCGCGCACAAAGATCGGCGTAGTAATCGACCATTTCATGCGGTGTCAGCGACTTGCCTTCATTGGTAAGCTCATAGCGGCCGTCTTTAAAAAACTCGGACGCCGCCGGGTCGAGCGCGATCATGACATCATCGCCAGGCTTGAAGCCAGCCTTCTCGACCGAGCGCATAATGAAGTCGAGCGCAGCGGTCGTACCCTTGAGGTTGGGCGCAAAGCCACCTTCGTCACCGACCGCCGTCGACTGGCCAGCCGAGCTAAGCTCCTTGCGCAGCGTATGGAAAATCTCGGAACCCCAGCGCACTGCCTCGGCAAGCGTCGGCGCTCCGACCGGCATGACCATGAACTCCTGGAAGTCGATGGGATTGTCCGCGTGAGCACCGCCGTTGATGATGTTCATCATCGGGACCGGCAGGACGTGAGCGCCCACGCCGCCGATGTAGCGATGCAGCGGAAGTCCGCGCGCCTCCGCCGCCGCCTTTGCCGTCGCCAGGCTAACTCCCAGGATCGCGTTGGCACCGAGCCGAGCCTTGTTGGCAGTGCCGTCGAGCGCGATCATCGCGGCATCGACTTCGCCTTGCTCCTCGGCGTCGAGGCCGCTCAACGCGTCGAGAATCTCGCCGTTAACGGCAGCGACGGCTCGGGTGACACCCTTGCCGCCGAACAGTCTGACGTCTCCGTCACGGAGTTCGACGGCTTCGTGCGCGCCGGTCGATGCCCCCGACGGTACGGCGGCACGACCGAAGCTCCCGTCTTCCAGCAATACGTCGACTTCCACGGTCGGGTTGCCCCGGCTGTCGATGATTTGACGGGCGTGGATATCGACAATCGCGGTCATAGATGAAAAACCTTTCGGCGGCGGCACGAGGTTGGTTGTAGAGGCGTGTCTAGCCAGCAAAACAGTTTACGGCAACGATGCCCCGTCGCGGGAACTCGGTTGCAGCGTCTCACGTTCAATACGTCGGATAAACAATTCAGCAGGACCAAGTCATGGCGATGGATAACGACTCGACGTTCAATCGGTCCCTGAGCAGCGCCGAGTTTGGCGGGGCTGATGTGAATGAGAGCCGCTTCGATCAGGCAGCCTCGACGGCTAGGCAGGGGGCAGAGACAGTGCGCGACAAGGCGTCTGGACTCCGTGAGCAGGCAACCGAGAAGCTTCGTGGATTTGCCGACGAAGGCAAAGACCACGTGGCTGCCACGCTCGACGGACTTGTCCACGCGGCTCGTGAGATTGCCGACAAGCTTCAGGACGGATCGTTCGGGCCGATCGGGGGCTATGCGATGACGGCGGCCGATACGCTGGAGGGTTGGACCGACAGCATCAAAAATCGCTCGATCGAGGATCTGATCGATGACGGTCGGGAGTTGGTGCGGAAGTCGCCAGCAGTTGCAGTCGGAGCGGCTGTGGCAGCAGGCTTCGTTTTGTCTCGCGTTTTGAAGGCTGGCACCACCAGCCGGTTCTCGGGCTAACTCGCGAGATATTGGAGCTCACCCGATGGCAACACTACCTGATAACAATTCATCGATCGGCGACTTGCTGCGGCAGTTAGTCGAGGATGTTGGACATCTGTTCCGGACCGAGCTGAGGCTAGCGCAGGCGGAGGTTCGTTCGAATGTAGCCGGTCTCAAGAGTGGCATTGTGGCCGTAGCTGCCGGGGGCGTGTTCATGCTGGTGGCGACATTCACGCTGGTCGGCGCATTCGTAGGCTGGTTGACACCGTATGTCGGTGCTGGCTGGGCAGCATTCATAGTCTCGGTAGTGTTGGGTATAGCGGGTCTGATCGCGATATCGGTCGGCTCCAACAAGCTGAAAGCCGGCAATCTTGCGCCTCAGCGGACCGTCGCATCGATAAAGCAGGATGCGCAAACGCTTAAGGGAAACAACTAATGATCGATGACGCGGCGACCAATAATTTTGCTGACGAAGCTGATGACACACGCGAACGGATTGCTGCGACGATCGATCAGCTTCAGGACCGTCTCAATCCTCGCCGTATAGTCGGTGATGCCGTCGGTTCGATGCAATCGAGTGGCGCCAACCTCATAAACAGCGGCGGGCGTCTCCTCCACGATCATCCAATCGCGGCGATTGCTGCGGTGATTGGTATCGGCGCTGCCTACTTAGGTCGCGGAAAACTTCAGCGGGCGACCGTGAACCTGGGCGACGATCGGGAAACCTACAGCGACTTTGACGATGATTACGCGCCGGAAGCTGGCACCAGTCAGCGCTTCGCGTTGTCCCGGCATAAAGCTGGCACTACCATCGAGGAAAATCCAGTTGTAGCGCTGGTGCTGGGCGTCGCAGCTGGTGCCCTCCTCGGTTACATATTTCCCGAGACTGAGAAAGAGCGCGAACTGTTGAGCGCCAGCAGCGATCGTTTGAAGGCAGCGGCGCGCGCAGCAGCGGGCACTGCAAAGGACGAACTCTCCACCGGTTGGGAAAAGGTCGGCGACGTCGCCAATCACGCTAAGTCAGCCGTCCAGTCAGTGGTTGGCGCTGCAAAAAGCGAATTAGAGAACCGTAATTGAGGTTCAATCTGTGTTCACGCCGATCGAGCTACTAGGGTGTGAACATCTTTTTCCGGAGAGCGCATGCGTAAGTATTGGATAATCCCTGCGGTGGTTCTGCTCGGGACTGTGACGACGTCGGGAGTGATCGCACCGGCCGTAGCTCAGGTGGCGTCGGCTACTGATGCTCAGGGTGCGAGTAAGTTCGTCGATGAACTTTCTAAGCGCGTCTTTGACGTGCTGAAGGATCAAAGTGTCAGTAAAGCGCAGAATAAGAATAAGCTGCGTGCGATGCTTCGAGAGAATTTTGCCTTGCAGGAGATCGGCGATCGGCTGATCCGACGTTATCGTTCGCAGATCACTCCGGCACAGTATGCAGCTTATCAGGCCGCCCTGCCCGAGTTTACCGTGAATGCGTATGGTGACAGGCTTTATAATTACGCCAACGCCGACGTTCAGCCGGTGCGGACCGTGCCTCGCGGTACCAAGGGTGACGTCGACGTATATACTAAGATTGTGCGTCCAGGCGGCGCGCAACCTTTCGACGCGATTTGGACAATCCGGCGCGTCGGCGGCAAGTTCTTAATAACGAACTTAACAGTCGCTGGTATTAATCTTTCCCTGACACAGGAAGCCGATTTTTCCTCTTACATTTCGAAAAATGGCTTTGACGCCCTGGTGACATTCATGAAGTCGTCTAACGCGAAGGCTGCGATCTGACCTTCAGGCTTGCCGCGCTCCTCGCTAGGCGATAGAGCGCGGCGATGTCCACCAAACTCCATCTTGTCTTCGGCGGTCGGGTATCTGATCCGCGAGCGCTAGAGTTCGAAGATCCGGCTAAGCTCGACGTCGTCGGCATTTTTGCCAGCTACGCCGAGGCTGAGGCCGCCTGGCGTGCGAACGCGCAGCGGACGGTCGACGACGCGGCTATGCGCTACGTTATCGTCCATCTGCACCGCTTGCTTGAGCCGTCCATTCCGACCGGCTGATCAGATAAATTCGAGTTTCTCGATCGTGTAATATTTGTCGCCTGAAGGGGTCGTAACTTCGACCTCCTCACCGACGCGACGACCAATCAACGCGCGGCCTAACGGTGACGAGTAGCTGATGCGGCCCCGGCGCGCGTCGGCTTCCGTCTGGCCGACGATCTGATAGACGATCTTCTTGTCGTCCTCATCAAGCAGATGAACGGTCCCGCCGAAGACCACCCGATCGCCCGAAAGCGTCTTGGGATCGATCACGACAGCGCGCGCCAGCCGGTCCTCAAGATCGAACACCTGTGCTTCGATCTGGCCCTGACGCTCCTTCGCCGCGTGATACTCGGCGTTCTCGCTTAGATCGCCGTGCGCGCGCGCCTCTTCGATCATCAGCACGACCTCAGGCCGCTCTTCCTCTTTCAGCCGACGCAATGTCGTGACGAGGTAATCATGTCCCTCGGCGAGCATTGGCAGCTTATCGACGGTCGCCATTCAATTAACCCTTTCGTACCGGACAGTTATTAGCACCCGAAGTGACTCTGCGGGCAATTTCGTCCATGTCCGGAAACGCGACTAACGCGCCGCAGAATAATAAGACTGCAACGACCTGACTTCAAGCGTCCGTTCGCTGAGGGCGCTGATTGCTCGGGCGGCTGCAACGCTGGCCGCAGCTGTAGTGAAATACGGTATCTTACCGTACAGAGCGGCGACGCGGATCGACTGGCTGTCTTTCATCGACTGCACACCTTCAGTCGTGTTGACGATCAATGCGATGTCGCCATTCTTGATGCGATCGACGATGTGCGGCCGGCCTTGCGCGACCTTGTTGACCTGAGCGACCGGCACGCCCTGCTCCGTCAGGTATTTGGCGGTGCCATCCGTGGCGATGACGTCGAAGCCGAGCGCGATGAGACGCTGCGCCGTATCGAGAATGACGATCTTGTCGCTGTCCTTGACCGACAGGAACACGGTACCGCCGGTTGGCAGCACGGTGCCGGCACCGAGTTGCGCCTTGTAGAATGCCATCGCGAAGTCGCTGTCGATGCCCATGACCTCTCCGGTCGACTTCATTTCCGGCCCGAGCACTGGATCGACGCCAGGGAAGCGTGCAAACGGAAATACCGCCTCCTTGACCGCGACGTGGTTCCAAACCGGCTTGACCAGGTTGAAGCTGGCGAGGCTTTCGCCCGCCATGACGCGCGCGGCGATCTTGGCGATCGGAAGGCCGACTGCCTTGGCGACGAAGGGCACGGTACGCGAGGCGCGGGGATTGACTTCTATCAGGTAGACTTGGCCGTCCTTGACCGCGAACTGGATGTTCATCAGACCGCGGACGTCGAGCGCTTTCGCGAGCGCCGCGGTCTGCCGCTCGATCTCGGCGATGATGTCGTCGCCCAGGCTGTACGGCGGGATCGAGCAGGCTGAGTCACCGGAGTGGACGCCGGCTTCCTCGATGTGCTGCAGGACGCCGGCGACGAACACTGTCTCGCCATCGGCCAGCGCGTCCACGTCGACCTCGATTGCGTCGCGAAGGTATTGGTCGATCAACACCGGCGAGTCGCCCGATACGCGGACGGCTTCACGGATGTAGGTGTCGAGGTGCGCTGGGGTTTCGACGACTTCCATAGCACGGCCGCCGAGGACGTATGATGGACGCATCAGCACCGGATAACCGATGGTCTCGGCGACTGCGATGGCCTCGTCCCGTGAACGTGCGATGCCGTTCTGGGGCTGCAGCAGGCCGAGCTGCTCGACCAGGGCGGCGAAGCGCTCGCGGTCTTCGGCAAGGTCGATGTTGTCGGGTGAAGTGCCGAGGATCGGGATACCGGCGTCCTTGAGGCGCTGCGCCAGCTTGAGCGGCGTTTGGCCGCCGAACTGGACGATGACGCCGACCAGCGTGCCGTTCGACTGTTCGACGTGGAGGATCTCCAGCACGTCCTCGAAGGTCAGCGGCTCGAAGTACAGGCGATCGGAGGTGTCGTAGTCGGTCGACACGGTTTCCGGGTTGCAGTTGATCATGATCGTCTCGAAGCCGGCGTCGGCGAGCGCGAAGCAGGCGTGGCAGCAGCAATAGTCGAACTCGATGCCTTGGCCGATGCGGTTCGGTCCGCCGCCGAGAATGACGACCTTCCGGGCCGCGGTCGGGACGCTCTCGCACTCGGTTTCGCCGAAGCTCGGCGCTCCGTAGGTCGAGTACATGTAAGGGGTTTTCGCCTCGAACTCGGCGGCGCAGGTGTCGATGCGCTTGAACACCGGACGGACGCCGAGGGCGTGACGGCGAGCGGCGACCTGCGCCTCGGTGAAGCCGGTCAGCCTGGCGATGCGGGCGTCGGAGAAACCCATGGCTTTCCAGCGACGATCCAGAGGAAACTGAGCTATGTCCGGGGTCGTTGCGGCATTCTGGATAATCTCGCGCTCGACGTCGATAATTTCGGCTATGCGATTGAGAAACCACGGTTCGTAGAAGGTGATCCCGTGGATCCGCTCAATGGAAAAGCCGGCGCGCAGGGCCTGGGCGGCGATCAGCAGGCGGTCGGGCCCGGGGATGCTCAGCGCTGCCTCGATCTCGTTGTCCGAGGCCCCTTCCAGTGCCTCGACCTCGTCGAACCCGGTCAGCCCGGTTTCGAGGCCGCGCAGTGCCTTCTGGACGCTCTCGTGGAAGCTGCGTCCGATCGCCATGACCTCGCCGACCGACTTCATCGCGGTGCCCAGCGTCGCCTCGGCGCCCTTGAACTTCTCGAAGGCGAAGCGCGGGATCTTGGTGACGACATAGTCGATGGTCGGCTCGAACGCCGCGGGCGTCGCGCCGGTGATGTCGTTCTGGACCTCGTCGAGCGTGTAGCCGACCGCCAGCAGCGCCGCGACCTTAGCGATCGGGAAGCCGGTGGCCTTGGAGGCCAGCGCCGAGGAGCGCGACACGCGCGGGTTCATCTCGATGACCACCAGCCGGCCGTCGGCGGGGTTGACCGCGAACTGGACGTTGGAGCCGCCGGTCTCGACGCCGATCTCGCGCAGGCAAGCGATGCTCGCGTTGCGCATGATCTGGTATTCCTTGTCGGTCAGCGTCAGGATCGGCGCGACCGTGATCGAATCCCCGGTGTGGATGCCCATCGGATCGATATTCTCGATGCCGCAGATGATGATGGCGTTGTCGTGCTTGTCCCGCACGACCTCCATCTCATACTCCTTCCAGCCGAGCACCGACTCCTCGATCAGCACCTCGGTGATCGGCGAGGCGTCGAGCCCGGTGCCGACGATGTGGAGGAATTCCTCGCGATTATAGGCGATGCCGCCGCCGGTGCCGCCCATCGTGAACGACGGCCGGATGATCGTCGGCAGGCCAACGAATTCAAGGCCTTCCAGCGCTTCAGTAATGTTGTGCGCGATCCGCGAGCGCGGAGACTCAAGCCCGATCTTGTCCATCGCGTCGCGAAACTTGAGCCGGTCTTCGGCCTTGTCGATCGCCTCGGCATCGGCGCCGATCAGCTCGACACCATATTTCGCCAGCGTGCCGTCGCGCGCCAGCGCCAGCGCGGTGTTTAGCGCCGTCTGCCCGCCCATCGTCGGCAGTACCGCGTCGGGGCGCTCCTTGGCGATGATCTTGGCGACGACTTCCGGCGTGATCGGCTCGACATAAGTCGCGTCCGCCATATCCGGATCGGTCATAATCGTCGCCGGGTTGGAGTTGACCAGGACGATCCGATACCCCTCCGCTTTCAGCGCCTTGCACGCCTGGGTGCCCGAATAATCGAACTCGCACGCCTGCCCGATGATGATGGGGCCGGCGCCGATGATCAGGATGGATTTGAGGTCGGTGCGCTTAGGCATCGTTGCCGTTCTGCTGCTGCACTTTAAAAAATCCTTGTGTAGCGCCGGTGTTCAACGAGCCGGTCCGGCTTGGGCGGCGGGACAGCCCCAGCCGTCGTATTCGACGTCGTGGCTCTGCTCGATCTGGAGTGCCAGCCGGGTCAGGGCAGCAATGGACGCGCGGTCGGTCCGGCTGTCGACCTGCAAATCGACACCGAGATCGTCATCGTCATATTCGCTATAGCCGACAAAGCGAAACCCCAGCTTGGCGGCGTCGTCGGCCAGCGTCTCGACGAGCGGCTGCGGACCCTTGAAGTGCACGTCGATGGGCCGCACGACGCTGCTATCGTCGCCGTTGGCGGCGAGCGAGGCCAGGACGTCTTCGTCGGCTTTCAGCTCCTCGGACAGCCGGTGCTGGTCGATCTCGGTCATGCCTCGTGATCCAGGGATTTGACGAACCGCTCGAACAGATAGTGACTGTCCTGCGGTCCCGGGCTCGCCTCGGGATGATATTGCACGCTGAACGCCGAGCGATCCGTCAGCTCCAGCCCCGCCAGCGAGCCGTCGAACAGCGACACATGCGTCGCCCGCGCATTCGCCGGCAGCGTATCCGCCTCGACCGCAAAGCCGTGGTTCATCGAGGTGATCTCGACTCGCCCGTCATCGAGCCGCTTGACCGGATGGTTCGCGCCGCGATGCCCCTGGTGCATCTTCGAAGTCTTCGCCCCGACCGCCAGCCCGAGCAACTGGTGGCCGAGGCAGATCCCGAACAGCGGCTTGCCGGAGTTGAGCAGCGCCTGGATCGTCGGCACGGCGTAGACGCCGGTCGCCGCCGGATCGCCGGGGCCGTTCGACAGGAAGATGCCGTCGGGCTGGTGCGCCATGATCTCGTCATACGAGGCAGTCGCCGGCACCACGGTAACGCGCGCGCCGGCCGCGACCAGGTTGCGCAGGATGTTGCGCTTCATGCCATAGTCGACCGCGACGACGTGCGGGCCTTCCGGGTTCGCCGCCGACTGGGCATAGCCCTGCCCCAGCGTCCACAGCCCGTCGTCCCACGCATAGCTTTGCGTCGACGAAACCTGCTTGGCCAGGTCCATGCCCTCCAGCCCGGGCCACGCCTTCGCCTGTTCAAGCAAAGCTGGAATGTCGAAGACGCCGTCCGCAGCATGCGCGATCACGGCGTTCGGCGCGCCCAGCGTGCGGATGCGGCGGGTCAGCGCGCGGGTATCGACGCCCGACAGGCCGATCCGGCCCCAGCTCTTCAGCCAGTCGTCGAATGTCCGTTCGGCGCGGAAATTGGCGGCCTCGGTGATGTCGTGCGCGACGATGCAGCCGAGTGCGTAGGGGTTGGTCGCCTCGATATCCTCGGCATTGGCGCCGGTGTTGCCGATGTGCGGGAAGGTGAAGGTAACGATCTGCCCGGCATAGCTGGGATCGGTCATGACCTCCTGATAGCCGGTCATCGCGGTGTTGAAGCAGACTTCGCCGACCGCGCTGCCCTCGGCACCGCAGCCGCGACCCCAGACGATGGTACCGTCGGCCAGGACCAATACTCCGGTCGCGCCTGTCGGCTGGGCGTGCACGGTGGCGGCGGCCAAGGGCGGATCCTTCATATTGTTTCGGGCGGGCAAACGCCGGGCGAGGTAGGGGCCATGGCCCGCTGCGTCAATCTATTCTTATCCGGGCCGAGCGCCTAGCCTGAAGCGACAACGAATCGCCACACAGACAGGACCGACATGATCCGCGACGACATCAAGACCGCGACGATCACCGCGATGAAAGCCAAGGACTCGGCGCGGCTGGGAGCGCTGCGGCTGATCTCGGCGGCGCTGAAGAACAAGGATATCGAGCTGCGCACCGGCACCGCGCCGGCCGACGATAATGCCACCGTCGCGGACGTGCTGAGCAAGATGGCCAAGCAGCGACGCGAGTCGATCGAGATGTATGTCCAGGGCAATCGCCCGGAACTGGCGGATGCGGAGCGGGCCGAGCTGGGCGTGATCGAGAGCTTTATGCCGACCCAGATGGCCGCCGGCGAGGCACAGGCCGCCGTGCGCGCGATCGTCGCGGAGCTGGGCGCGACGTCGGTGAAGGACATGGGCAAGGTGATGGCAGCGGTGAAGGAGCGCTTTGCCGGGCAGCTCGACATGAGCAGCGCCAGCGCGATGGTGAAGGCGGCTTTGGGCTAGCTTCTACTGCAAGTCCCCCTCCCGGAACGGGAGGGGCTAGGGGTGGGTCTTCCACGAGGGAAAGCATTGAAATTCATCCCGCCAGTGCAGCGCCAACGTGCCGCCGCAATGCGCAGCGCGCCGACTGTCGCCGAGCGCCTGCTGTGGAACCACCTGCGCGGTAGTGGCCTCGACGGGGTGAAGTTCAGCCGGCAGGTCGCGATCGGGCCGTTCATCGCGGATTTCATGGCGCGCAGCCGGATGCTGGTCGTCGAGCTCGACGGGCAGGAACATGGCGGTGCGCAGGATCGCTGGCGGCAGGGTTGGATCGAGGCGCGTGGGTATAAGGTGGTTCGCTTCGGCAATGAGGAGGTTTACGGGAACGTCGATGGGGTGTTGTTGACGATCCTGGAGGCGTTGAAGTCGTGTCCTTCGGGGCCAGGGATGGTGTGCGCTGAAGTCCCACCCCCGGCCCCTCCCGTTCCGGGAGGGGAGCAGCTAGGGGCGCTCGCGGGCTCGCTCCCACCCCCCGGCCCCCTCCCCAGTGGGGAGGGGGAGCAGGAAGTGGCGGCGCTTTGAGCATCCCGGCCGCCTTCCTCGATGAAATCCGCGCGCGCGTCGGGCTCGCCACCGTCGTCGGGCGGCGCGTCAAGCTGACCCGCGCGGGGCGGGAGATGAAGGGCTGCTGCCCGTTCCACAACGAGAAGACCCCCAGCTTTTACGTCAACGAGGACAAGGGCTTCTACCACTGCTTCGGCTGCGGCGAGCATGGCAGCGTCATCGACTTCGTCATCAAGCAGGAGGGACTGGCCTTCCGCGACGCGGTCGAGAGCCTGGCTGCCGAAGCCGGGCTCGACATGCCGCTCGAGTCGCCGGAGGGGCAGCAGCGGGCCAAGGTCGCGGCGGGGCTGCACGACGTCACCGGGCGGGCGGCGGCGTGGTTCACCGAGCAGCTCGGCAGCGTCGGCGGCGCGGCGGCGCGGGGCTATCTGGAGAAGCGCGGGCTGAGCGCCGAGACGGTGCGGACGTTCGGGCTGGGGCTGGCGCCGGATGGGCGGAAGCAGCTCAAAGGCGCGCTGAGCGAACTGGGCGAGGACCGGCTGGTCGAGACCGGGATGCTGATCGCGCCGGAGGATGGCGGCGACAGCTATGACCGGTTCCGCGGGCGCTTGATGTTCCCGATTCGCGATGCGCGCGGGCGGGTTATCGCATTCGGTGGACGTATCCTGGGCGATGGCCAGCCCAAGTATCTGAACTCGCCCGATACGCCGCTCTTCGACAAGGGGCGGACGCTGTACAACCTCGACCGCGCCGGGCCGGTGGCGCGCAAGTCGGCGCGGCTGCTGGTCGTCGAGGGCTATATGGATGTCATCGCGCTGGCGCAGGCCGGGATCGCCGAGGCGGTGGCGCCGCTGGGCACGGCGCTGACCGAGCAGCAATTGCAGTTGCTGTGGCGTGTCGTGCCGGAGCCGATCCTGTGCTTCGACGGCGACACCGCGGGGCAGCGTGCCGGCTTGCGGGCGGCCCTGCGCGCCCTGCCGCTGCTGGAACCGGGGCGGTCGCTGCGGCTGGCGACGCTGCCAGCGGGACAGGACCCCGACGATCTGGTGCGGACGCAGGGCAAGGCGGCGTTCGAGCAGTTGCTGGCGCAGGCCGAGCCGCTGATCGACCGGCTGTGGCGGGCCGAGACCGAGGGGATCGACACGACCACGCCGGAGCGCCGCGCCGGCGTCCGCGGGCGGCTGCGCGAGCATTCGCAGGCGATCGTGAATCCGTCGGTGCGGTCATTGTACGATGCCGAGTTCCGGTCGCGCTTCGACGCGCTGTATCTGCCGCAGCGCGCCGCCTTCGTGCCCGGCAAGCGCGGCGCGGCCCCTGCCCCGCTGGGTCGCGCCTCGGCGGCGTTGAAGGCGCTGCACGCCCGGCCCTCGGCGGCGGGCGAACATCTGGCGCTGCTGGTCGGGGTGTTGGAGAACCCGCGGCTGGCCGACAGGTTCGGCGAGAGCCTGGCACACCTCGAACTTGAGGATGTGCAGCTTAAGCGGCTGTTATTCGCAGTACTCGATGCCGTGAGCCATGATCCGGACCTTGACAAAGCTGCGCTGTCGCATGATCTGCATGTTCGCGGACTGGCAGAGATTGCTGATCAGGTCCGCAATTCGAACCTCCTCGGGTTCTCGTTCACGCGCTCCGTGCTTCCGGACCAGGTCTCCGGCCATGCGGCAGCCATCGAACGCGACTTCGCGGCTGTGGTCGACACCGTGCTCCTCAGGACGCGGATCGAGAGCGAACTGGCGGCAGCGACCGCCCGGTATGCGCAATCGGAAACGCAAAGCAACTGGGACGCACAACAGCGGTTAAGGGCCGAGAAGGCCTCGATAAACGCCATGTTGATGAGTTTGACTGAGACGTTGCGCGGTGCGCAGCTGGAAGAACATTAACGGGTGCTCACACCCGAGCAGGAACGAGACCAGATGGCAAAGACGAATGGTGCTGCGATCGAACCCGACGCCAAGGTCGAAGGCGATGGCGCGCCGTTGCTCGATCTCAACGAGGCATCGGTCAAGAAGCTGATCCTGCGCGCGAAAAAGCGCGGGTACATCACTTATGACGAGCTCAACGAGGCGCTGCCGCAGGACCAGATGTCCTCGGAGCAGATCGAGGACGTCATGGCCTCGCTGTCCGAGATGGGCATCAACCTGATCGAGAACGACGAGCCGGCCGAGGACGGCGCCGAACCCGCCGCCGCGGCTGCTGCCGACGATGACGACGAGGTCGAGGCCGACGTCGATCCGGCCACCGCCACCGCCGCACCCGTGGTCAAGGCCGCGCCGCTCGACCGTACCGACGACCCGGTCCGCATGTACCTGCGCGAGATGGGCGCCGTCGAGCTGCTGTCGCGCGAGGGCGAGATCGCCATCGCCAAGCGCATCGAGGCTGGCCGAAACACCATGATCGCAGGGCTTTGCGAGAGCCCGATGACGTTCCACGCGATGATCGACTGGTCGAACGCGCTGAACGAAGGTCGCATGCAGCTGCGCGAGATCCTCGATCTCGACGCCATGCTGGCCAAGGATCCGACCGAGGCCGAAGTCACCGCCGAGACCACCGGCAACGAATTGCCGACCGTCGCCTACAAGGAGGATGAGGAGCCCAGCGAGAAGCCCGGCGCCGACGATTCCGAGGACGAGAGCCACAATTTCACCGAGCGCCGCCTGCGCCCCGATGGCCAGCCGGCGATCCCGGACGACGACGAGGAAGACAATACCCTGTCGCTCGCCGCGATGGAGGAGCTGCTCAAGCCCGCCGCGCTGGAGAAGTTCGCCGAGATCACCGCGACCTACCGCAAGTTCCAGAAGCTGCAGGGCAGCCGCCTGCAGGCGCTGGGCAGCGAGGAGGAGTTCCCGATCGCCGACGAGCGCCGCTACCAGAAGCTGCGCGAGGAGCTGACCCGCGGCGTCCAGTCGATCCACTTCAACAACAGTAAGATCGAGCTGCTGGTCGACCAGCTGTACAGTTACAACCGTCGCCTGCTGACGCTCGGCGGCGCGATGATGAAGCTGGCGGACAAGCACAAGATCAACCGCAAGGCGTTCCTCGACGAATATGTCGGGCATGAGCTCGACGAGGGCTGGCTGGCGCGCGTCGGCACCATCGACAAGAAGTTCGCATCGCTGGCTAACAACGATGCGCAGGAAGTCGAGCGCATTCGTTCGGAAGCCGCGGAAGTCGCCAACGCGTCGGGCGTCGACCTGGGCGAGTTCCGCCGTGTCACCAACATGGTCCAGAAGGGCGAGCGCGAGGCGCGTATCGCCAAGAAGGAAATGGTCGAGGCGAACCTGCGCCTAGTGATCTCGATCGCCAAGAAGTACACCAACCGCGGCCTGCAATTCCTTGATCTTATTCAGGAAGGCAACATCGGCCTGATGAAGGCGGTGGACAAGTTCGAGTATCGCCGCGGCTATAAGTTCAGCACCTATGCGACGTGGTGGATCCGCCAGGCGATCACCCGCAGCATCGCCGACCAGGCACGGACGATCCGCATCCCGGTGCACATGATCGAGACGATCAACAAGCTGGTCCGCACCAGCCGCCAGATCCTTCACGAAATTGGTCGCGAGCCGACGCCGGAAGAACTGGCCGAGCGCCTGTCGATGCCGCTCGAGAAGGTTCGCAAGGTTATGAAGATCGCCAAGGAGCCGATCAGCCTGGAGACGCCGATCGGCGACGAGGAGGACAGCCATCTCGGTGACTTCATCGAGGACAAGAATGCCGTCATTCCTGTCGACGCGGCCATCCACGCCAATCTCAAGGAGACGGTGACCCGGGTTCTCGCCTCGCTGACGCCGCGTGAGGAGCGCGTGCTCCGCATGCGCTTCGGCATCGGCATGAATACCGATCACACGCTGGAAGAAGTCGGCCAGCAGTTCAGCGTCACCCGCGAGCGCATCCGCCAGATCGAGGCCAAGGCACTGCGCAAGCTCAAGCATCCGAGCCGCAGCCGCAAGATGCGCAGCTTCCTCGATGTCTAGTTCAATCTTTGTTGGCTGAACTTAACAAGAAAATAACGGCACCGTAACGGCTTGACGGGTCCGTCTGATCCAAGATACTCATCCATAATGGATGAGTATTGAGGTAGTTAGTGTGGCCAAGCTTAGCGTATTAAGCGTAGAACCGGCTTCCGGCTCGCAGCGTGTGATCCAGGCTGCCAGCCGCTGGTCGCGACGTCAGAACCTCAGGTCGCTCGAGCTTTCCGATCCCCTGCCGGAGATTACAGTGCCGGCCCCGGCCCAGCAAGTACGGCCGTCCAGCCCGTCCAAGACGCTGTCTCGGCACTTTCGTACACGCCGCGATCATGCCCTGCGCAAGCTGATCCTGGATCGCCGCGCGACGAAGGACGGCACTTTCCGGATCCTCGATCTCGGCGGCACTGCCGATTACTGGCGTCGGGTCGGTCTCGATTGGCTCAAGGAAAACCAGATCGAGATCACCTGCGTCAACCATCATGCCACCGAGTTCAGGGACGCCGGCAACGAGGAGGTCATCAGATTCATCGTCGGAAACGCCTGCGACATGGCCGGTCATGCCGACAACAGCTTTGACTTCGTTCATTCCAACAGTGTCATCGAGCATGTCGGGCGCTGGCCGGAGATGCGGGCCTTCGCGCGTGAGGTGATGCGCCTCGCGCCGGCCTATTACGTCCAGACGCCCTATTACTGGTTTCCTATCGATCCGCACTTCCACCGCGCGCCGTTCTTTCACTGGTTGCCCGAATCGGCGCGGCTCAAGCTGTTGCAGCGGTTCAAGATCGGCTGGGCCGCGGCGCAACCGGACGTCGACAAGGCCATGAACCTGGTGATGTCGAACATCCTGCTCGACGGCTCGCAATTTCGCGCCTTGTTCCCTGACGCCCAGCACAGCTACGAGCGCGTCGCGGGGCTGAACAAGTCGTTGATCGCGGTCAAGAACCCGCCGTCCTGAGATCGGGCGGCGGACGGCAAGGCCTATTCGTCTCGCCTCGAACACGGCTGCGCCGCCGGTGACCTGGGCACATCGGCGACGATGTTCCCACAGGCGCGCGAGCCCTCCCCGCTGATCAGCACCTGGCTTTTGATCGCCTTGCCGGTGCGCAGCAGGCGAGCACCCGGCAGAGCCGCTGCATCATTACCCTCGATAACGCTGTTCCTTGCCGAGCTCAGCGTGATGCCACGTGGCATGGCGTTGCGACAGATGTTGTCGCGGACCTCGATGCGGTCGAATCCACCATCGTCGGTCGGCACCCCGGCGACGTCCCGGACGTGGTTGCCAAAAAACACGCATTGCACCGACCCGCTGATCTTGTTGCGCAGCACCTTGATATCGGCGGTCGCAGGCAGGTCCGACCTGCTCCACGCCTGGATACCGTCGGGATGGTCGCCGTCCTTGAACAGCTTGCCGCTGGCGTCGTAGATCGGCGGGATCGGGTGAAAGTCGGACATGGTGTTCTCGGCGATCAAGCCGCGACGGGACTGGGCGATGTCGATGCCGTCCGACACCAGGCCGTGGAAATTCCCGCGCGTGATCGCAAAGTCGGACGTGCGATCGATAACGACGCCCCGCTTGGCACCGCTGACGTCCAGCCCTTCGATCCTGACGTTGGACGACTGTACCACTTGCACACCGTAACCACCGTCAGCGACGACCGTCGAATTGCGCAGCACGACGCCGCTCGCCGCACGGATGACGATCTTGGTGAACCTGCCACCGTCGATGACCAGCGGCGGGTCATAATGCACGTCGTTCAGCAGCAACGGCCCGAAGTCGGCCTGCGAGAGTGCCAGCACGTTCCCCGGAAGCGCTGCCTGCAACCGCGCCGGTAGCATTGCCGGCGTGACCGACAAGCCGGCCGCAGCAAACATGAACGCGATGAACGACATAAGCGGTACTCCAAACCAGTCTTGCGGAATTAGCATTGTTGTCGCGCCGCAACTTCATGATTACGCGATCGTAGCAAATGTCCTTCGAAGGAAAATTATCATCGATAAGTGAACGGAATGGGCGGCCTGGTCCCTCGCCTGCGAACTCTGCACTGCCTGACCCTTTCACAGCATCAGCGCTGCCCGCTGCCGTGCGGATGCACGGGCGAGATCGTACATAACATCCGACAAGCTTGCTCACACGCCGGAGCCGCACTAGCGGTAACGC
This sequence comes from Glacieibacterium sp., assembly GCF_965200405.1. Taxonomy (GTDB): domain Bacteria; phylum Pseudomonadota; class Alphaproteobacteria; order Sphingomonadales; family Sphingomonadaceae; genus Glacieibacterium. The sequence continues at coordinate 3,042,075 of NZ_OZ241356.1, forward strand.
TCGCGTAAACCTTGAAAGTTCCGCCAGATGCGTTTCGAAGGCACCGCCGCCTATGTCGCCACCAACGACCTGCGCGTCGCGGTCAATGCCGCGGCGACCTTGCGCCGCCCGTTGCTGGTCAAGGGTGAGCCCGGCACCGGCAAGACCGTGCTGGCGCAGGAGATCGCCACCGCGTTCGACGCGCCGCTGATCGAATGGAACGTCAAGTCGACGACCAAGGCGCAACAGGGGTTGTATGAATATGATGCCGTCAGCCGGTTGCGCGACAGCCAACTCGGCGATGCCCGCGTCCACGACATCAAGAACTATATCCGCAAGGGCAAGATGTGGGAGGCCTTCACTGCTCCCAAGCTGCCGGTCCTGCTGATCGACGAGATCGACAAGGCCGACATCGAATTTCCCAACGACCTGCTGACCGAGCTCGATCGCATGGAGTTCGACGTCTACGAGACCGGCGAGCGGGTGAAGGCGGTGGTTCGCCCGATCGTCATCATCACCTCGAACAACGAGAAGGAGTTGCCCGACGCCTTCCTGCGCCGCTGCTTCTTCCACTACATCAAGTTTCCGGACCGCGAGACGATGGAGCGCATCGTCGCCGTCCACTTTCCCGATATCCAGAAGCAGCTGGTCGCCGAGGCGCTCAACATCTTCTTCGACATGCGCGAGATCCCAGGGATGAAGAAGAAGCCGTCGACCAGCGAGCTCCTCGACTGGCTGAAGCTGCTGATGCACGAGGACCTGCCCCTCGACGTGCTGCGCAACCGGGACACCAAGACGCTGATTCCGCCGCTGCACGGCGCGCTGCTGAAGAACGAGGCCGACGTGATGCTGTTCGAGCGGCTGGCGTTCATGTCGAGGCGTCAAGGCGGCTGACGCTACTCCGCCAATCGGCCCTCGTGCAGCGTCACGACGCGGTCCATCTGGCGGGCGAGCGCGATGTTGTGGGTGGCGACGAGGGCGGCACTGCCCTGCCCTCGCACTAGGCGCAGGAATTCGGCGAGGACTTTCGCGGCGGTGAACTCGTCGAGGTTGCCGGTGGGTTCGTCGGCGAGGACCAGCACCGGCTTGTTGGCCAGGGCGCGGGCGACGGCGACGCGCTGCTGCTCGCCGCCCGAGAGCTGCGACGGGCGGTGATCGAGGCGGGCGCCCAGACCGAGGTCACCGAGCAACTGGCCGGCGTGCGCGTCGGCGACCGGGCGCGCTGCTCCGGCAATGAGCTGTGGCAGCACGACGTTCTCGCGCGCGGTGAAGTCGGGCAGCAGATGGTGGAACTGGTAGACGAAGCCCAGCCGGTCGCGGCGGACGCGGGTGCGGGCGGCGGCGTCGAGCTTTTCGACGCGCTCCCCGGCGATGGTGATCGCGCCCTCGAAGCCGCCCTCGAGCAGCCCGACCGCCTGGAGCATCGTCGACTTGCCGGAGCCCGAGGGGCCGAGCAGCGCGACGATCTCGCCGGCGCCGACGGTCAGGTCGACGCCGCGCAGCACCTCGATCACGACCTCGCCCTGCTTGAAGCTGCGGCGCAGGCCCTCGACGACCAGGACGTTAGCGGTGCTGTGGGAGGGATTACTCATAGCGCAGCACCTCGACCGGGTCCGTCGAAGCCGCCTTCCACGCCGGGTAGAGCGTCGCCAGGAACGACAGCAGCAGCGCCAGGACGACGATGCCGACGGTCTCCACCGGGTCGGTCTTGGATGGCAGGTCGGTCAGGTAGCGCACCGACGGATCCCACAACTGGGCGCCGGTCATGCGCGCGATCAGGCCGGTGATTGATTCGCGGTAGTAGAGGATGACGAAGCCGAAGATCACGCCGGCGGCGATGCCGACCGAGCCGATCAGCGTACCGACGACGATGAAGATGCGCATCGTCGCCGCCCGGGTCGCGCCCATCGTGCGCAGGATGGCGATGTCGCGGGTCTTGGCGCGGACCAGCATGACCAGCGACGACAGGATGTTGAACGCCGCGACCAGGATGACGATGGCGAGCAGCCAGAACATCACGGTGCGCTCGACGACCAGCGCCTCGAACAGCGCCGAATTGGTGGTGCGCCAGTCGCTGATCACCGCGACGCGACGGATCGAATCGGCGAGCGGTGCCATGATCTGCCCGACCTTATCCGGGTCGACGGTGACGACCTCGATCATGCCGACCGAATTGCCGAGCATCAGCAGCGTCTGCGCGTCGCTCATCGGCATGACCACGAAGGCCTTGTCATAGTCGTAGATGCCGACTTCGAAGATCGTGACGATGCGGTAGGAGATGATCCGCGGCACGCTGCCGAACGGCGTGATCTGGCCTTGCGGGCTGATCAGGCTGATGGTGTCGCCGACCTGCGCGCCGAGCGCCTCGGCCAGCCGTGCACCGATGGCGACGGTGTTGGAGCCGGGCACCAAATCCTTGAAGCTGCCGCGCTTGACGTTGTCGGTCATGACCTTGGTCGCGGCGATATCGGGCAGCGTCATGCCGCGGACCAGCACGCCCTCGACGCGGTTGCCGAAGCTCGCCATCAGCGGCTGCTCGATCAGCGGCGTCGCCTTGGTCACGCCGGGCATCAGGCGGACGCGCGCTGCCAGCGGCTCCCATGCCTCCAGCTTGCCGCCATAGCCCTGAATCACGGCATGGCCGTTGAGCCCGAGGATGCGATCGAATAGTTCGGCGCGGAAGCCGTTCATCACCGACATGACGATGACCAACGCCGCCACCCCGAGCGCGACCGCTCCCGTCGCGATGCTGGCGACAAGGAAGATGAAGCCCTCGCCCCGCCCCGGCAGCAGGTAGCGCTTGGCGATCATGCGCTCGTAGGAGGTGATCATCGTACTGCTCCCCTACCGGAACGGGAGGGGTCGGGGGTGGGACTTGGCATAGGCTCGGCAGACGGACCTTGTGCAAGACCCATCCCCAGCCCTTCCCGTTCCGGGAAGGGGGCAGGAAGTACGTCGCGCATCAAGCGATGAGCCTCGCCAGCGCCGCCTCGACCGACAGTTCGTCGCGGGCGGCGGCACCGCGGCGCTTGAGCTCGACTGTGCCGGCGGCGACGCCCTTGGGGCCGATGACCAGCTGCCACGGCAGGCCGATCAGGTCGGCAGTGGCGAACTTTGCGCCGCCGCGCTCGTCACGGTCGTCGTAGAGGACCTCGACACCGGCGGCGGTCAGCTGGTCGTACAGCGCGTCGGCGGCGGTCTTGCAGGCCGTATCATCGGCGCGCAGGTTGATCAGCGCGACCTGGTAGGGCGCGACCGCGTCGGGCCAGACGATGCCGTCCTTGTCGTGGCTCGCCTCGATGATCGCTCCCATCAGGCGCGACACGCCGATGCCGTAGCTGCCCATCTGCGGGTGGACGTTGACGCCGTCCGGGCCCTGCACCGACATGCCGAGTGCCTCGGTGTACTTGGTCCCGAAGAAGAAGATGTGGCCGACCTCGATGCCGCGGCGCGAGCGCAAGCGGTCGGCGGGGACCGGGCAGTCGACGACCTTGGCGTGCTCCTCGGCTTCCATCGCGTAGATCGCGGTCAAGCGCTCGGTGGCGTCGGCGTCGTTGAGGTCGATGTCCTCCAGCGCGGCGTCGTAGAACACCTCGCTCTCACCGGTGTCCGCCAGGATGTGGAACTCGTGGCTGAGGTCGCCACCGATCGGACCGGTCGGGGCGCGCACCGGCACCGCCTTGAGGCCGAGGCGGGCGAAGGTCTTGAGATAGGCGGCGAACATCGCGCGGTAGCTGGCCTGGCCGCCGGCGGCGTCCATGTCGAAGCTGTAGGCGTCCTTCATCAGGAACTCGCGGCCGCGCATGATGCCGAAGCGCGGGCGGACCTCGTCGCGGAATTTCCACTGGATGTGGTACAGGCTGCGCGGCAGGTCGCGGTAGCTGCGGACGCCGTCGCGGAAGATCGTGGTGATCATCTCCTCGTTGGTCGGGCCGTACAGCATCTCGCGGCCGTGGCGGTCCTTGAAGCGCAGCATCTCCGGGCCATAGGCGTCGAAGCGGCCGCTTTCCTTCCACAGCTCGGCGGACTGGATCGTCGGCATCAGCAGCTCGACGGCGCCGGCGCGGTCCTGCTCGGCGCGGACGATGGCCTCGATCTTGCGCAGCACGCGCAGGCCGAGCGGCAGCCAGGCATAGATGCCCGACGAAGTCTGGCGGATCAGCCCTGCGCGCAGCATCAACTGATGGCTGACCACCTGCGCGTCGCCCGGCGTCTCCTTGAGGACGGGGAGGAAATATTGCGACAGGCGCATGGTGGTCGAAGCTCCGCGAAACTGGTGGCGTCGTGTAGCACGCGGGCGCTCCCGCGCAATCGCCGCACACGGCCGGTACTTTTGCGTACTGTGGCTCCGGTACAACACAGCCGGCACAAGATGTTGTGAGGGCAAGTTCTTTGATGACACGACCGGCACTTGGCCATATCGATTTGTATGTACCGCAGGCCGAACGGCCAGGGTTCAGGGTAGATGGCTATAAAGCCACACGATGTCGCAAGTAGCGCGGAGCCAGGGGGCTTAAGGCGCGCTATGGGTGGAAGAGTTTCGGTCTCGTCACCGCGAGCGCCCGGGGTAACACCCGGGCGTTTTCGTTAGTGGACGACACGACTTGTCTAGGGTCGCCAAGTGATGATGCTGTATAACGCTCCTTACCCAGCGCCCAATCCGCGACGCGTGACGCTGTTCCTTGCCGAGAAGAATATCTCGCTACCGGTAACCGAGCTTTCGTTGCGCCACGGTGAACAGCGCGCCCCGGAGATGCTGGCGCTCAATCCGCGCGGGCAAGTCCCGTTCCTGGTGCTGGACGACGGGCAGGTCATCGCAGAATCGGTGTCGATCTGCCGATATCTCGACGAACTTCATCCCGAGCCGCCGCTGTTCGGTTCCAATGCTGCCGAGCGCGCGCTGACCGACATGTGGATTCGGCGCGTCGAGACCAAATTGGGCGGGCCCGTCGGCGGTTTCTGGCTGCACGGGCACCCGTTGATGGCCAAGCGGCACGACCAGATCCCGGCTTACGCGCAGTCGAGCCGACAACTGGTGATCGAGGCGTTACGCTGGTTCGACGAACAACTCGCCGGGCACGAGTGGCTGGCGGGCGACTGCTACAGCCTTGCCGATATCGTATTGCTGACGACCGTCGACTTCGCCGCCTGGATCGGCATTCCTCTAGACGAGGACAATCGTGCCCTGCTCGACTGGCACCGACGTGCCTCGGCCCGCTATCCGGCGGCGATCACTCCGCCGCAATAGCGAATGGAGAATGCTCGTCGCAGACCGGCGGGCGATAGCCGTGCGTGAAGCGACCGATCGCTGACTCGAGCGTCGGCATCAATTGGCCGCGGACGGTGGCCAGCCGGACATCGCGCGGCCGTCCGGCGGCGCGACCGAGTTCCACTCCCGGCACGGCATCGACCAGGCGGACGTCGAGACCATTCGCCACCGCCAGCGTCCGGGCAAAATCGGCCCAGCTCATCCCGCCCTCGTTGACGAGGTGCCAGATGCCCGAGGCGCGGTCGAGCAGCAGGTCGAGGATGTTGTCGACCAGATCGGGCACGAACGTCGGGGACACGTGCTCGTCGTGGGCGGCGCGGATACGGCGTCCCGACCGCAGCGCGGCGAGGACGTCGACGGCAAAGTCGGCGCGGTCGTTCGGGGAGAAGAAGGCCGCGGTCCTGACGATCATCGCGCTCGGATGTGCGGTCATGACCAGCGCCTCGGCCTGCGCCTTGGACCGGCCGTAAGTGTTGAGAGCATTCGGCCGATCGCCCTCGGTGTAATGGCGACCCAGGCTGCCGTCGAAAACCTGGTCCGATGACAGCTGGACCATCGCGATGCCGCGCGCGGCGCAGGCCTCGGCCAGCAGCCCGGCGCCGGTCGCATTGACCCGGGTGGCGAGCTCCGGCCGCAGCTCCGCATCGTCGAGCGAGACGACACCGGCGCAGTTGATCACCGCCCAAGGCTCGATCACATCGAGCGCCGGTCCCAGCGTCGCGATATCGGCAAGATCGACGACGTCGCGACCGGTCAAGATATGCGTCAGGCCGCGAAGCTCGCAGATGCCGGCAAACGCCTGTCCGAGCGTCCCGGTGCGCCCGGTGATCAGGATCGGCCGCCCGGTCGGACGCGCCGCGGCACGCCAATGTCCGCCATAGCCATGCAGGAAACGGTCGGACCGGTGCCACCAGCCCTTCTGCACCAACGCCACGTCATCGACCGGTTCACCGGCCGCAAGCCGGCGCAGCAACGGCACCATCGCCGTCGGACGCGGCGAGCCGCTGCGAACGTCATAGATGCCGCATTCGTAATGCCCGTGCTGCTGGGTCAGCAGGTGGTTCCAGTCATAGGCCCCGAGCAGCGCCCAGGCCGTGACCGCGATGACATCGACACCCTGCCCGCGCGCCGCCTCGGCGGCCTGCCAGACTTCGGCGAACCAGCGTAGCTGCTCTTCACGCGCCGAGGCGTTGTGGCATTCGGTGATTGCCAACGGCCGCCGATAGCGATCCCACGCCTGCGTCAACAGCGTCTCGACCCCCAGGGTCTGCTCGACCGTCCGTACCGCGTCCAGATTGGCGCATCGCGCACCGTCGCCACCAAGCCGCCCCGGATGACGCGAGACGCGGTGGTCGAGGAAGCGTTCGGAGCAGAGATAGGTGTTGATGCCGAGGACATCCGCCGGACATGGATCGGCAGAAATCACCCGCAGGCGCGCCTCGAAGCCGTGCGCGACCAGCCGGTCCCAAAGTGCGTGGCCGGGCACGACCATGCCCTCTAGCAGGTCCCAGGTCATCCAGCGCCGGTCATTCTCGAACCGCGCCTGCTCCGCCATCTGCGGGGTGGAATGAGCGAAGCCAAGGTCTTCGGTCTGGATCAGGCGGGCACCGGGCACGATCATGCGGATCTCGCGCATCGCCAGCCGCGTCGCATCGATCTGGTTGAGCAATGCCGCCCAGAAGTCGGTCTCGTTCTCGCGGTGCGGGTACCACAGTCCGTAACGGCAGCTGAAGCGCGCGGTGGTCAGCGGCTCATTGACCGGCGTCCAGTCGGTGACCCAGGGATAGCGTTCGGCCACGGCGCGGGCATGGTCGGCGAGCCCGGTCGCGAACGACGGGTCGAGCAGGTCGGTATAAACCGGGCCGCTGCCGTGATGGATCAGGCCGACGATCGGGTTGATGCCCAGCCGACGGATCTTGTTCAGCCGCTCGTCGGCCCAGGAAAAGTCACGCTGGTCGGGGGTATCCGGGGCGGTGCGCTCCCACAGCACCGGATAGCGAAGTGTCTCGACGCCGAGTTCGGCGAAGCGCGCCAGATCATCGAGCCGATGCTGGTGACCGGTCCGAAACGTCTGGTCCGCATAAGTATTGCCGACGCGGTTGACGGTACATTCATGTCCGCCCCATAGCGCCAGGCGTGTCGATTGATCCATCGTCTGCCTTGCCATCGCGTAACTGGATGACCTTACGCGGCGGAAGCGTCGCTTGTTCCAAAACTGGCACTAATAATGCTGCATAGCAACATGCGCTATGCTCGACAGTCTGCCGCAAAGCTTTACGGGGACGTCTCTAGACGAGCCGGCTTTGCTTGACGGCGGCACCGATAAAGCTGGCAAATAATGGATGTGGTTCGAAAGGCTTGGACTTGAGTTCAGGGTGAAACTGCACGCCGACGAACCACGGATGATCGGGACGCTCGACGATTTCAGGCAGCAACCCGTCGGGCGACATTCCGGAGAAGATCAGCCCCGATGCTTCGAGCCGTTCGCGATAGTGGATGTTGACCTCGTAGCGGTGCCGGTGGCGCTCGCTGATCGTCGAGGCGCCGTAGATCGACGCCGCGACGCTGTTGCCCGCCAGCGAAGCCGCATAGGAGCCGAGCCGCATCGTGCCGCCCAGGTCGCCGCCGTGCGAGCGCGTCTGCAGGCCGGCATCGCTCATCCAGTCGGTGATCAGGCCGACGACAGGCTCCTCGGTCGGGCCGAACTCGGTGGTCGAGGCGTCCTTGATGCCGGCACAGTTGCGCGCTGCCTCGATGCACGCCATCTGCATGCCGAGGCAGACACCGAAGAACGGCACGTCGCGCTCGCGGGCGAAGCGCACGCTGGCGATCTTGCCCTCGCTGCCACGCTCGCCGAAGCCGCCGGGCACCAGGATGCCGTGCATCGGCTCGAGAATCGCGGCGACATCGTCGCGCTCGAAGGCCTCGGCGTCGATCCAGCGCAGCTTGACCTGGACGCGGTTGGCGATGCCGCCATGAACCAGCGCCTCGGTCAGCGACTTATAGGCGTCCTTCATGCCGGTGTACTTGCCGACGATGCCGATGGTGACTTCGCCCTCGGGCTGGGTCAGGCGGTCGACGATATCGGTCCAGCGGGTCAGGTCGGGGCGCGGCGCATCGGTGATGCCGAACGCCAGCAGCACCTGATCGTCGAGGCCCTCGGCGTGATATTGCAGCGGCACGGCGTAGATGCTGGCGGCGTCGAGCGCCGAGATCACCGCCTCGGGCGCGACGTTGCAGAACAGCGCGATCTTGGCGCGGTCACTGGCCGGCAGCGGGTATTCGGAACGGCAGACCAGGACGTGCGGCTGGATGCCGATGCCGCGAAGCTCGGCGACGCTGTGCTGGGTCGGCTTGGTCTTCAGCTCCCCGGCGGCGGCGAGATACGGGATCAGCGTGCAGTGGATGTAGACGGCGTTGGTGCGGCCGACGTCGCTGCTCAACTGGCGGATCGCCTCGAGGAACGGCAGGCTCTCGATGTCGCCGACGGTGCCGCCGATCTCGCACAGGATGAAGTCGACATCGTCGATGGCGTTGCGGGCGAACGCCTTGATCGCATCGGTGACGTGCGGAATGACCTGCACCGTCGCGCCCAGGAAGTCGCCGCGGCGCTCCTTGGTGATGATGTCGGAGTAGACCCGGCCGGAGGTGATGTTGTCCGACTGTCGCGACGACACGCCGGTGAAGCGCTCGTAGTGACCGAGGTCGAGATCGGTCTCGGCGCCATCGTCGGTGACATAGACCTCGCCGTGCTGATACGGCGACATCGTGCCGGGATCGACGTTGAGGTACGGATCGAATTTGCGGATGCGGACGCGGTACCCGCGCGCTTGGAGAAGGCTGCCAAGGGCCGCAGCCATGAGACCTTTACCAAGCGACGAGACCACGCCGCCAGTGATGAAAATGAAGCGGGCCATGGACGGTCGTCCTAGAGCAGCCGGCCCGCCGTGGCTAGGCTTGTGACGCCCGCCGGTTCAGAAACGCGAGCGGAAGCCGACTTCGATGGCCGGATGGAGCTTCGACGAGTCCGGCGTATTCGGTGCGTCGTTCTGCAACCGGCCCTCAATCTTGATGTCGCCGTACTGGGTCGGGAGCTCGACTCCGGCGGTCGCGATCTGGACGGTCTCGGTGTTGCTCGAGATGCGATTCCGGAGCGGCCCGCCGGCGTAGAAAGGCCCGACCTCGGTCAGGTTGATCTTTGCCGAGCGCACCGAGCCGTACCAGCGCCGGTTGGCGGTATCGTTGACCGCGCCGCTGACCGTGAAGTTGCGGGAATCGCTATCGAGCGAGTAGCCGATCGGCAGCCTTTTGTAAGTGAAACCATCGACATAGATGAACTGGTTGTAGAGCGAGCCCGGGTATTTACGACCGCCGAAAAGCTTTGAACCCAAGGTGTCGGTGTACTCGAAATTCGCCGACCAGCTGGCGCCGTTCTTGCCCAGCGCGCCACTGAGCGCCAGCCCGCCGAGGCGAGCATATTGTTCGATGATGAAGTTGTCCTCGTCCTCCGCTTCGCCCTCGAAATACAGCTGGGTCGTGACGCCCATGATGTTGCGCGTGAAGCTGATGTCGAAGCCGGCGATCTGGTTGCCGGGCTCGTTGAAGGTGCCGGTATTGTCCTCATTGCCGAAGCCGATCAGCGCCTTGCCGATTGTCTTGGGCTTGCAGGGACGGTTCGCTCCACACAGCTGCAGCGCGCGGTTCAGGCCGATCTCGAGGCCGCGGATCGGCTCGAAGCCGAGCTTCATGCCGATGACCGCAGGATTGTCGAAGTCGCGCTTCTCGGTCAGCACGCCGCCGAACGCCTCGAAGCGGATCGGGCCGAGCCAGCGCAGCACCGGCAGGTTGATCGGGCCGGGCGACAGGCGCTTGAAGCCGATCTTGGGGAACGGTCGCGCGCTGTTGGAAAACAGCAGCGCGCCGTCATGCCCGGGACCGTACCACTGCTCGACATAGCCGCCGTAAAGCGCCCAATTGCCGAGCTTTACCGCGATGTAGCTCGGCTCGAAGTTGAAGTCCTTGCCGCGCTCGCCGTTGCGATAGCCGATGCCGTAGCTGACATAGACCGAGCCGAGATCGTGCGAGGCGCGCACGGAGACATCGGCCTTCTCACGCGCACCACCGCCGAAGTCGCGGACCAGCTGCGTGTCGTTGGTGGCGTTGGCGCGGATTTCGTAGACGGTGCGCTGCTGGGCGAGGTCGCTCAGCGCCTCGACCCGCCTGAGCGCGGCGGCAAGGTGCGGCGGCAGGGGACGATCGCCAAAGGCGGCGATGCCATTGTCGATCTGGGCCCAGGGCAGCGGCCAGGAGTTGATCGGACCGCGGATGACGCCGGCGGCCTTGAGCATCTCGACGTCCTGGCGCAACTGGCGGTCGCCGACCTCGGCCCAGGGTGACGCTCCGGCGCCGGCTCCGATCAGCAACAGCGAGGCGCAGAGAGTTTTGAGCTTCATGGCTCGCCGACTATCCGCCAATCCAGCTTTCCGCCAGCGCCAGCGCGCGTGGGTCGTCAATATCAAGCCAGTCGTGTGACGAGATGTCCACAGTTCCGCAGCGTCCCCGGGCAGCAAGTCGGCGAACACCGTCCGAAAGCCCGGGGCTTTCCATAGTCGCGAGCTCGCGCGTCAGGTCCGGCGTGATCACGAACACTCCGGAATCGTAGCAATCATAGACCGGCAGGCCCTTGCCGATGCCGACGATCCGGTCCTGCCGCGTCGCGACGCGGGTGACGTCGTCCTCGTCCACCCACGCATGGCCGAGGCGCCGGTCGATGCCGAGCACCAGCGCATCGTCGCCAAGCTCGTGTGCGATCATCGCCGCATAGAGCGACGGCGCGACGAGATGGTCGGCCATGCACAGCAGCGCCCGTTCCTCCAGCGCCGGCCCAGCCGCGAGCAGCGAAACGCCGTTCGGCGACTGCCAGGCGAGATTGTCGATGAAGGTCACCGGCAGGGTCCGGGCGGCCTCTACGGCGCTGCGCACCGCGGCACCCTCGTAGCCGATGACGACCAAGGCGCTGCTAGCACCGCCCTGCGCCAATCGGTCGAGAGTGTGGAGGATGAGGGCGCGTCCGGCGACCTGGGTCAGCGGCTTGACCGGAGATGCCGAGCGCAGCCGGGTGCCCATGCCGGCAGCGAGGACGACGGCCTGCATCTAGACCGGCAGCAGGGCGGCAGCGACGCGGCGTCCCTCGCTGACCAACACGTTATAGGTGCGCGCCGCTGCCTTCGAGTCCATCACGTCGACCGCCAGCCGGGCCTCCGCCAGGGCTTTGAGCAAGGCGGCATCGCGCACCAGCGTCGGACCGGTGCCGAGCAGCAGGACTTCGACGCCCTGCGCGGCCAGCGGTGCGAGTTGCGCCAAGGTTAGCCCGCCCAGCAGCGCCACCGCCGCGTCGGGCGTGACCAGCACGCCGTCGGGCCAAACCTCGCCACCGACTCGCCAGCCTGCCGGGCCGTAGCCCGTGATCGTCAGCGCAGCGTCGGGCCGTTGTTCGTCGAACCTCACGCGCGCCGCGTGACGCGCTCGCCACGCGAAGTCTCGACCGGCGCCGCACGGCTCTTCACGCCGAGCGCGATGAGCAGCGACGACGATACGAAGATCGACGAATAGGTCCCGACGACGATGCCGAGCAGCATCGCGGCGGTGAAGCCGAAGATCACGTCCGGTCCGAGCAGCAGCATCGCGGTCAGCGCGACGATCATCGCCAGCGACGTCATGACGGTGCGTGGCAGGGTCTCGTTGACGCTGAGATCGATGATGTGGCCGATGTCCATGCTGCGGTATTTGCGCAAATTCTCGCGGATACGGTCGTCGATGACGACCTTGTCGTTGAGGCTGTAGCCAATGATCGTCAGCACCGCCGCGACGACGTTCAGGTCGAATTCGAGCTGCGTCAGCGCGAAGAAGCCCATCGTCACCGTGACGTCATGGACCAGCGCGACCACCGTCGAGACGCCGAAATGCCATTCGAAGCGGATCCAGGTGAACAGCGCCACCGCGGCCATCGACAGCAGCACGGCCAGCGCGCCCTTGCGGATCAGCTCGCCGGAAACCTTGCCGCTGACCGACTCGGTGCGGCGGAAGCTGACGTTGCCGTACTTGGCCTTGAGGTCGGCCTGGACCTTGGCGACGACCTTTTGCACGGCGTCCTGGCCGCCGTCCGGAAGCGGCAAGCGGATCAGGATGGTGCGGGCGTTGCCGAACTCCTGCAGCGCGGACTGGCCGACGCGGAGCGAATCAACTTCCTCGCGCAGCCGATCGAGCGGCGGCGGTGCGCTGAACGCGACCTCCATCGTCAGGCCGCCCTTGAAGTCGACGCCGAGGTTCAACCCCTTGGTCACCAGCAAGGCGATCGAGCCGATGGTGAGCAGCACCGTCAGCGCGAACGCCAGGTAGCGCATCCGCACGAAGCCGATGTTGGTGTTGTCCGGGACCAGCTTGAGGTTCATCCCAATATCCTCAGATCGCCAGCGCGGCGGGGCGGCGAGCCCGCAGCCAGCGCGCCACCATCAGGCGGGTCACGGTAACGGCAGTGAACACCGAGGTCGCGATGCCGATCGACAGCACCACGGCGAAGCCCTTGATCGGCCCGGAGCCGAACATGAACATGATGACGGCGACGATGATGTTGAGCGAATTGGCATCCCAGATCGTCCGCGTCGCATCGCGGTAGCCGACCTCGACCGAGGCGATGACGCCCCTGCCCTTGCGCTGTTCTTCTCGAATACGCTCGTTGATCAGCACGTTGGCATCGACTGCGGCGCCGATGGTCAGCACCAGTCCGGCGATGCCCGGCAGGGTCAGTGTCGCGCCGACGACCGACATCACGCCGAGGATCATGAAGACGTTGAGGATCAGCGCCACCACCGAATAGATGCCGAAGCGCCCGTAGGTGACGATCATCAGCAGCGACACGGCGATCACCGCGACGGTGGCGGCGATGGCGCCCTTGTGAATCGAGTCGGCGCCGAGGTCTGGACCGACGGTGCGCTCCTCGACGACCTTCAGCTCGACCGGCAGCTTGCCCGAGCGCAGCAGGATAGCGAGCTGGTTGGCGCTCTCGGTGGTGAACGACCCCGAGATGATGCCGCTGCCGCCGAGGATCGGCTCGTTGATGTTGGGTGCCGAGATCACCTTGTTGTCGAGGATGATCGCGAACGGCTTGCCGACGTTCTGCTGCGTCGCCTTGGCGAAGCGGCGGCCACCGGCGCTGTCGAAGTTGAACGACGTCGCGGGCTGGCCATTCTGGTCGGTCGTCAGCTTGGAGTCGACGAGCTGGTCACCGGTGATCAGCGCACGGCGCTTGACCACGACCAACCCGGGCTGGTCGGCGTATTGCAGCACCTGGCTGCCGGCGGGCGCGCGGCCCTGAGCGGCGAGTGCCGGGTCGGCGGAGACGTCGACGAGTTTGAACTCGAGCTTGGCGGTCTTGCCGATCAACGCCTTGAGCGCGCTCGGATCCTGCAGGCCCGGGACCTGGACGACGATGCGGTTGTCGCCCTGGCGAACGATGGTTGGCTCGCGGGTGCCGAGCTCGTCGATGCGGCGGCGGATGACTTCGACGGCCTGCGCCATGGCGCTGTTGACCGCCTCGGCGATGCCGGCGGCAGTCTGGGTCATCACGATGCGGTTGCCGTCGACGACGGTGACTTCGAGGTCGCGCTGGCCGGACAGGCCGCCGGTCGGGCGGGACAGCTTGCGCAGCGTCTCCACGGCGCGGTCGAGAGCCTGGGGATCGGTGATCGTGACGCTGAGCTTGCCGCCGGCAGTCGAAAGATCGGCGAACTGGACGGCGCCGCCATCGGCATCGCGCAACTCGCTGCGGACGCTTTCCTCCAGCGCTTCGAGCTTGGCCTTCTGGACGTCCTCGGTCTGCGCCTCGAGCATGAGGTGCGAACCTCCGCGCAGGTCGAGGCCGAGGCTGAGCTGCTGGCGCGGCAATACCGACGGCCAGCGGGCAACCGCCTCCTCCGAAAAGAAATTCGGGACCGCGAACAGCAGCCCCAAGGCTGCCGTCAGGGCGATCGTCCAGATCTTCCAGGCCGGAAAGTCGAGCATCAGCGCTTGGCGTCGTTCGCCGCGGCGGGCAGCTTCTTGGTGCGGACTTCGGACAGCGTGGCGCGGACGACGCGCAGCTTGACCGTCGGAGCGACCTCGACCTCGAGCTCGCCGTCGTCCTTGACCCGGGTGACGCGACCGATCAGGCCGCCGCCGGTAACGACTTCATCGCCCTGCTTGACGGCGTCGAGCATGGCACGATGCTCCTTGACGCGGCGCTGCTGCGGGCGAACCATCAACATGTAGAAGATCGCCAGCATCGCGATCAGCGGCACGATGGGTGACCCCATCAGCGAGGCGAGACCGGTCGGCATGGCCCCAGCCGCTTGGGCATAGGCCGGTGATGCGAACATGTAGTGCTTTCAATAATCTGGTTTGCAGCGCGTCCCATACGAGTGAGCGGCGTGGAGTGCAATGTTTCGCACCGGTGCTATGAACCGCCGATGGATGACTTGAACAACACCCTCACCCGCATCGCTGCCGCTTTGGAGCGCCTGTCGCCACCGGTGGCGCCGATCGTCGATCCGTCGATCGGCGAGGCCTTCGTCTGGAGCGGCAGCGCCTTGAAAGCGGTGACGCCGACGCCGCCGCAGCCGCTGGACCGATTCGCCGGCGTCGATCTCCAGCGCGACACGCTGCTGGAAAATCTGCGCCGCCATGCCAAAGGGCTGCCGGCGCACGACGTCCTGCTGTGGGGCGCCCGCGGCATGGGCAAGTCGTCGCTGGTCCGCAGCATCGTCGCGGCCTTGCGCGCCGAAGGCGACGATCTCGCGCTGGTGCAGGTGGCGCGCGACGATATCGCGACGCTTGGCCGTTTGTTCGAGGCCTTGGGCAGCAGTCCGCGCCGCTTCGTGGTGTTCGCCGACGACCTGTCGTTTGAAGCCGACGAGACCCAGTACAAGGCGCTGCGCTCGGTGCTCGATGGCGGCATCACGGCGCGGCCGGGCAATGTGCGGATCGCCGTAACCTCGAACCGGCGCCATCTGGTGCCGCGCGACCATGCCGAGGGCGAGGCGGCGATCAACCCGCGCGACGTCCTCGACGACCGCTTGGCGCTGGCCGACCGCTTCGGGCTGAGCCTGGGCTTTCACAATTGCGACCAGGCGACCTACCTAGAGATGGTGCGCGGTTATGCTGGCGCGCTCGGACTGAAGGTCGAGGACAGCGCCGCGATCGCCTGGGCGACCGGGCGCGGTCATCGTTCGGGCCGGGTGGCATGGCAGTTCATTGAGGAAGCCGTGGGCGCGGCAGGCCGTTCGCTCGCCTAGCGATCAGGCGCGCAGGCGGATCAGGCCTTCCTGCGCCGTGCTGGCTACGAGGCGTCCGTCGCGGCTGAAGATGCGCCCGCGATTGAAGCCGCGACCATGCCCGGCCCAGGGACTGTCCATGGTGTACAACAGCCAATCGTCGACGCGAAATTCCTCGTGCAGCCACACCGAATGGTCGAGGCTGGCGGTCTGCAGCCGGTTGGTGAACCAGTTGACGCCGTGCGGCAGCGTGCTGGTGCCGAGCAGCGCCATGTCGGAGGCGTAGGTCAGGATCGCCCGGTGCATGGCGGGGTCGTCGCCGACCGGCGCGACGGCGCGGAACCAGCTGTGAAACACCGGCAGCAACACCTCCGGGGCGAGCAGGTCGCGCCTGATCACCGAGCGCTGCTCGATGGCGCGGGGCCGCGTCAGGAAGCCGGCCAGACGCTCCGGCAGTAGTGCCGCCTGCGCCCGGTACACCTCGTGATCGCCGGTCAGTTCCTCCGGCGGCGTCACGTCGGGCATGACGTCCTGATGCTCCAGCCCGCCCTCCAGCACCTGGAACGACGCGGTCATGGTCAGGATCGGCAGGCCGTTCTGCAGGGCGACGATGCGCCGTGTGGCGAAGCTGCGGCCCTCATAATCACGATCGACGCGATATTCGATCGGCACCGCCTCGTCACCGGGGCGCATGAAGTTGGCGTGCAGCGAATGCGCGATCTTGGCCGGGTCGACGGTGCGGCTGGCGGCCATCAGCGCCTGCGCGACGACCTGGCCACCGAACACCCTGCCCCGCCCGCCGGGCTGGCGCATGCCGCGGAACAGGTCGGTGTCGAGCGTCTCGACATCGAGGAGTTGCCGCAGCCGCTCGATCATCTCGGCCGGAGTCGGCGCGTCGTCGCTCATCGTGTCCGGCCCCTGAAAGAAGATGGTGCGTCCGGCTGGATTCGAACCAGCGACCTCAGGATTACAAGAATTGTGGGTAACTTTCTCAGGCTGTTTCATGAATTTCTACGAGTTGCTTAACCATTGTACTGACGCGGGCAACCCTTGTTTAGTATTACCTGTAGCGAACCAGCGGCTTAGTCCTCCAGCGCTGTCAAGCCGTGGCTTGAGTATGAATTTCGATCCCCAACGACTAGAATCACCCTGCTATGGTTCGCTCAACGGTGATGGCACCGGCGCCATGTCGTTCTCTACGCGTTCCATGGAGATGTTGATGACGGTTGCGGAGGCTTTGATGATGACTGGTGGCGTGGTCGCCTTGGTAATTTCGCTGATCGCTCTGGTGATCCAGATCGTGAAACTGGGGCAAAAGGCTTGAGAGCAGTAATTCTCGGCGATCCGGTATCCCCAGCGTGTCCCCGGTTCCTCGGCGGTTCCTCGACATGGCCAAACTCAAGACAATGGCTGGTTCGATACCGTCTAGGTTTGTGAGGTTGTTGGTGAAGATGGTGCGTCCGGCTGGATTCGAACCAGCGACCTCAGGATTAGAAGTCCCGTGCTCTATCCAACTGAGCTACGGACGCTTGGGCAACGCAGCCTATCTGAAATTGTCCGAATAGGCCTGCAGCTTGAGCGCCCGCGGCGGCAGCGGCTGGACCTCATACTCCAGGCCCTGCGCGGTGGCATAGGCGACCGCGGCCGCCTCGCTGTTGAAGTTCAGCTCGATCTGCGTCGCGGTGTCGCCCGAGCCAATCCAGCCGGTCAGCGGGTCGTGCTGCTGGGCCTCGCCGCGCTGGCGCACGAGCGCCCATTGGCCGTCACGGGCTCGACCGGATTGCGTGGCGCTTTTCGAGCGCTGGAAGATCAGGGCTTTCATGCGTCGCGCTTGGGGGAAGTCGAGGCGAGCGTCAACTGTGAGCGTCGCCCGGCGGTCGTCAGAATGCCCGGGCGATGGCGAACTCGACCGTCTCGATCAACGCGTCGCGGGGTGCGCCGTGCGGGAAACCCGCCAGCGCATCGATCGCGCGGCCACCATAGATCCGCGCCCGGGCCAGCGTGTCGTCGATCGCCCCCGAAGTCCGCAACAAGGCGGTGGCGCGCGCCAGTTCCTCGTCGCCGTTGGCGCGACCCAGCATCGCGTCGCGCCAGAAACGCCGCTCGGCGTCGGTGCCGCGGGCATGCGCGAGGATGACCGGCAGCGTGACCTTGCCGTCACGGAAGTCGTCGCCGCAATCCTTGCCCATGGTCTCGGCGTCGGAGACATAGTCGATGGCGTCGTCGATCAGCTGGAAGGCGATGCCGAGGTTGCGGCCGTAGGATTCGAGTGCCGATTCGCTCTGCCCGCCACGCTCGGCGACGACGGCGGCGATCTGGCAGGCGGCGGCGAACAGCACGGCGGTCTTGGCGGTGATGATCTCGAGGTAACGGTCCTCGCTGGTCTCGACGTCGCGCTGGGCGGTCAGCTGGGCGACCTCCCCTTCGGCGATCACGGCGGAGGCGTGGCTGAGGATCTTGAGCACCTTGAGGCTGCCGTCCTCGACCATCAGCTCGAACGAGCGACTGAACAGGAAATCGCCGACCAGCACGCTGGCGGGGTTGCCCCAGACGTTGTTGGCGGTGACCTTGCCGCGCCGCAGGTCGCTGCCGTCGACGACATCGTCGTGCAGCAGGGTCGCGGTGTGGATGAACTCGACGCACGCCGCGAGCTTGTGATGCCGGGTGCCGCCATAGTCGAACAGCCGGGCACAGGCGAGGGTCAGCAGCGGTCGCAAGCGCTTGCCGCCGCCGGCGATCAGATGGCCGGCAAGCTCCGGGATCAGGGAGACGCGGCTCTGCATCCGGTCGACGATGACCTGGTTGACGGCGTTGAGGTCCGGCGCACACAAGGTCAGCAGCCGGTTCAGCGACGGCGGTTCGGAGCGGGGGCGGAGCGGATGGATGGTTGCGGTCATGCCGCGCAACGTCATAACCGCGATGCAGCGAGTGGCAAGCCTTGCACTAGCGGCATGCGGTCGCGAGTATGCCGCCACTGGCCGTTGCGAGACTGCCGACCTTGGGGAAAACCATGCCTGACGAAACCTTGATCGCCTATCGCGACAGCATCGACAACATCGACGCGGCGCTGGTCTTCCTGCTCGCGGAACGCTTCAAGGTCACCCAGAAGGTCGGCGCCTACAAGGCTTCGGCCGGACTGCCCGCTGCCGATCCCAGCCGCGAACACGACCAGGTCGCGCGGCTCAGGGCGCTGGCGGTGACCGCCAAGCTCGACCCCGAGTTCAGCGAGAAATTCCTGCGCTTCATCATCGACGAGGTGATCCGCCACCACGCTGCGGTACAGCGCTGACCCCTCCCCCGGCCGGTGCCTGGGGAGGGGCAAGTCCCCTACCCGCGCTGGGCGAGGGGCACGAACTCGCGCTGGGCGACGCCGGTGTAGAGCTGGCGCGGACGGCCGATCTTCTGCTCCGGATCGGCGATCATCTCGTTCCACTGCGCGATCCAGCCGACGGTGCGCGAGATCGCGAACAGCACGGTGAACATCGAGGTCGGGAAGCCGATCGCCGACATCACCACACCCGAATAGAAGTCGACGTTCGGGTATAGCTTCTTGTCGATGAAATACGGATCGTTGAGCGCAATCTGCTCCAGCTCGCGCGCCACGTCGAAGATCGGATCGTCGAGGCCGAGCTTGTCGAGCACCTCGTTGGCGACTTTCTGCATGACCTTGGCGCGCGGATCGTAGTTCTTGTAGACGCGGTGGCCGAAGCCCATCAGGCGGAACGGATCGTCCTTGTTCTTTGCACGGGCGATGTATTCCGGGATGCGGTCGACGGTGCCGATCTCGCGCAGCATGTTGAGCGCTGCCTCGTTGGCGCCGCCGTGCGCCGGGCCCCACAGGCAGGCGATGCCGGCCGAGATGCAGGCGAACGGATTGGCGCCGGACGAACCAGCCAGACGGACGGTCGAGGTCGAGGCGTTCTGCTCATGGTCGGCCTGCAGGATCAGCAGCTTCTCCATGGCGTTCTCGATAATCGGATCGACGACATAGGGCTCGGCCGGCACGCCGAAGGTCATGCGCAGGAAATTGCCGGTGAAGCTCAGCGAGTTGTCTGGGTACAGGAACGGCTGCCCGACCGCGTATTTGTACGCCATCGCGGCCAGCGTCGGCATCTTGGCGATCAGCCGGTGGCTGGCGATGACGCGCTGCTGCGGATCATGGATGTCGGTGGAGTCGTGGTAGAACGCCGCCATCGCGCCGACGACGCCGCACATGATCGCCATCGGATGCGCATCGCGGCGGAAGCCACGATAGAATTGCGCCAGCTGCTCATGAATCATCGTGTGACGGGTGATCGTCCGGGTGAAGTCGTCGTTCTCCTTGGCGTTCGGCAGTTCGCCGTTGAGCAGGAGATAGGCGACTTCCATGAAGCTCGACTGCTCGGCCAGCTTGTCGATCGCATAGCCGCGGTGCAGCAGGACACCGGCATCGCCGTCGATGTAGGTGATCTTGGACTCGCAGGCAGCCGTGCTGGTGAAGCCCGGATCATAGGTGAACGCGCCGGTCTGGGCGTACAGCTTGCGGATATCGATGACGTCCGGGCCAACGGTGCCGGACAGGACGGGATAGTCGAACGACTTGCCGTTGGACTCGAGTTTGACGCTGCCGCTCATGCTGCTGGTCCTTCGTTTTTCTGAGGCCGAAGCGCATCGTCGATGCGCCCCAGCGTTTCTTCACGTCCCAAAACCGCCAACACCTCGAACAGGCCCGGCGACACATTGGTGCCGGTGACTGCCGCGCGGAGTGGCTGAGCGACCTTTCCCAAGCCGATTGCCCGCGCCTCGGCCAACCCCTTGACCGCGACCTCGAGGTTTTCGGCGGACCATTCCGCGACTTGTCCGAGCGTCATACGCGCGGCGTCGAGGATATTATCCGGAGCGGCTTCTAGCAGCTTCGTCGCACGCTCGTCCATCGCCAGGGGGCGCGAGCGAAACAGGAACAACGTCGCGGCGGCGAGCTCGTTGAGGTCCTTCGCTCGCGGTTTGAGATCGTGCATCAGGGCGCTCAGCAAACCCGTCTCACGAGCGTCGATGTCGCGTCCGAGCAGCGCATTGATCCGGGGCGTGACGAGGCCGACCAGCCGCGCATCGTCGGCGAGGCGCAGGTAATGGCCGTTGACGCTCTCCAGCTTCTTGGTGTCGAAACGCGCCGGACCGCGCCCTACGCCGGACAGGTCGAACAGCTCGATCGCTCGCGAACGGTCGATGAACTCCTCGTCGCCGTGGCCCCAGCCGAGGCGGAGCAGGTAGTTCTCGACCGCTTCCGGCAGCATGCCGAGCTCGTCGCGATAGGCATCGACGCCCAGCGCGCCGTGGCGCTTCGACAGCTTGGCACCGTCGGACCCGTGGATCAGCGGGACATGCGCATAGACCGGCTCCGGCCAGCCCATCGCGCGGATCAGCGCGAGCTGGCGAAAGGCGTTGTTGAGGTGATCGTCGCCGCGGATGACGTAGGTGACGCCCATGTCGTGATCGTCGACGACAACGGCCAGCATATAGGTCGGCGTGCCGTCGGAGCGCAGCAGCACCATGTCGTCGAGTTCGGCATTGGCGACCGTGACGGCGCCTTGGACCCGGTCCTGGATGGTTACCGAACCTTCCTTGGGCGCGCGCAGGCGGATGACGAAGGGCGCACCGGCCGGAGCCTCGTCGGGCGAGCGTTCGCGCCAGCGCCCGTCGTAGCGCATCGGCAGTTTCGCAGCGCGCTGTTCGGCGCGCATCGTCTCCAACTCCTCGGCGGTCGCGAAGCATTTGTAGGCGTGACCGTTGGCGAGCAGCTGGTTGGCGACTTCGGCGTGTCGCGGCGCACGCTCGAACTGCATGACCGGCGGCTCGTCGGCGTCGAGGTTCAGCCAGTCGAGACCGTCGAGGATCGCCGCGATCGCGGCGTCGGTGGAGCGCGCCCGGTCGGTATCCTCGATCCGTAACAGGAACTTGCCGCCATTGGCCTTGGCGAACAGGTAATTGAACAACGCGGTTCGGGCACCGCCGATGTGGAGGAAACCCGTCGGCGACGGCGCGAACCGGGTTACTACCGGGCTAGTCTCATTGCCTGCCGCCATTGCGCCCCTGTCTGAATTGGCCAATGCTTCGCCCCGGAAGGGGCAAGCGGGTGGGCGATAGCATGGCCCTTCGCGGGCTTCAAATCCGTGCGCTCATTTCAGGGAGCGGAGCGGCGGTCGAGACGTGGCTCGACGCCGAGCGCAACCAATTGCCGTTGCTGGCACCGGTCGGCCTTGGCCTCGGCATCGCGCTGTGGTTCCTGCTGCCCTGGGCGGACCAGCGCGCCGCCGCGGCAATCGTCGCAGCGGCCCTGGTCGTGGCGGGCCTGACGCTGAATGGGCTGTCGGCGCGGATGCTGGTCTGGGGCGGCTTGCTGATGCTGGCCGGCCTCGGCGTGGCGGAACTGCGGAGTTCGTCGGTCGCGGCACCGGTGCTGGCCGACCGCTTCACCGGCGATGTAATCGGAACCGTCGACGAGATCGAGATCGCCAGCGGCCGTGACCGCTTCCGGTTCATCCTGTCGACCGTCGATCCGGCGCTGCCGCGACGCGTGCGGATCAGCGTTCGCGGTGCTGCCATAACCGGCGTCGTGCCCGGTGCCCGCGTCTCGGTGCGCGCCTCGCTCAGCCCGCCGTCTGGGCCGAGCTATCCCGGCGGCTATGATTTCGCCCGGCGCGCCTGGTTCGCCGAACTCGGCGCGACGGGGTACCCGCTCGGGCCCGTCGTCGTGGTATCGCGCGCGCCGGCCCCGACCGGGCCGCTGGCCGTGCTGGAGCAAGCGCGCGAACGGCTGACGGCTCGGCTCAAGGCACAGGTACCCCATGTGGCGGGGACGCTGGTCGCGGCGTTCGTCACCGGCGACCAGGGCGGCATTCCCGAACCGATCGCGCAATCCATGCGCGATTCCGGACTGGCCCACCTGCTGTCGATCTCCGGCGTGCACATCGCGATCGTCGTCGGCATGACGCTGTGGCTGATCCGTCGTGGCCTGACGCTGGTGCCGTGGATCGCGTTGCGCTGGCCGGTCAAGATCATCGCAGCCGGTGGCGCCGCGCTGGCCGGCATCGGCTACACCCTGCTGGCGGGCGGCCAGGTGCCGACGGTGCGGACCTGCATCGCGACGCTGATCGTGCTGGTCGGGGTCGCCGCGGGTCGCGAAGCCCTGACCCTGCGGCTGGTCGCCGCCGGCGCCTTCCTGGTGATGATGGTCCGGCCCGAGGCGCTGCTCGGGCCGAGCTTTCAATTGTCGTTCGCGGCGGTCACCGGGATGGTCGCGCTGTACCAGTCACGGCTCGGACAATGGCTGGCGCACGGGGCGCGCGACCACGGCTGGCTGTTCCGGCTGTTCCGCAGCGGCCTGGCGCTGGTGGTGACCGGGCTGGTGGCGGAGGCGATGTTGTCGGTCACTGCATTGTATCACTTCAACCGCGCCGGGCTGTTCGGCGTCGCGGCGAACCTGGTGGCGATCCCGCTGACCGAATTCGTCATCATGCCGCTGCTGGTTCTGGCGTTGCTGTTCGAAACGGTCGGCCTGGCGGCGCCCCTGTGGTGGCTGGTCGGCAAGGCGATGGGTTGGCTGATCGTGATCGCGCAGGTCGTCGCGGCATGGCCCGGCGCCGTGGTCCGCCTGCCGATCATGCCCGACATCGCCTATGCGGCGCTGGTCGGAGGCGGCCTGTGGTTGTGCCTGTGGCAGACGCGGGTGCGCTGGGCCGGCGTGCTGCCAATCGTGGCGGGGGTAACCATCGCCCTGCTGGCACGCCCGCCCGACTTGCTGGTCAGCGGCGACGGGCGGCACGCGGCGTATCTGGTGCCCGATGGGCGACTGGCGCTGCTCCGCGACCGGGCGGGAGACTATATTCGCGACATGTGGGGCGACGCGACGGCGGCGACCACGGCGGACGTGGCGCTCGCCGACCTGCCCGGCGCGCGGTGCAGCATCGATGCGTGTGTCGCCGACCTGCACACCGGCGGCCGCAGTTGGCGACTGCTGGCGACGCTGTCGCGCGATGTCGTCGGACGCCCGAGCTTCGAGCCGGCGTGTGCCGCGGCCGACATCGTGGTCAGCGCGCGCCGTCTGCCGGCTTGGTGCGTCCCCAGATGGTTGAAACTCGACCGTGCGATGCTGGGCGACACCGGCGCCGTGGCGATCTGGCTGAGCCCGGCCCGTGTCGAAACCGTGGCAGCGCGCGTCGGCGACCATCCGTGGATGCCACGACCGGCACCCTACGTACCGGGGAAGCGACGGGTCGTCGGCAAGGCCGATGCCCCCGCAGCCGCGGCGCAGAACTGGGACTGAGCGTTCGACCGGCGCGTCCGGCAGGCGGCGTACAATTACGACTCATCGTCCCGACGCAGATCGGGTGCCGACGGCTCAGCCTCCGAGCCGCGCGGGTCCCGTCTCGCGTCGAGACGACGAGAAGCTCGAACTAATGGTAGCGGCGCAGCAAGCCCGCGAGCTTGCCCTGCACCCGGACCCGCGACGGCAGGTAACGCTGCGGCTCATAGGCGGGATTGGCCGGGTCTAGACGGATCATCCCCTTCTCGTGCTGCAGGTACTTCAGCGTTGCCTCGGTGTTGTCGACCAGGGCGACGATGATATCGCCATCGCGGGCGGTTTCGCAGCGCCGGACCAGCGCGTAGTCGCCATCGAAGATCCCGGCGTCGATCATCGAGTCCCCGGACACTTCCAGCGCATAATGGTCGCCCGGCCCGAGCAGTGCCGCCGGCACACTGAGCGAACGGTCGCTCTCCATGGCTTCCATCGGCAGACCGGCGGCGATCCGGCCGTGCAGCGGCACCTCGATGACGTCGTTGGCCGCCTCACGGACGCGCGGGCGGGAGAAGTCGGCGTGGATCACCGAACTCGGTGCCGGGGCAGATGCCACCGGCGCGATATCGGGCATGCGCAATACTTCAAGCGCTCGCGCACGGTTGGGAAGGCGTCGGATGAAGGCGCGTTCCTCAAGTGCGTTGATTAGGCGGTGAACGCCCGACTTCGACTTGAGTTGAAGCGCTTCCTTCATCTCCTCGAACGACGGCGACACGCCTTCGACGCCCAGCCGGTTGTTGATGAAGGTAAGCAGGTCGTGTTGCTTGCGCGTCAGCATCACCGTCTCCCATCGGAACCAATGGGGAACGTTTAGGCAACGCCTGGAACGAAGTCAAGCGCGTGGAACAAGATCATTTCGCCCGCGGCCGCTGGCGGGGCGAGGGGGGCGCGGACGATCAGCGCGTTGCAATCGGCGAGCATGCGCAACATGCTGCTTTCCTGCTTCGCCGCCGTCGTCGCGACGGGGCCGGAGCCGGAGTCCTCGACATAGGCGCGCAGGTAATCCTGCCGGGCGTTGTTGGCGGGAAGCGGTACGGCTAGACGCGCGGCCTGCAGCCTCGCCAACGGTCGCGGATTGCCGGCCAATTGCCTGAGCAGCGGTCGCACGAACAGTTCGGCGCAGACGAAGGCCGATACCGGGTTGCCGGGCACGCCGACGATCCGCAGCGCCCCCAGGCTGCCGCTCAGCATCGGCTTGCCCGGACGGAGCGCGATCTTCCAGAAGTCGATGTCGGCGCCCATGTCCTTCAGGACCGGGACGATCAGGTCATGATCCCCGACCGAAGCGCCGCCCATGGTGACGAGGACGTCCGCACCCGCTGCGGCGCGGACCGCGGCCTCGACGGCGTCGGCGCGATCGGGAACGATGCCACCGTCGATGACGTCGGCCTCGGCGCCGAGCAGCGCGCCGAGCATGACTCCGCCCGAGCTGACAATGCGGTCGGGTCCCGGGATCTCGCCGGGGAGCACCAGCTCGTCACCGGTGGTCAGGACGACGACGCGGGGGCGGCGGTGGACCGATGCTGTCTCGTGCCCTGCCCCGGCGAGCAGTCCAAGCCGCGCCGGAGTGAGCAGCGATCCTGCGGTCGCGACGATGTCGCCGGTGCTGAAATCCAGGCCCGCCTTGCGGATGTGCGCGCCCTGCCGCGGTGGTCCATCGAGCACGAGGCGAAGCGCGGCACCATCACGCTCGACGTCCTCCTGCACCACGACGGTGTCGGCACCGGCGGGCAGCGGCGCGCCGGTCGATATGCGCACGGCCTCCCCTGCCCCGACGTGCCCGCGGAAACCATGGCCTGCCGCTGCCTCGCCGATGATCCGCCACGGCCCTTCGCGCTCGCTCCAGCGGATCGCATAGCCGTCCATCGCGGAGGCGGCGAACGGCGGCTGCGTCAGGGTGGCGATCACGTCCGCAGCCAGGAACCGGCCTGCAGCGGGGGCCAGCGGCACCGTCTCAGCGGGCAGCGGCGTAGCGCTGGCCAGTAGCCGCGACTGGGCTTCCGCGACCGGCAGCAGGCTCACGCTGCCCGCCAGTCACCGGAGCGGCCGCCGCTTTTCGCCAGCAGGCGCACGCCCTCGATCGTCATGCCGCGGTCGATCGCCTTGGCCATGTCATAGATGGTCAGCAACGCGACCGAGACCGCGCTGAGGGCCTCCATCTCGACGCCGGTGCCGTGGGTGGTCCGCACCGTCGCCGTGACACGCACGCCCGCCTCCCCCAGTTCAAGCGTGAGATCGACGCCGGACAGCGGCAGCGGATGGCAGAGCGGAATGAGGTCGCTGGTGCGTTTCGCCGCCATGATCCCGGCGATGCGCGCCACCGCAAGCACGTCGCCCTTGGCGATCGCACCGTCGCGGATCGCCTCGAGAGTCGCGGGCAGCATCGCGATGCGCCCCTCGGCCGTGGCTTCGCGCAAGGTCGCCGGCTTGCCCGAAACGTCGACCATGCGGGCTGCGCCGGCATCGTCGAGATGGGTGAGGCGGGTCATCCGTTCAACAACGCGCGGGTCGCGGCTTCGACGTCGGACTGGCGCATCAGGCTTTCCCCGACCAGGAAGCAGCGGACGCCGTGGGTCGCCATCGCCGCCAGGTCCGCATGCGAGGTCAGCCCGCTCTCCGCGACGAAGGTGCATCCCGCCGGGGCGCGACCGACCAGCTCGTAAGTCCGGGCGAAGTCGACCGAAAAGTCGCGCAGGTCGCGATTGTTGACGCCGATCAGGCGCGACTTGAGGCGCAGTGCACGTTCGAGCTCGGCGGCATCATGAACCTCCACGAGGACGTCCATGCCCCGCTCGATCGCCGCCGCCTCGATCTCCCCCATCGCGCCGTCATCCAGTGCCGCGACGATGATCAGGATCGCGTCGGCGCCGATCGCGCGCGCCTCCGCCACCTGCCAAGGGTCGACCATGAAGTCCTTGCGCAGGACCGGCAGGCTGCAGGCGGCGCGGGCAGCGACGAGATAGTCCTCGTGGCCCTGGAAATGCGGTGCATCGGTCAGGACCGACAGGCAGGCGGCGCCCCCGGCCTGATAGGCCCTGGCATGCGCTGCCGGATCGAAGTCGGCGCGGATCACGCCCTTGGACGGGCTGGCCTTCTTGACCTCCGCGATCAGCGCGAAGCCGCTGGCGCTATCGAGGGCAGCGCGAAATCCGCGCGGGGCGGTCTGCCCCTCGGCAGCGCGATCGAGGTCGTCGATCGAACGCACGGTCTTGCGCCGGGCGACTTCGAGGCGGGTTACGTCGCAGATGCGGGTCAGGAGATCGGTCACCCGCGGCGATTACCCTGAACCCGCCCGAGGTGCCAGCGTGATCCACGGTGTTCGTCACAGCGCACCAGTATCTGCGTTGGAGACGAAACAAGCGGGAACGCCTTAGGGCTTTCGCAACCCGATCATGCGACTGCTTTGATCACTGTAGAGTCATCAATGGCTTACCCCCCTTGCACCAGCCCGGAAAATGGAGCGGACGTTGTCGAGGAGCAGTTTTCAACAAGCCACGTCGACGGCTCGCTGCGGTGGGTCGTGGCTCGACCTCGGGACAATCTCATTCGTCGGCCCGAGCACGACCGGGCCGATGACCGGCATGCTTCGGCAGGCCGTGAATTTCGGCGGCATCAACCGGTTGGCCTGGAGCAGTTCGCATGGTTGACGGCAAGCTGCTCGACGAGCCCGCGCGCTTGGCCGCCCTTGCCAGGTGCGGCGTCCTCGACACCAAGCCGGAGGCGCAGTTCGACAAGATCACCGGCCTCGTCCAGGTCGTGCTCGGCGTGCCGATCGCCGCGGTCTCGCTGATCGCTGCCGATCGGCAGATGTTCAAGTCGATCCGGGGCATGGCCGCGCAGGACACGTCGCGAAACGTGGCGTTTTGCAGCCATACGATCATGTCGCGCGAGCCGCTGATCGTCCCGGACGCGATGCTCGACCTGCGGTTCTCGGAGAACCACCTTGTCATCGGCGCTCCCGGTATCAGAGCCTATGCCGGGGTGCCGGTCCGCTCCCCCGACGGCTACAATCTGGGGGCCCTATGCGCGATCGACACGAACCCGCGCACCTTCGATGCCGGCCAGATCGAGATCCTGCACAATTTCGCGTCGCTGGTCGAGAATGAGCTCGAGCTTCGAACCATCGCCGACAAGGACTTCCTGACCGGCGCGATGACCCGGCGCGCTTTCGTCGAGGCCGCGACCATGAACATCCGCAACGCCGAGCGACAGCAGCGGACCAGCGCCCTGATCATGTTCGATATCGACCACTTCAAGAAGGTCAACGATCGCTTCGGTCATCCCGTCGGCGACCAGGTCCTCCAGATCGTCGGCGGCTGTGTCGACCGGTTGCTGCCGCCACACGCGCAGTTCGGCCGGCTTGGCGGGGAAGAGTTCGCCGTGCTGTTGCACGATGCGAGTGCTGCCGAAGCATTCGAGGTCGCCGAGACGATGCGGCGCTGCGTCCATGACCTGGCCTTCGTCGCTGCACCCCGGTTGAAGGTCACTGCCAGCTTCGGGGTGGCCTTCCCGCAGCGTCACGGCTCGGTGGAGCAATGGATGGGCGCTGCGGACGCGGCGCTCTATTGCGCCAAGCATGCCGGGCGCAACCGTACGATCATCGACCACACCCGCGATGACGCGTCGCGGGCGGCCTAGGGCGCGCCTCGCCTAGAAGGCGATCCAGGCGTGGAGCAACGCCTTGGCCCGGCCACTGTCGATCGCTTCCGCCGCCAGCGCCGCACCGGCAGCCCAGCCGTCGGTGGTTTCGGCGACAAGCAACGCCGCAGCGCTGTTGAGCAGGACCGCGTCGCGGTAGGCGCCCTTGCCACCGTCGAGCAAGGCGATCAGCGCCGCCGCATTGTAAACCGGATCGCCGCCGAGAATGCCGTCGAGGCCGTGACGTACCAGGCCGCAATCCTCCGGGGTGACGATCGATTCCGACAGGCTGGTGGTGTCGACCCTCAGGACGCGACTGGCGCCCGCGATCGACAGCTCGTCGAGGCTTTCTTCGCCTGACACGACCATCGCCGATTCGCTGCCGAGCAACTGCAGCGCGTTGGCGACGGTCGGCAGATAGTCGACGCGAGCAACGCCAACCAGCTGGCGTGTCACGCTGGCAGGATTGGCGAGGGGGCCGAGCAGGTTGAGGATCGTTCGCCGGCCGATGGCACGGCGTATCGGTCCCAGACGTGCGAGGACCGGGTGATGCTTCTGCGCGAACAGGAAAGCCAGCCCGAGCTCGCTCAGGCTTGCTTCAGCACGATCGGAGGCACGGTCGAGATCGAGCCCGAGCGCCTCCAGCGTGTCGGCGGCACCAGCCTTCGACGATGCCGCGCGATTGCCGTGTTTCGCCACGGGCACGCCGCAGGCCGCGACGACGATGGCGACGGCGGTCGATATGTTGAGGCTGTGCGCGCCGTCGCCGCCGGTACCGCAAACGTCGATCGCACCCGGCGGCGCGATGATCGGGATCATCCGGGATCGCATCGCACGTGCCGCCGCGGCGATCTCGGTCGCGGTCTCGTCGCGCAAGGTGATGCCGAGCAGGAAGTCGTGGATCGCCTGGTCGGGCACCCGCGCGTCGAGGATATCGCCGAACGCCGCCTCGGCGGTATCGAAGTCGAGCGGCGTCGCCGGATCCGGCAGCCGTACCAATGTCGTCATGCCGCCTCACGCAGCGGCTGGTGCGCAATGCCAGCGATGCCGAGGAAGTTCGCCAGCAGCGCATGGCCGTGCTGGCTGGCGATGCTCTCCGGATGGAACTGGACACCGTGGAGCGGCAATTCGCGGTGGCGCAGGCCCATGATGATGCCGTCTTCGGTTCGTGCGTTGACTTGCAGCACCGCAGGCAGGCTGTCGTCCTCGACGATCAGCGAGTGATAGCGCGTCGCCTCGAACGGCGAGGGCAGCCCGGCGAACACTCCGTCACTGTCGTGGTGCATGGCCGACGTCTTGCCGTGCATGACCTTGGCGGCGCGGACGACCTTGCCGCCGAATGCCTGGCCGATCGCCTGGTGGCCGAGACAGACGCCGAGCAGCGGCAGGCGGAGATCGGCGGCGGCAGCGATCAGGTCGAGGCAGATCCCCGCTTCGGTCGGCGTGCATGGGCCGGGCGACAGCAGCACGGCTTCCGGCTGCAGGGCCAGCGCCTGCGGCACGGTCAGCGCGTCGTTGCGCACCACCTCGACCGTGACCCCAAGCTGCTGGAGGTAGTGGACGAGATTGTAGGTGAAGCTGTCGTAATTATCGACGACGAGGATCATGGTCACCGGCTCTGATACAGGATGCAGGCCGCTCTAACCGCTTGCCGCCGCAACGTCACGCGTTCCCGGTCGCGGCACGCCTTCCCGGATGCGCGCCGAGAAGCCCGGATCGGGGTCCGGCCCAGCGGCGCGCGGACCGATATGAGAGCGACGGGTCAGCTCGACGAGACTGAGGCGGCGCGTCACGAAGCTGTGCTCCTGTAGATAGGATGGCAGCTTGCCCGGCAGCAGGATACGCCAGTCGAGCCCGATGGCTGGATCGAGGCGATGCGCCATGCCGAAGATCACCGTGGTGCAATTCTCCGCCACAGTATTGTACCAGCGTGGCCGCCGCGCGACGTCGTTGGCAAGCTCGGCATATTGGCGCAGCAGGGCGAGCGCGGTGGCACGCTCGATGTCGAGCCGGTATAGCCGCACGTCCTCGCCGCGGACGGTGCTGCGGACCTTGACAACATCACGCTCGTCGGCTGCGATGACGGCCAGTTCATAGGTCTTGAAGAAGCCGGCGACGGTCTCATAGGCTTGGCCGCGCTGCTTGCGGATCTCGATGGAGAAGGCGAGCGGGTCGCTGTCGGCGAAGTCGAAGCTGATGATAGCGTGGGCGACCGATTCTCCGGCCCAGTACGACAGGAACAGGTCGGCGCCCTGCAATTGGCTCAGCCGGTAGCGACGCCGCTCCCAGCGCTGGTCGAAGTCGGTGTCGGAGCGCCAGCGAAAGTTGCGGACATTGTTCACCGTCAGCACGTCGCCGTCGATGTGCGTGGTCGCGACCCGGGCGAGATCGGGCTGCCAGTCGCGATAGTTGGATGGGCGGATCGTCGCCCACCAGCCGAACTGTGCGATCAGCATCGCAATGAACAGCGCGGCCGCGGGCTTCCAGCGATGCCGCCAGGCCAGGACGACGACGACCGCCAGCCCGGTCAGCCACAGCGCACAGACCAGCCCGCGCCCCAGCGGACCGAATGGCAGCCGCAGCCACAGCGCAAGCGTTCCCCACGCGGCCAGGGGAAAGACGACGACGAACGTCAGCAGGGCTGCAAACAGGCGCCTGATCATCGATTGGCCCCCGCCGCGTCGTCGCAGGACCATCCAGCGCCGGGGCTCAATCGTCAAGCGGCAGGCGGGAGGCTCGTCGCCATGCCAGGCTGCGGAGGTTCAGTTCATGCAGGCGGGAAACGCCGCCCGTCTCGATGGACCGGGCCAGCGCGACGGCCGCGGCGAGAATGTCGAGCGGCAGAGACCGCCACGCGGGCCGGGCATGCGCGAGGTCCCATTTGCCGCCGACTGCATTGTCATAGGCGACACGCAGGAAGCAGTGGTCGTGGCGCAGCGGTCAGCCCTCGGCAGCGGCGCGGGCGACAAGGCGCGCGACGCTGGCATCGAGGTCGGCGCGCAGCTGCTCGCGGGTCAACCGACCCGGACGCCCTTCCAGAACGCGACCCGGTCCTTGATCTCGGCTGCGGCGGGCTTTGGATCGGCATAATACCAGGCGGCATCGGTGTTCTCGGCACCGCCCGCCGCCAGCGTGTAGTAATTGGCGAGGCCCTTCCAGCCGCAGACCGTCGTCGTCGTGCTCGGCTTCAGCATCGCCGGATCGATCGAGGACAGCGGGAAATAGTGATTGTTCTCGACGACCACGGTGTCGTCGCTGTCGGCGATCGTGACGCCGTTCCAAACTGCCTTGACCATGAGATGCTCCCGCTCGCTGTTCGACCCTATTGACCGAACCGCACTTCGCTTGCCTGCGCCAGTGCCGCCTTTGCCGCAGCGATCAGCGCGCCGGCCTTGGCCTCGCACTCCGCCTGTTCGCTGGCGGCGACGCTGTCGGCGACGATCCCGGCGCCCGCCTGGACATGCATGACGCCGTCCTTGAGCACGGCTGTGCGCAGAACGATGCAGCTGTCCATCGAGCCGTCGGGCGAGAAATAGCCGACGCCGCCGGCATAGGCGCCGCGCTTCTCGGGCTCGAGTTCGCGGATCACCTCCATCGCCCGGATCTTGGGCGCACCGCTGACGGTGCCCGCCGGAAAGCCCGACAGCAGGGCGTCGATGGCGTCGCGGTCGTCGGCCAGCCGTCCCCGCACGTTGGAGACGATGTGCATGACGTGGCTGTAGAATTCGACACCGAAGCGGTCGGTGACGGTGACGCTGCCAGGGGCCGAGACCCGTCCGGTGTCGTGCCGGCCAAGGTCGAGCAGCATCAGATGCTCGGCCAGTTCCTTGGGATCGGCGAGGAGTTCATCGCGCAGCGCCGCATCCTCGACCGCGTCGCGGCCGCGGCGGCGGGTCCCGGCGATCGGCCGGATGGTGACCTCGCCGTCGCGGACACGGACCAAGATCTCCGGGCTGGAGCCGATCAGGGCGAACCCCGGCAGGTCGAGGAAATACAGGAACGGCGACGGGTTGATGCGCCGCAACGCCCGGTACAAGTCTAGCGGAGGAAGCGGGAAATCGACGGTGAAACGCTGCGCCAGCACGACCTGGAAGATGTCCCCGGCAGCGATATACTCCTGCGCCGACGCCACCATCTCGGCATAGCGGCCCGGTGGCAGGATCGAACGGCGCTCACCGTCCGGCGCCTCGGCACCGAGACGCGCCGCGGCGGGAGCGGGCTGGGCCAGCCGCGCGGCCGCGGTTTCGATGCGCTCCACCGCGCGCGCATAAGCGTCAGCGGGCTCGGCGCTGCCCGGGAACAGCGGCGCCACGAAGAACAGCTCGTCACGCAACCGGTCGAAGACCAGCAGCAGCGTCGGGCGGACGAACATCAGATCGGGCAGGCCGAGCGGATCGTCACCCGGCGGCGGCAGGCGCGGCTCCGACAGTCGTGCTGCCTCATAGCCCATGTAGCCGACCAGCACCGACAATGCCGGCGGCAGTTCCGCCGGCACTTCGGCACGGCACGACGCGACCAGCGTGCGCAGCTCGTCGAGGACCGGGCCGTCGCACGGCACGAAGGCGGACCGATCCGACTGCCAGTCGCGGTTGACCTCGACGCTGGTGCCGGTCGCGCGCCAGATCAGGTCGGGATCGAGGCCGAGCAGCGAATAGCGTCCGCGCACCGCCCCGCCCTCGACCGATTCGAGCAGGAACGCGCCGTCGCCGCCGGGTGCCAGCTTGAGCATCGCCCCGACCGGCGTTTCGGTGTCCGCGACGATCCGCGTCCAGACCAACTGGGCCCGGCCGTCAGCCAGCGCGGCGCATGCGGTGGCGGCATCCGGGCTGGCGCCGCTCACTCCACGCCCCGTCACTTGGCGCTTGGATCGACTTCGCCGACGATCCGCTGCGTGGCCGCGGCGATCGCCTTGGGATAGCGCTTGACGCCGACCTCACGCTCCAGTGCCGAGGCAAAGGCCGCGTTGAGTTCGTCCGACGCAAGTTGGGCAAGCTGCTGGCGCGTCGCCTCGACGATCGGCAGCGCAGCGGACAGATTGCCGGCCAGGATGCGATCCTTGTGAACGACGACGACCGAGCCGGTCGGCGTCGGCAGCGCCTGGGTAGCGCCGGCACCCATGGCCAGGAACGCCTGCAGCGCCGGCGGAACCTGCGCGCTGCCGATGTCGGCACGGCGACCGGAGATCGGCTTGGGCGCCGGCAGACCGCGCTTCTGCATCGCAGCGGCGAGCGTCGAGCCCTTCGCCATTTCCGCGAGGACCGCGTCGCTGGTCTGCTTGGTGGCCTTGGCGCTGAGATCGGCGGTCGCGGCGGCGACCACCTGCGCCCGGACCTGTGCCAGCGGAACGGCTGCGGGCGCGAGGACCTGGCCGAGCTCGACCACCGCGAACTGACCCTTGCCGAGCTCCTGCACGCTGGCGCCGTCGGCTGGATCGGCATCGAAGGCCTTGGCGAGCACCGGCAAAGTCGCCGGAGCAAGTGCGGCGGCGGTGCCCAGCGTGCGTCCGTCGCGGGTCACCGGCTCGACGGTGACCGGCACCAGCTTGTGCTGGGCGACCACGTCGGCAAAGCTCTTGCCGCTGCCGAGGCCGTCCTCGATCGACGCGACGGCATCGCTCAACGCCGCCTCGCCCTTCTCGGCGCGCAGCTTGGTGGTGATCTGCGCCTTCATGCTGGCGAAATCGCCCTTCGCCGGCGTGATCGCCGCGACCTGCACGACGTTCCAGCCGAAGTCGGTCTTGACCGGGCCGACCAGCTGACCGGCAGGCGCCTTGAACGCAGTATCGGCAAGCGCGGCATTGGAGGCAGCCGCATATTTATCGCGCGACAGTGAACCCAGTTCGATGTCGCTGGCCTTGTAGCCTGCCAACTTCTGCGCCGCGTCGGCGAAGGACTGCCCACCGCGCACGGCAGCAACGAAAGCCTGGGCCTTGGCTTCGTCGGGAAACACCACCTGGTTCAGGCGGCGCTGCTCGACGGCGCCGAATTCCTCGCGGTGCGCGTCGAAGTACTTGCGGGCCTCCTCGTCGGAGACGGTCACGGCGGCAGCAATCACGGCGCTGTCGAGGATCGCGTAGCGAAAGCCGCGGCGCTCCGGCAACATGAAGCGCGCCTGGTTGGTCTTGTAATAATCGGCGATGACGGCCTCGCTCGGCGCGGCGACCTGGGCGGGCGGGATGGTCGCCCCCTCCCCCTGGTGCACGTCGAGGAGCAGGCGGGCGTAGGGGATCGCCATCATGCGCGAGACCTGCGCCGCAGTGCCGACCGGAACCAGCAGCTGCTTCTTGATGAGGTCGCTGCGCAAGCCGTCGCGAAGCTCGCGCTCCGACATGCGGTTCTGGGTGAGCAGGCGCTTGTAGGTCGCATCGTCGAACTTGCCGGCGACGCGGAACGCATCGATCGAGGCGATGCCGCCGTCGACGGCGCGGTCGCTGGCGCGAATGCCCTGGCGCGCTGCGAAATCCTCGACCGCCGCGCCGCCGATCATGCCGTCGAGGACCTGGCTGACGCCGCCCTCCTTGACGACCTGCTGCTGCGTCAGGCCGGGATTCGTCTCGCGCGCCCGGCGGACGACGCGGTCGAACTGCTTGAGGAACGCCGTCTCGGAAATGCTGGTCTTGCCGACCTTGGCGAGGTCGCCGCCGGCGCTGCCGCTGCCGCCACCGAACGGGTCACCGACGCCGGTCACCGCAAAGGCGACGACGATGAGCCCGAGGAGCAAGAGCACCGGCCAGGAAGTCAGCGCCTTGCGAATGAATGAAAGCATGAAGGTCCGTCGATTGAATAATGAGGGCGTCGAGCGCGGGCGGACCATAGGCAAGCGGGCGCGCACGGGCAAGACTTGGGCAGCGGAGCGCCGGACACTCTTGCGCTGACCGTCGCCCACGCTATTCCGGAGTGATGAAATACATCGTCGGCAATTGGAAGATGCACGGGACCGCCGCCGCGCTGGAGGAAATTCGGGGGCTGGCCGGCGCTGTGCCGGACGGCGTCGATGTTGCGGTCTGCCCGCCGTTCACGCTGATCGAACGCGCGGCACGGGTCGCCGAGGGCACCCGGCTGGCGATCGGCGCGCAGAACCTTCACGCCTCGGAAAAGGGCGCGCACACCGGCGATATCAGCGCGTCGATGCTCGCCGATGCCGGTGCCTCGCTGGTCATCGTCGGCCATAGCGAGCGGCGGGCGGATTGCGGCGAGAGCGACCACATCGTCCATGCCAAGGCCGAGGCGGCGCTGGCCGCCGGGCTGACCACCATCCTGTGCGTCGGGGAAACCGAGGCGGAGCGTGATGCGAGCCGGGCCGAAGCCGTCGTCGCGACGCAATTGGCTGGCTCCTGCCCCGGCAGCGCCGACGGGCTGGTCATCGCCTATGAACCGGTCTGGGCAATCGGCACCGGGCGCACCCCGACGCCCGAGGATGTCAGGGCAATGCACGCCCATGTCCGGCACGATCTGGTGCTGCGCTACGGCGATGCCGGCCAGGCGGTGCGCATCCTGTACGGCGGCTCGGTCAATCCGGGGAACGCGGCGACGTTGCTGGCGATCCCCGACGTCGATGGTGCGCTGGTCGGCGGGGCGAGCCTGACGGCAGCCGGATTGCTGGCGATCGCGGCCGCTGCTCCCACAGGCTGAAGGCCGATCGCCGCCGTATAGTTGCACCCGACCCGCTCAACCGCTACATGCGCGGGCGTAATCACCCGAAAGCAACTTCGCCCGCCATGACCAGCTTTGCCTCGACCTTCGTCCTCGTCATCCACACGCTAATTGCGATTGCGCTATGCGGCGTCATCCTGCTGCAGCGTTCGGAGGGCGGTGGCCTGGGCATCGGCGGCGGCAATGCTGGTGGCCTGATGACGGCGCGCGGTGCTGCAGACCTGCTGACCCGCTCGACGACGATCCTCGCGGGGCTGTTCATCCTGACCAGCATTACGCTGGCGGTGCTGGCGGCGTCGAGCAACCGCTCGCGGCCGATCGATACCTCGCTGGCGACGACGAGCCCGATCACCGCTCCCGCGAAGCCGGTGACGGCGCCGGCCGCACCTGCAGCGCCTGCTCCGGCGCCGACCGACAGCGTTCCGCTGGCACGATGAGCGCCTGAGTGCCGCCGGGGGGCAGCGCCACATCGGGAGGCCGGATCAAGTCGCTGGTCGGCGGCTCGATCGGCAACCTCGTCGAATGGTACGACTGGTACGTCTATAGCGCGTTCTCGCTGTATTTCGCCGCGAGCTTCTTTCCCGCGGGCGACACGACCGCCCAACTGTTCAACGCCGCCGGGGTGTTCGCCATCGGCTTCCTGATGCGCCCGGTCGGCGGCTGGCTGCTCGGTGTCTACGCCGACAAGCATGGTCGCAAGGCGGCGCTCAGTCTTTCGGTGATGCTGATGGCGGGCGGCTCGCTGGTCGTCGCGGTATGTCCGCCGTTCGCCAGCATCGGCATCGTCGCGCCGATCCTGCTGGTGCTGGCGCGGCTGGCTCAGGGCCTGTCCGTCGGTGGCGAGTACGGCGCCTCGGCAACCTATATGAGCGAGATGGCCGTCGCCCGGCACCGCGGTTTCTTCGCGAGCTTCCAGTATGTGACGCTGATCTCGGGACAGTTGATCGCGCTGGCGGTGCTGCTGCTCCTGCAGCGTTGGCTGACCGAGGCGCAGCTGGAGAGCTGGGGCTGGCGCATTCCGTTCGCGATCGGCTCGCTGGCGGCACTTGTCGCGCTGTGGCTCCGCCGTTCGATCGCCGAGACCGACGCGTTCGAGCAGACCAGCGAGGCATCGCGCAGCGGCTTGTTCGCGCGGCTGTGGGAGCACCGGCGGTCGGCGGCGCTGGTCATCGGGCTGGGCGCCGGCGGCAGCCTCGCCTTCTATACCTTCACGACGTACATGCAGAAATTCCTGGTCAACACGGCGCACTGGACCAAGGCGGAGGCCAGCCTGGTCTCGGCAGGTACGCTGGTCGTCTACATGTGCATCCAGCCGGTCTTCGGGGCGCTGTCGGACCGCATCGGACGTCGGCCATTGCTGCTGGCATTCGGTGTACTCGGCGTGCTCGGCACCGTGCCCGTGCTGACCGCGCTGTCGAGCGTGCAAAGCCGTACCGAGGGCTTTGTCCTTATCCTCGCCGCGCTGACCGTGCTGAGCTGCTACACCGCGATCTCGGGCCTGGTGAAGGCGGAGTTGTTCCCCGCCAACGTCCGAGCGCTAGGGGTCGGACTGCCCTACGCCTTGTCGGTTTCGCTGTTCGGCGGCACCGCGGAATATGTCGCATTATGGTTCAAGAGCGCCGGACACGAGGCGGGCTTCTTCTGGTATGTCACGGCGATGATCGCGATCTCGCTGGTCGTCGCGCTGATCCTGCCCGACACGCGGGACGCCAGCCTGATCGAGGGGTAGATCGCATGGCTGACCCAGTCGACATCCTGAACTGGCGCCGGCTCGACGACCGCATCACCACGTCGGGCCAGCCGAGCGAAGCGCAACTCGCCGCCGTCTCCGCGCTGGGCGTCAGCCGGGTCATCAACCTCGCTCTCCACACCCACGAAAGGGCGCTCGCCGACGAAGCCGCGACCGTTGCGGGCCTCGGCATGACCTACGTCCACATACCCGTCGAGTTCGGTGCGCCGACCGAGGCTGACTACCAGCGCTTCTGCGCCGCCATGGCCGAGGCCGAAGATGCGCCGCTGCATGTCCACTGCGCTGTCAACGCCCGGGTGACGGCGTTCTTCTACCGCTACCAGACCGAGGTACTCGGCATCCCGGAGCCCGCGGCCCGTGCGATGCTGGAGAGCGTCTGGCGCCCCGGCGGCGTCTGGGCGAAGTTCATCGGCGATGCGGCCGGTGTCGACCGCCAGCACCAGTACGCGCGTCGGGACTATTAGGCCGGCACGACGCGGCGACGGCGCAGCACCGTCCCGGTCAGGCCGAAGCCGGCGATCAGCTGCAGCCAGACACCGGGTTCGGGCACGGCGCCGATGCCGATCAGGTCGCCGATCCGCTCGGCCAGCGCGACCTGCACCGGCGCGGTCGGATGGGTGCCGTCGAAGCTGAAGAAGTGGCTGCAATCGGGCGGGAAACCACCAGCGAGTTGCGCCGGGATGCAGGGATGGACGAAATCCGTGTCGGCCGGCAGCCCAATGCTGGTCGGATCGG
This sequence comes from Glacieibacterium sp., assembly GCF_965200405.1. Classification (GTDB taxonomy): domain Bacteria; phylum Pseudomonadota; class Alphaproteobacteria; order Sphingomonadales; family Sphingomonadaceae; genus Glacieibacterium. The sequence goes on from NZ_OZ241356.1 coordinate 3,080,740, forward strand.
CGAGTATCTTGTCGAAGAAGCTGAAGAAGTCGAAGCGGTACAGCGATGCCGTCAGGAACGGCGATACCGCGTCAAGGCCGAGGTCGAGCTGGGCCTGCAGCGCGACGCCCTCCGGCTCCTGTGGGTTCGGCACCCCGGCGACCAGGATGCGCGTTGCCCCCGCCGCATTAAGTGCCTGCACCGCGCCGACGATATTATGCACGTAGAGCGCGCTGTAGTCCGCCACCGAAAGGCCGTAGGTGTCGCCGCTCTGGATAGCGTTGACGTCGTTATTGCCGAAGTTGATCACGTACAGCGCGTTCGGATCGACCGGCCGACCCAGCGACTGGTACACGCCAAGCTGTCCCGGCAGGCCGGGAACGGTGAAGCCTTGCAGGACCGCATTCCCTGCCGCCCGCGCACCGCCGACCGCGAAATTCTTGCCGCCAAGCAGCGACGGCACGGTGTAGCTGCCCGTCAGCCGCTTCGAGATCAGGTCGGTATAATCAGGGCCGTTGGTGAAGCGCCCGTCGAAATAGCCGTATTGCGGCTGGGCAGTCTGGTGACCGGAGCCGATATAGGCGTTGCCCGCGTCGACCAGCGAATCCCCGAACACGTACAGCGCGTCGGGCCTGCCCCCCGGTGCTGCTGCCGCCGCCGTCGCCGTCAGCAACAACGCCACGCCGAACCCAACACACCGACGACCCGCCAGCATCGCGACCCCCTGTGCAAAGCACCGGTCTTTGCCGGCAGCAGACACAGAGGTTAACAAAATCCACCGGCGATTCCCACAGAATTCCTCGCCCTCAGCCAACGAAATGGAGGGCGAGGCCCGCGCGTCGACATCCTACAGGATGAACTTCGACAGGTCGGTGTTCCGTGCGATCGCCCCGAGCTCGCGCTCGACATAGGCGGCGTCGATCACCACGACCTCGCCCGAACGCTCGTCGGCGTCGAAGCTGACCGATTCCAACAGCTTCTCCATGATAGTCTGCAACCGCCGGGCCCCGATGTTCTCGACCGCATCGTTGACCTCGGCAGCGATGCGCGCGATCGCCTTGATGCCGTCGGGACGTAGTTCGAGCTTGACCCCCTCGGTGCCGAGCAGCCCGGTGTACTGCCGGATCAGCGACGCCTCGGTGTCGGTCAGGATCGCCTCGAAATCCTCGCGCGTCAGGCCCTTCAGCTCGACCCGGATCGGCAGGCGGCCCTGAAGCTCGGGCAACAGGTCCGACGGCTTCGAGACGTGGAACGCCCCGGACGCGATGAACAGGATGTGGTCGGTCTTCACCGGGCCGTACTTGGTCGCGACCGTCGTCCCCTCGATCAGCGGCAGCAGATCGCGCTGCACGCCTTCACGCGACACCGAGCCGCCGCGCACGTCGCTGACTGCGATCTTGTCGATCTCGTCGAGGAAGACGATGCCGTTCTCCTCGGCCGAGCGCACCGCGTCGCGAGCGATGTCCTCATCGTCGAGGCGCTTGTCGCTCTCTTCGGCGACCAGGACCTCCCAGGCCGCTTCGACCGGCATCTTTCGACGCTTGGTCTTGCCGCCCATCGCCTTGCCGAGCATGTCGGACAGGTTGATCATGCCGACCTGTCCCGGCTGCATACCGGGCATCTCGAACGACTGGCCACCAGTGTCGGAAACCTCGATCTCGACCTCGCGGCCCTTGAGCGCACCGGTGCGGAAACGCTCGCGGAACGCCAGCCGCGTCGCCTCGGAGGCGTCCTTGCCGACCAGCACGTCGAGCAGTCGCGCCTCGGCGGCTTCCTCGGCCTTCTCCTTCACCCCGGCGCGCTTCTGCTCGCGGATCAGGCGGATCGACTCCTCGACGAGGTCGCGGATGATCGAGTCGACGTCGCGCCCGACATAGCCGACCTCGGTGAACTTGGTCGCCTCGATCTTGAGGAACGGTGCCTCCGCCAGCCGCGCCAGGCGGCGGCTGATCTCGGTCTTGCCGCAGCCCGTCGGCCCGATCATCAGGATGTTCTTGGGGCTGACCTCGTCGCGCAGGTCCTCGCCCAACCGCTGCCGCCGCCAGCGATTGCGCAGCGCCACCGCCACGGCGCGCTTCGCATCGCCCTGACCGACGATATAGCGATCGAGCGCGGCCACGACCTGGCGCGGGGTCAGATTCTCGGGCGTTGCGGCGGCAGTCTCGCCGCCTTCGATGACGTTCAGTACAGGGGTCATATCGCGATACTCTCAAGCGTTACATTGCTGTTGGTATAGACGCAGACGTCGGCGGCGATCTGCATGGCACGCCGGGCGATCGCCTCGGCATCGTGGCTGGAGTCGGCCAGCGCCCGCGCTGCGGCGAGCGCGTAATTGCCGCCGGAGCCGATGGCGCAGATGCCGTTCTCCGGCTCCAGCACGTCGCCGGTGCCGGTCAGCACCAGCGTCACGTCCTTGTCGGCGACGATCATCATCGCCTCCAGCCGCCGCAAATAGCGGTCGGTCCGCCAGTCCTTCGCCAGCTCGACGGCGGCGCGGGTCAGCTGCCCGGGAAAACGCTCGAGCTTGGCCTCAAGCCGCTCGAACAGCGTGAAGGCATCCGCGGTCGCACCGGCGAACCCGCCGATCACCAGCCCCTCGGGGCCAAGCCGGCGGACCTTCTTGGCGTTCGACTTCATGACGGTCTGGCCCATCGTCACCTGGCCGTCCCCGGCGATGACGACGTGCCCGTCCTTGCGCACCGACACGATCGTCGTGCCGTGCCAGTTGGTTGGATCACTCATGGGTGTGTTGGTCTTTCAAAGGCTCACTTTGCTGGAGCCGATGTAGGAATGGCACCGCGCGGCGTTAAGGGGAGGCGCGGCGCGGTCGCTCTCAGGTCGACAACGAGTTCCGAAGTCGGCTCGACGATGTCGTGGCCTTGAAAAGGCCGAACGCACACAGCACCGCCAGGAAGGCGAAAACGCTGCCCTCCGGCCCAATGGGTCCCCCCGTAATCCATAAGGATCCGGTCGGCCTGAAGTCGAACAGGTGACCTTGATCGAGGTAGCCACTGCCGGCAGCCCCGAACAACGGCGCGCTCGCCCAGTTCCAACCGGTGTGATAGCCGATCGACCACCAAATCGAGCCGGTTCGGTAGACGGCATAGGCAAGAAGTGCGCCCTGCACGAACAGGCGCAGGAGCCACAGCCAGCTCACCCCGGGATTGACGAGGTGCAGGACCGAAAACATCAGGCCGGAAACCACGATGGCCCCGCGCCAACCGATCAGGCTCTGCGCGACGAGCAGGATAGCCACACGGCCATATAGCTCCTCGCCCGCAGCGCCGATAAAGTCGAACACTAGCCAGCCCGATCCATACACGGCTGCCGATGTCGCCGTTTGTGCCGAAGCGGCCACGGTCGCGCTCCCGCTCGCTATGATCGCCAGGATCGTGGCGATCATCACCATCAGCCTGATCGCCAGACCGGCAAATGTCAGTGGCACAGGTCGTGGACCCATCAACGGAAAGCCGCGCCACGGCCGGCCCAGGATTGCGATAACGCCCGCTACGACCAGCAGGTCGAGCGCAAGGCGGACAAGCATGAGCGAGGCATAAGGGAGCAACCCCATCTCGCCGTGTGAGACCATGTGCAGGCCGAACGCCGTGGCGAACAAGGCGTAGCCCGCAGACTCGATCTGATCGATCGCGAAATAGGCTGCGACCAAAAACAGCGCTCCCAGCAGGCCACGGATGAGGCCAGGGCCTGCAGCGGGATGTTCGTCGATCATGCAGCCGTTCACCTGATTGAGTTTCTGCAGCTAAACCGAATAGCGTCCAACGTTTCCGACAGCCGTTTGTCTTGTGACGCCAGCGGTCTCGACCCGCGTTGGAACCCGCCCGACGCGTCCCGATCCACCGTGCGCCTTGCCCCCTGCCCCCCCATGGTCTAGCGCGGGACGCATCATGCGCACCGCGACCATCTCCCGCCACACCAACGAAACCCGCATCGACGTGAGCGTCGATCTGGATGGCACGGGAGTGTATCAGGTCGATACCGGCATCGGCTTTCTCGACCATATGCTGGAGCAGCTGTCGCGCCACTCGCTGATCGACCTGACGTTGCACTGCGACGGCGACCTGCACATCGACGCGCACCACACGACCGAGGACAGCGGCATCGCGATCGGTACTGCCGTCGCCAAGGCGCTCGGCGACCGGCGCGGCATCACGCGCTACGGCCATGCCTATATCCCGATGGACGAGACGCTGACCCGCGTCAGCCTCGACATCTCCGGCCGGCCCTATCTCGTCTGGAAGACGGCGTTCAGCCAGCCGCGTCTCGGCGAGATGGACACCGAGCTGTTCAAGGAATGGTTCGGCGCCTTCTCGGGCGCGGCCGGCATCACGCTGCACGTCGAGACGCTTTACGGCGTGAACAACCACCACATCGTCGAGAGCTGCTTCAAGGGCCTGGCCAAGGCGCTGCGGGCGGCGATCACGCTCGACCCGCGCAAGCTCGACGCGATCCCTTCGACCAAGGGCACGCTGGGCGGACCGGTGACCGATGTCTAAGGCCGTTCGGCGAAGGCCGGCCCATGACTAGCGTCGCCATCGTCGACTATGGCGCCGGCAACATCCGCTCGGCGGCGAAAGCGCTTGAGGCTGCAGGCGCGGCGCGGGTAATCGTTACCAGCGACCCGGACGAAATCGCCGCCGCCGACCGCATCGTCCTGCCCGGCGTCGGCGCGTTCGCCCAGTGTGTCGCCGCGCTCAGGGGCACCCCGGGTGTGGTCGACGCGCTGGAGGAAGCGGTGCTGGAGCGCGGCAAGCCGTTCCTCGGTATTTGCGTCGGCATGCAGTTGCTGGCGACCACCGGCCACGAGCACGGCGAGCATGCCGGTCTCGGCTGGATCGACGGCGACGTGGTGCGGCTCGAGCCCGGTGTCGACGGCCTCAAGGTGCCGCACATCGGCTGGAACGACGTCGCCGCCGGTGGCGAGCGGCCGGGTCTCCCGGTGCTCGGCAGCGCATATTTCGTCCACAGCTACCACTTCGCCGCCGCCGATCCCGCGAGCGTGTTGGCAACGACCGATTATGGGCAGGAGATCGCCGCGGTGATCGCTCGCGACAACATCACCGGCGTGCAATTTCATCCTGAAAAGAGCCAGACTTATGGCCTTGATTTCCTCCGGGGCTGGTTGAGCACATGACCTTCACAATCTATCCCGCGATCGACCTCAAGGGTGGCCGCGTCGTCCGCCTCGCCGAAGGCGACATGGCGCGCGCCACGATCTATGGCGACGATCCCGCCGCGCAGGCCGCTGCCTTTGCCGAGGCCGGGGCGACCGCGCTCCATGTCGTCGACCTCGATGCCGCGTTCGCAGGCTCCAGCGTCAACGGCGATGCGGTCGAGCGGATCGTCGCGGCGTTTCCCGGCAAGGTCCAGATGGGCGGCGGCATCCGCAGCCGCGCTGCCCTCGACGCCTGGCTGGCCCGCGGCGTCCACCGCGTCGTGCTGGGGACGGCAGCGCTTGCCGACCCGAACTTCGTCGTCTCGGCCGCCAAGGCCAATCCGGGACGCATCGTCGTCGCGGTCGATGCCAAGGGCGGCATGGTGGCGACGCGCGGCTGGGCGGAGATCTCGACCGTGCCTGTCGCCGAGCTTGCCAAGCGCTTCGAGGGCGTCGGCATCGCGGCGGTGTTGTTCACAGATGTCGGCCGCGACGGGATGCTGAAGGGCGTCAACCTGGAGGCGACGTTGGCGCTGGCACAAAGCGTCTCGATTCCGGTGCTGGCGAGCGGCGGCGTCGCCGGGCCGCAGGACATCGACGACCTTCGTGTCCACATGAAGGACGGCATCGAGGGCGTCATCGTCGGACGCGCGATCTACGACGGGCGGCTCGACCTTGGCGACGCGCTGCGCCGCGCGGCCTGACCCGGCGGTGCTGAGCGTTCGCATCATCCCGTGCCTCGACGTTGCCGGTGGCCGCGTCGTCAAGGGCGTCAACTTTGTCGCGCTGCGCGATGCCGGCGATCCGGTCGAGGCGGCACGCGCCTATGACGCGGCGGGTGCGGACGAACTGGTTTTCCTCGATATCGGCGCGAGCCACGAAGGGCGCGACACCATCCTCGATGTCGTGCGGCGGACGGCGGATGCCTGTTTCATGCCGTTGACCGTCGGTGGCGGCGTGCGATCGGTCGCCGATGCGCGGGCGTTGCTGCTCGCCGGGGCGGACAAGGTCGCAGTCAACTCGGCTGCCGTCTCCGATCCGTCGTTGATTGACGCATTGGCGAAGCAGTTCGGCGAACAGTGCGTCGTGGTCGCGGTCGATGCCAAGGCGGTCGAGCCGGGGCGGTGGGAGATCTTCACCCACGGCGGGCGACGGGCCACAGGCATCGACGCCATCACCTTCGCGCGGGAGGCAGCGGACCGCGGCGCGGGTGAGATCCTGCTGACCAGCATGGACCGTGACGGTACTCGCTCCGGCTATGACCTGGCGTTGACCCGGGCAATCGCGGACGCAGTGCCGGTCCCGGTGATCGCCAGCGGCGGCGTCGGCGGGCTCGACGACCTGGTCGCGGGAGTGCTCGAAGGCCATGCCTCCGCCGTGCTGGCAGCGTCGATCTTCCACTTCGGCGAGGCAAGCATCGCCCAGGCTCGGGCGACGATGTCGGCGGCGGGAATACGGGTGCGATCGGTCTGATGGACAGTTTCGACAAGCTCTACGGCGCGATCGTCGCCAAGCGGCTCGGGGACCCCGAGACCTCATATGTCGCGCGCCTGACCGGCAAGGGCCGGGGCAAGATCGCGCAGAAGGTCGGCGAAGAAGCCGTCGAAGTCGTCATTGCGGCAATTCAGGACGACCGGGCCGCAACGGTGTCGGAGGCCGCGGACCTGATGTTCCATCTCGGCGTGTTGCTGGCCGACATTGGCGCGAACTTCGATGATGTCCGTGCCGAGCTCGACCGGCGCGAAGGTGTCTCGGGGCTGGCGGAAAAGGCTGGAAGGAAGGGCTGAGCGATGCCGGTGTCTGCAACAGGCCCATACGATCAGGGCAACATCTTCGCGAAGATCCTGCGCGGCGAAATCCCCTGCAACAAGGTCTTCGAGGACGACTTTGCCCTCGCCTTCCACGACATCGCCCCGCAGGCGCCGGTGCATGTGCTGGTCATTCCAAAAGGCCCCTATGTCTCCTGGGCCGACTTCAGCGCCACCGCCACCGACGCCGAGATCGGCGGGTTCGTCCGCGCCGTCGGGCAAGTCGCGCGTGACTTGGGCCTCGAGGAACCCGGCTATCGCCTGCTCGCCAACACCGGGGTCCACGGTAATCAGGTAGTCCCGCACCTCCACGTCCACATCTTCGGTGGCCGGCAGTTCGGCGCGATGCTGAGCTAGCGCAGGATCGCCGCCGCCAGCGCATCGCAGGGAGCGTCCGGAGCTGCTTCCGCCCTGCCCTCGTCGCCGCGGGTCTTCAGGCTTTTCAGCACCTCGCCGATCCGCCCGAGCAGCGACTTTTTGGGCGGCGAACGATCCACCGGCACGACATCGAAGGTCGGCAGCGCCAGCGTTCCGCCGACACGGATCGGTACCGTCGTCTGGATGACGTCGGGATGCTTCGACCGGCCGTTGAGCGTCAGCGCGATGCGCTCCGTGCCCAGGTCGACGGTGCCGCTGCCACCGGCGCGCATGACGTTGGTGTCGAGGATCAGGTCGTTGGCCCTGACCTGACCGTCGCGCGCCGCAAATCGACCGACGATGCAGCGGATCGGCGTCATCTCGTGCCGCTCGTCGGACAAGGCGATGCGAGCGCCCCGAACGACGTCGCCGGCGGCGAGCGTCGCGACGCTGAGCTTCATCTCGCCGCCACGCGAGATCAGGTCGATCGTGCCGTTGCCGCTGCCAAGGGCGGTCCGCACCGTGCGCCCGATACCATGCAACCTGATCCGACCGTCGAGCGGCGCGGTGGCGTCCTTCGGCTCGGTGAAGATATCCTCGATGCGTCCGCCCTTGAGGTCGAGGGAGACCGTGAGCTTGGGCTCGCCGCTGCGGTGATCGACGCTCATCTCGCCGCCGAGGGTGCCATGGACCAGCGTCGCCAGCACCGGTTTCACCGTCAACAGGCGGTGGTCCATGGTCAGCACCGCGTGCAGACCGACGAAGGGCGTCTTACCCTTCATCACCAGCCGCTTGGCGTCGAAGCGGATGACGCCGTCAGTGCGTGCCAGCTTCTCGAAATGGATCTCGGTATCGGGGAGGATCCGCTTGCCGGTCAGCTTTTCCTTCGCGGCCGCCCTCGCCTTGGCTTCGTCGGATGACAGGTCGTCGAAGTCGAAGCGGTTGGAGGCGATGCGACCGTCGAGAATACTGCGCCCTTCACGCTTGCGGACCGTCAGCGACCCCGCCAGGTCCGAATGACCGATAGTGCCGCTCAGCCCGGAAGCGACCCAATCGCGGTCGTCGTGACGCACCTTGGTCACGATTGCGAAATCCTGCGTCGCCGGAACGCCCGCCTGAATGATATCGTCGAGGTAGATCAGGTCCTTGCCGCTCGACCGGACATTGGCGGTGAAATGGCCGGTGTCGAGGACATGATCCATCGTCCCAGTCCCGTCCAGCCGGACAAGGCTCGACGACAGCGCGACGTTGAACGGATAGGGAGCGGCGGGATCGATATTGTCGAGCTTGCCCCCGGTTACCCTGAGCTGCAGCGGCTGTCCGCGCTGGGTGCCGCTGCCGGCTATGACGATGCCGTTGCGGGCGTCCGCGGTCAGGCTCGCGGTCAGCACGACGTGGCGCTTGACGTCGCTCAGGTGGAGGGTGGAGCCGGTGATCCGCAGATGGCGCAGCCGCGGCGGTGGCGAACTGCCGCCGCCGTTGTCGTCGGGGCGCTTGTCACCCTGCCAGTTGGCGCGGCCAGAGGCATCACGAACCAGCGCGAGCCGCATACCGTCGATGTCGAGGTCGATGGGCACGAACTTGCCGCGCAATAGCGAAGCGGCCGAGAAACGTAGTCGTACCGTGGCGATGCGCGCCATCTCGCCAGGTCCGGCCCAGCCGGGTTGAGCGACGCGGACGTCGGATAGCCGGATCACCGGCTCGAGCGAGAAGGTGTCGAGGCGTGAAAGACTGCCGATACTGACCGGACGATCGAGCGAGCGGGACAGCGCCCGCTCCAACGGTTTGCGCAGCACGCCGAGGGGGAATGCAGCGGCGACGACGATCAGCAGCAGCGCGACGGCGCCGACGATCACAGCGATCCGCGCCGCCATCGGAAGCGATCGCCAGCGGTTGTGAACGACGGTCGTGACGTGTGATCTCCTGCCGGCGACCGTTATCGGCTGCGATGCACACGTCAGGACGAGCCAGAACCGGTTTTCGTTCCGGGCCTAAGTGCTTGCCATTGTGCAACGGCGGGCGGCATCCTGATCCTCGAGGACACGGTTGGACTGCTGTCCGGGAGAGGAGCCTGTCATGCCGATCACCATCACCGCGTTCGAACGGTCACCCGATGGCGGCAAGGGCCTGGCTCGCGATACGCGCGTCCGGTGGGCGCTGGAGGAAGTGCGCCAGCCTTACGACGTTCGCCTCGTTTCGTTCGCCGCGATGAAGGAGCCGGCGCACCTGGCGGTCCATCCGTTCGGGCAGATCCCGACCTATGAGGAGGGCGATCTGGCGCTGTTCGAGACGGGTGCGATCGTACTTCACATCGGGACGCGCTTCACCGGCCTGCTGCCCGAAGACGCAGACGCCCGCGCTCGCGCGATCAGCTGGATGTTCGCTGCGGTCAATACGATCGAGCCGCCGATCCTCGAACTGGCGACCGCCAAGCTAATGGAAGGAGACAAACCGTGGGCGGCGCAGCGGCTGCCGCTGGTGCAGGATCGCATTCGCGCGCGCCTCCAGCAGCTGTCGGATCGCCTTGCCGATAGCGACTGGCTCGACGGGGAGTTCAGCGCGGGCGATCTGATGATGGCGTCGGTGCTGCTCAGGCTGCGGATGTCGGGGCTGCTGGACGAGTACCCCAGCCTTGCCGCCTATGTCGCTCGCGGCGAGGCACGGCCGGCCTACAAGCGGGCGTTCGAAGCTCAGCTCGCGATCAACAACCCACCGCCCGGCTAAGCCCTAGCCCCTGGCGAAACCCTGAAGCCGCTCGCCGATAATCGCTTCCGCCTCGGTCATGATACGATCGATCAGCGCCCTGACCGTCGGGATATCGTGGATCAGCCCGGCGACCATGCCGCAGCTCCACGCGCCGGCGTCCATATCGCCCTGCTGCATGATGCGTGGATAGACGCCCGCGACTTCGGGCAGGATATCCTCGAACTTGATCGCGCTGCCGAGATCGCGCTCCTTGGCGAGCAGGCGTTCGACACCGGCGTTGGTCAGCACGCGCTCGGTGTTGCGCAGCGGGCGCATGATCAGCCGGGTGTCGAGTTCGCTGGCGGCGACGATCGCGTCCTTGACGTGCTGGTGGACCGGCGCCTCGACGGTAGCGATGAAGCGCGTCCCCATGTTGATGCCCTCCGCGCCCATCGCCAGCGCGGCGACCAGGCTGCGACCGTCGGCCATGCCGCCCGAGGCGACGAACGGAATCTTGAGCTCGTCGGCGGCGCGCGGCAGCAGGATCATGTTGGGGATGTCGTCCTCGCCCGGGTGCCCGCCGCACTCGAAGCCATCGACGCTGACCGCATCGCAGCCGATCGCCTCGGCCTTGAGCGCATGGCGGACCGCGGTGCATTTGTGGATGACGCGGACGCCATTCTCCTTGAGCACCGGCAGCCACTTCGCCGGGTTATTGCCGGCGGTCTCGACCAGCTTGACGCCGCCCTCGATGATCGCGCGGATATAGCCGGGATAGTCGGGCTGCGTGGTGGCGGGCAGGAAGGTCAGGTTCACGCCGAACGGCTTGTCGGTCATTTCCCGGCAGCGCGCGATCTCGACCGCCAGCAGTTCAGGCGTGCGCTGGGTCAGGCCGGTGATGATGCCCAGCCCGCCGGCGTTGGACACCGCCGACGCAAGCTCCGCGAAGCCGACAAAATGCATGCCGCCCTGGATGATCGGATGCTCGATGCCGCAGAGTTCAGTGATGCGTGTTTTCATGACGGGCAATCTGAACGGCAGTCGTGCAATTTGCAAACCGGGGCGACGTCGCGGAAGATACGGTCCTGAAGGCCTGGGGGAAGCGTATTAATTCCCGCCGACAGCAATGCCGAAAAGTGTCACGTAACGGCGCTCGCCCCAGATCAAGCCGTGGCTCTTGCCAGCGCCCGGGTCTCGCGCTCGACGGTAATCGCGAACGATGGCCGCGCGAGGATCGCTGCGGTGTAGCTGGCGACCTTGGGATGGCGCGACGGGTCGATCGTCAGGCCCAGGTGCTGGAAGTTCGCGAACGGGCTGGCGACGGCGAGATCGGCGATAGTGAGCCGGTCGCCGACGAGGAAATCGCTGTCGGGGATCTGGGTCTCCAGATAGTCGAGGATCGGTGGCAACTCCTCGTTCTCGGCCTTGTCCGCCATCGCCAGGTCGCCGGCACGCTTGAGGAAGATCGGCGAGACGATGCGGTTGAAGAACATCTTGCCTCCACAGGTGCAGACGATGGTGTCGGCAAACTCGTCGAACCAGATCGCCTTGCCGCGCAGCTTGGCATCGGTCGGCACCAGCTCGGGCGTCGGATGCAGCGCCTCGAGGTACAGGCAGATCGCGGTGGAATCCGCCAGGGTGAAGTCGCCGTCGCGCATCGCGGGCATCTTGCCGAACGGACTGGCTTCGCGGAACGCCGGGTCCGACGAGCCGAGGGTCGCCTGGACCAGCTCGAACTCGACCTGCTTCTCGGCAGCGAACGCCATCGTCTTGCGCACGAATGGCGACATGCTGCTGCCATAGATGATCATCGTGGCTCTCCCCTGCTTCCGGCCTGCCGTCGTCGACCGGACTACGCCTGCCCCGCCTTGGCACGTTCCTCGGCGACGAGTTCCTTGCGGCTGAGCTTTCCTATCATGGTCTTGGGCAGGCTGTCGCGGACCTCGACGGCGACGGCGCGCTCGTGCTTGCCGATGTTGCCGTTCAGGAAGGCGAGCAGGGTCTCGCCGGTTGCCTGCGCGCCGTCGACCAGGGTCACAAAGGCCTTGGGACGCTCGCCTAGGCGCAGGTCGGGGATGCCGATGACCAGGGCTTCACGCACTGCGGGGTCGCGGTACAGCATGTCCTCCAGCACCGAGGGGAAGACCTTGAAGCCGCCGACGACGATCATGTCCTTCAGCCGGTCGACGATCGAGATATAGCCGTCGGCGTCGATCGTCCCGACATCGCCGGTACGCAACCAGCGCTTGCCGTCATGCTCGATGAAGACGTTGGCGCTCTCCTCGGGGCGATTGTGATAGCCGATCATGATCTGCGGTCCGGCGACGGTAATCTCGCCGGGTTCGCCATCGGGCGCGGGCTTGCCAGGGTCGTCCTTGTCGACCAGTCGGATGTCGGTCTGTGGCAGCGGCTGGCCGATGGTGCCGGATTTGTTGAGGCCGGCGTAGGGGTTGGTCGAGACGACGCCCGAGCTTTCGGTCAGACCATAGCCCTCGCAGACGACGGCGCCGCTGCGCTTCTCGAAAGCGGTCTTGAGCTCCAGCGGCATCGGTGCGCCACCGGAGATGCACATGCGCAGGCTCGACAGGTCGACGCCCTCCAGCCCCGGTGCTTCGAGCAGCGCGCGGTACATCGTCGGCACGCCAGGGATGGCGGTGATGCGGTGCCGGGGAATGGCCTTGAGCACGGCGGCGATCTCGAAGCGTGGCAGCATGACGATCTGCCCACCGCGCAGGATGGTGCGGTTGAGCACGCAGGTGTTGGCGAAGACGTGGAAGAACGGCAGCGCGCCGAGGATCCGGTCGGGCGCATCCGGCTCCGGATCGATGGCGTCGACCTGCGCTGCGTTGATGCTGAGGTTGGCGTGGGTCAGTTCCGCACCCTTGGGGGTGCCGGTGGTGCCGCCGGTATATTGCAGCAGGGCGACATCGCTCGGGTCGATCACCGGCGGATCGACGATCGGTGACGCTGCGAGCAGCCGGGCAAACGGCACATGGGCGGCGTCGGCAGAAATGGCGGCACGGTCGGCGCGCTTGAACAGACGGTAGGCCAGGCCCTTCAGTGGCGGCAGCACCTCGGGAAGATTGCCGATGATCAGGCGGTCCAGCCCGCTGCCGAGGCACGGCTTGATCGTGTCGTAGAGTTGCGCAACGTCGAGCGTCACCATCGTCCGCGTGCCGCTGTCGGCGACCTGTGCCGTCAACTCCTCGGTCGTGTAGAGCGGCGAGAAGTTTGCGACCCGCGCGCCGGCCAGCATCGCCCCGTAATAGGCAAAGACGTAGTGCGGGCAGTTAGGCAGGAACAGCCCGACCGTATCGCCTCGCCCGACCCCCAGCGCAGCGAACCCCGCGGCGGTCCGGCGCACGGCATCATGCACCTGCGCATAGGTCCAGTTACGACCGAGAAACTCGAGGCAGGGCGCGTCCGGGGTGCGTGCGGCGCTGCGGGCCAACAGGTCCGGAACGGCGCGTGGCTGCAATGTGGTCGCCCATGGGACGGGATGATTATAGCTTTGCGACCAACGGCTCATGCCTCACGTCTAGCGGGTGGCGGACTGCTATGCGAGGGCCGGCGTCAGCGCGCGTCCTTCTCGACCACGCCGCCCTTGATCACCACCGCGACATGCTGCAGCAGCTTGACGTCGGTCAGCGGATCACCCGCGACCGCGATCATGTCGCCATACCGCCCCGCCGCGATCGCGCCCACGTCCTTCGATCGCCCAAGCGCCTCACCGGCGTTGAGCGTCGCTGCCTGGATCGCCTGCAGAGGCGTCATGCCCCATTCGACCATGGTCGCGAACTGCAGAGCATTGGTGCCGTGCGGATAGACGCCCGCGTCGGTGCCGAAGACCATCTTCACGCCCGACTTGACCGCCCGGCGGAAAGTCTCGCGCTGCGCCCGGCCGATGGCTTTCTCCTTGTCGAGCGATTCCTGGAAGACGCCGTTCTTGGTGCCTTGCGCGAGGATGTAGTCGTCGTCGTAAATGTCCATCGAGAACCAGCTGCCGTTCTTCTTCGCCAGTGCGAAGCTCTCGTCGTCCGCGAGGCTGGCGTGTTCGATGGTGTCGGTGCCGGCGCGCAAGGCGGTGTTGATCCCGGCCGTGCCATGAGCGTGAACGGCGACACGCATCCCCAGCATGTGCGCCTCCGAGACGAGCACGTTCATCTCCTCCTGCGTATATTGCTGGCCGCCGACACTGTCGGTCTTGGAGAAGACGCCGCCCGTGCCGCAGAACTTGATGACCTCGGCACCATATTTACGCAGCTTTCGGACCGTCGCACGGATTGCCTCGACGCCGTTGGCGACGGCGGGCGTGTCGACGTTGATGTTGGGCGGATACTCCGTCGTATCGCAATGCCCTCCGGTCGCGCCCATGGCATAGGTCGCCGGCACGATGCGCGGACCCGCGACATAACCGGCCTCGATCGCCTGCTTCAGGCCGACGTCGTCATAATTGCTACTGCCGACGTTGCGCACCGTGGTGAAGCCCGCCTGCAGGGTCGATTTGGCGTTGGCGACGCCGATCACGGTCCAGAACGCCGGCGTGTAATCGAGCACGCGGTACCCGCCGATCGTCGGGTCACTGGTCAGGTGGACATGCATGTCGATCAGCCCGGGCAGCAAGGTCAGCGAGCTCAGGTCGAGGCGCCGTGCTCCCGCCGGGACCGAGACGCTGGACGTCGGGCCCGCCGCGACGATGCGCCCGTCGGTGACGATCACCATCGGCGAGGCGACCATCTTTCCGGTTACGACATCGAGCATCCGCGCCGCACTGATCGCGACCGTTTCGGCGCTGGCGGTCGAGCCGATCAGGCCGGCCATCGTGGCGGCCAGCAGGACAATTCTCATAATAGCACGACCCCGTAACGGAACTAACGATGCTGCCTACCATTAACTTTAGTGCAACCGCCGGTTTGCGGCCGTCGTATCTTGGCCAACTCAGCGTACAAGGTTTTCCATGGGTCGCAACGGCAACGGCGTAAACCGGCACAGCGTAAGCGTCGGCACGATTTATCCGCTGATTGCGGACGCGGTTGCGACGCTATTGTCGAGCGCGGGCTATCTGATCACCTCGCGCCATACATCGGGCGCGGAGATGCGCGACTCGCTCCTGCGCGACCGGCCGACCATGGCGATCATCGATTTCGAGGATGACGGTTCGTCGTCGCTCGACCTGTTGCGCCACCTGCGACATGCGCAGTCGCCGACGCGGGCCATCCTTTTCGTACCCTGCCTCGACGGCGTCTTGCCGATCGATGCCGTCGAACTCGGCGTCGATGGGCTCCTGCTCAGGTCGGCGTCCGCCGACAGCGTCATGCACTGCGTCGCGACTGTCGCCGATGGCGGGCAATGGCTCGATCCACGCGCCATGAAAGCGGCGTATGACCGGATGAGCCAGCGTCACACGCCCGTCGTCGATCCGCTGACGCGGCGCGAGCGCGATGTCGCACGGCTGGTGGCAACCGGCCAGCGCAACCGCGTGATCGCCACCCAGCTCGGCATTTCGGAGGGCACGGTGAAGATGCACCTGCACAACGTCTATTCGAAGCTGGGGCTGGAGAGCCGCACGCAACTCGCCATGGACGTTCGCCTGCGCGAGAACGTCTGAGCCTCCCCGGGCGACGCCGATCGAACGGTTCGCAATCCCGGGCGTTGAAGCCGGGGTGATCGCTGACGACAGGACATTGCGAGGACGGCTGGTTGCAGCGCTGGCCGCGGTCGGGCTGCAACTGCTGATCGGCTGGATGCTGATTTCAGGTCTCGCCGCCGACTTCACCCAAAAGGTCGTCGATACCATCGCGGTGTTCGAAGTAGCACCCGAGCCACCGCCGCCGCCCGAGAAGATCGTGCCCAAGCGGGTGCGCCAGGTGCGACCTGCGGGGCGGGCATCCGCTGCCAATTTGAAGGCCAAGGCTGCGCCGATCGTGGCGCCGCCTGTCGTTATCCCCCCGGCAAAGCCGCCACCCGTCGCCGCGGCGCTGCTGCCCGGTATCGACAGCGACGCGGACGCGGGCGCTGCAACGACGCCGGGCCCAGGCAGCGGCGCCGGCGGCGCGGGCACCGGCACCGGCAGTGGCGCGGCCGGCGACGGAGATGGCGGCGGTACGCCGTCCCGCTGGATCGGCGGCCGGATCAGGGAGTCCGATTATCCGCGCGCTGCCTTTGCCGCGCGCGCCGAAGGCACTGTCTACGTACGCTTTATCGTCGGCGTTGGCGGACGCATCACCGACTGCAAGGTGACGCGCTCGAGCGGCAACGAGGATCTCGACATCGGCACCTGTGCGCTGATGAAGCAGCGCCTGCGCTACCGGGCCGCGCGCGATGCGTTCGGCAAGAAGGTCCCTGAGGTCTGGACAGGCGAGCACAGCTGGGAACTGACACCCGGCGTCGACCCGGCCGAGCGATAGAAGCTAGGCAGCGCCGAGGAGCACCCCGGAGATGCCGCGGAGACGCTCCACCCTGCCCTTCAACTCGGTGTCGATGTTGAAGTCGCGGCCAAGGTTGAGGTTGGCGACCCGGCCTCCGGGCAAGGCGATCCGTGCCAGCACCTCGCCGCGCCCGCCCCGCGCCTTCTCCAGCAACTGCGCCAGTGCGCCGGCGTGGCCCGCCGCCATGTCGATGGTCAGGCGGCAGCGCGTTCGCCGCGCCATGTCGGCAAGTCCGGTCAGGCCGCGGATGGTGACGCGCGGCGCATCCTCGCCGGGGCGGTACAGCAGTTCGCCCTGGATCAGCACGGGCTGCCCGACCTCGACCGCGGCCTCGATCAGTACCTGCGCTTCCTCGTCGAAACAGCTGGCGACATATTGCCCGCTGGCATCGCTCATGGTGATCAGCAGGTAGCGATTGCCCGTGCCGTTCTGCGGCGTGCGCCAGCGGACCTCCTCGATCAGCCCTGCCATGACGACCCCGGCGCGGCCACCACCAGCCGGGGCTGCGGCGCCTGCGACTTCGGCCCAGGTCTTGGCGCCATTGGCTTCCAGGACATGCGCAAAGGCGTCGGCCGGATGGCCGGAGAAGTAGAAGCCGAAAGCCTCCTTTTCCTTGGCCATGCTTTCGGCGATCGACCAGCGCGCGGCGGGCGGCACCAGCATCGCGGTCGAACGCTCCGGGGCATCACCGAACATCGCGACCTGCGCGGACTCGCGGGCAGCGGCAGCGGCCTGGGCGGTGCCGAGCAGCGCCTCGGCGAGCATGTGCACCCCGGCCCGGTTGGCTTCGAGCCCGTCGAAGCTGCCGGCCGCGATCAGGCTTTCGACCTGCCGCTTGTTGAGCAGCTTGGGATCGACACGGTGGGCAAAGTCGGCGAGGCCGGTGAACCGCGCGCCCGCGCGACCTTCGACGACGGCAGCCATCGCCTTTTCGCCGACGCCCTTGAGGCCGGCGAGGGCGTAGCGAACAGCGTCGCCCTCGACCGCGAAGTCCGCATGCGATGCATTGATGCACGGCGGCAAGCATTTGACACCGCTGCGCCGCATGTCATCGACGAAAATCGCCAGCCGGTCGGTATTGGTGATGTCATAGGCCATCGAGGCCGTGAAGAACTCGACCGGATGATGGACCTTCAGCCAAGCGGTCTGATAGCTGAGCACGGCATAGGCAGCGGCGTGGCTCTTGTTGAAGCCGTAGTTGGCGAACTTGTTGACCAGCTCGAAGATGCGCCCGGCCTGCGCCTTGTCGACGCCGTTCGCCGCCGCACCTTCGGCAAAGCGGACCTTCTGCTCGTCCATCTCCTTCTGGATCTTCTTGCCCATCGCGCGGCGCAGCAGGTCGGCGTCACCGAGGCTATAGCCGGCCAGGATCTGGGCGATCTGCATGACCTGCTCCTGGTAGACGATGACCCCGTAGGTCTCGTTCAGGCAGGTCTCCAGGCTGGGGTGAAGGTAGTCGGGAACTTCGCGCCCGGCCTTGCGCGCCGCGAAGCTCGGGATGTTGTCCATCGGGCCCGGGCGGTACAAGGCGCCGAGCGCGACGATGTCGGCGAAACGGTCGGGCTTCACCAGCCCCAGCGCACGCCGCATGCCCTCGGACTCGAACTGGAACACGCCGACGGTGTCGCCGCGCGCGATCAGGGCGTAGGTGTCGGGATCGTCGAGCGGCAGCGTCGCGAGATCGAGCGTCACGCCGCGCGCCTTGAGCAGCTCGACGGCCCGCGCCAGCACGCTGAGCGTCTTCAAACCGAGGAAGTCGAACTTCACCAGCCCGGCCTTCTCGACGTACTTCATGTCGAACTGCGTGACCGGCATGTCGGAGCGCGGATCGCGGTACATCGGCACCAACTGCGCCAGCGGCCGGTCGCCGATGACGACGCCGGCGGCGTGGGTCGAGGCGTGGCGCGGCAGCCCTTCCAGCTTGAGCGCGATGTCGAACAGGCGCTCGACCTTCTCGTCGCGGCGGCGCTCGGCGATCAGCTCGGAAATACCGGGGAATTTGCGGCCGTCCTTGTCGGTGCCGACGCCGAGCGCGCGGGCCAGCGTCCAGGGGTCGGTCGGGTGGCTGGGGATCTGCTTGGCAATGCGGTCGATCTGGCCGTACGGCATCTGCAGGACGCGGCCGACGTCCTTGATGACGGCGCGGGCCTTCAGCCGTCCAAAGGTGATGATCTGGGCGACGCGGTCGCGGCCATAGCGCTGCTGGACGTAGCCGATGACCTCGTCGCGGCGGGTTTCGCAAAAGTCGATGTCGAAGTCGGGCATCGACACGCGCTCGGGGTTGAGGAAGCGCTCGAAAAGCAGGCCGTGGTAGATCGGATCAAGGTCGGTGATGGTCAGCGCCCAGGCGACCACCGAGCCGGCACCCGAGCCGCGGCCCGGCCCGACCGGGATGCCCTGCGCCTTGGCCCAGACGATGAAGTCGGCGACGATGATGAAATATGCCGAAAATCCCATGTCGGCAATGACTTGCGTCTCGTACTTCAGGCGCTTCTCGTAGACGCCGTCGTCGTCCGTTATGCCGAGTGTCTCGAGACGCGCCGCCAGCCCATCGCGCGCCTGTTGCGCCAGCGCGATCTTCTCCGCCTCCGGATCGCCCGCGATGCTGGGCAGGATCGGCGCGCGCGACGGCGCGCGGACAGCGCAGCGGCGCGCGACGGTCAGCGTGTTGGCCAGCGCCTCGGGCAGGTCGGCAAAGCGCTTGGCCATTTCAGCGGGCGACTTCAGCCAGCCATGCGGGTTGGAGCGGCGGCGGTCCTCCGCATCGACATAGGCGCTGTCCGCGATGCACAGCATGGCATCGTGCGCCGCATGAACGTCGGGTGTCGCGAAACGCACCGGGTTGGTCGCGACCAGCGGCAGGTCGCGCGCCTGCGCCAGCGCGATGAGCGCCGTCTCGGAGCGTGCCTCGATGGGATCGTCGGTACGGCTGATCTCGACATACAGCCGTCCGGGGAACGCCGCTTCGAGGGCGTTTGCATAGGCATCGGCGTCCTGGCCATCGGCGAGCAGGCGGGCCAGCGCACCCTCGGGCCCGGCGGTCAAGGCGATCAGACCGTCGGTACGGCCCTCCAGCGCGCCCAGGGTCAGCCGAGGTTCGTCGGCGAGTTCGCCGCCAAGGTGCGCCTCGCTGACCAGTGAGATCAGGTTCGAATATCCCGTCGCGTCCTGGGCCAGCAACACCAGCCAGTCGCTGACCGGCCGCTGCAGCACCGTGCGGGCGCCTGGGCGCTCGACTGCGACGCAGACGCCGATCACCGGCTGCACGCCCGCCTTTTCGCACGCGTCGGAAAACTCCATCGCCCCGAACATGTTGTTGCGGTCGGCGAGGACCACGGCTGGAAAACCCAGCTTGCGGCACGCCTTGGCGATATCGTCGGGACCCATCGCGCCTTCGAGCATCGAATAGGCGGACTGGAGTCGCAGGTGGACGAACGGTGCGTGCGGCATGGTGCGTATGTGGCAGTCGGACTCGGTCGCCCGCAAGGTCGGGGCGAACTTAGCTGTGGGTTACCGCATCCCGCCGAGTGCCATCATGCCCTGAGCGGCGCCGGTATCGGGCACGATCTCGCCGTTACGATCGCTGATCTCGTCCCAACGGGCGGCGATGTTCTCGGGCGTCATGTCGGCGTGGTCAACGTGAATGCCGCGGGTCAGCGTCACATAGGCGCGCTCGAAGCCCCCGGCGCCGGCGTTGACGATGGCGTTCGACGGGGCGTCGTTGCTGACCAGGAACAGCGCTGCCGGCATCACCGTCTCGGCGCCCATCTTCGCCAGCATCTCCGGCGGCATCAGATCCTCGGTCATGCGCGTGGCGGCGACCGGCGCGATGGTGTTGCAGCGGACGTTGTACTTGGCACCTTCGAGGCTCAGCGTCTTCATCAGGCCGACCAACCCGAGCTTTGCCGCGCCATAGTTCGCCTGGCCGAAATTACCGTACAGCCCGGAGGACGAGGTCGTCATCAGGATACGTCCGAAGGCCTGCTCGCGCATCGTCTCCCATACCGCCTTGGTGCAGGTGACCGAGCCCATCAGATGAACGTCGACGACCTGGCGGAAGTCGTCGAGGCTCATCTTGGCGAACGTCTTGTCGCGCAGGATGCCGGCATTGTTGATCAGGACGTCGATCCGGCCCCAGCGCTCCTTGACGAAGGCGACCATCTTCTCGACCGCGACCGCGTCGGTGACACTGGCGCCATTGGCCATCGCCTCGCCGCCCGCCGCGACGATCTCGTCGACCACCGCCTGCGCCGCCGACAACGAACTGCCCGAGCCATCGCGCGCGCCACCCAGGTCGTTGACCAGCACCTTGGCGCCGCGCTCCGCCAGCGCCAGCGCATAGGCGCGGCCGAGGCCGCCGCCGGCACCGGTGACGATGGCGACGCGATTGTCGAAGCGAATGGTCATGGATCGATCCCTGAAACTCTCGGGCGCAGCGTTTACGGGAGGCGGTGGCACCCCGGCAAGGGGCCGACTCAGTCCGCGACCAACTCGTCATAGGGCGGCAGGTTGATCTGCTTGCGACCGGCAGACGCATAGGCGTCCTCCAGTTCCTCTGCCGCCTGCTCATAGGCGAACAACAGTTCCTGGTCGTTGGGATTGGCGTCGACGCTGCCGCACATCGCGTCGAGGCGGCGGATCTCGCGCGCCACCGCCTGGATCGCCATGACCAGAGTATTGCCGCCGACTTCAGGCACTTGCTGCTCCGAACGGGCTCAACTGCGGGCTTGCCGGTACTGCGCGACGACAGCACTGCGCGCCAGATTGTCGAGGGCGCCCATCATCGCCGCCAGCGTCATCCGGGTTCGCGCCTCGATCCTGGAATGGCGCGCCATCACCGAATGTGTCGAGTTCCACTTCGCCTCGCGCCCGATGCTGATGACCAGCGACTCCGGGATCGAAGTCCCTTCCGGAATATGGAAATAACGCCAATTGGCATTGCCGAACCAGCCGGGCTTGTCCTGGACCGAGATACTGCCACCCGGGCTGATCTCGGGACCGTTCGCGCCGACCTCGACGATGACTTCGGCACGGCTCTTCTGTGTCTGTCCGAGCGAGTCGCGAACATCGCGATCGACGAAGCTGGGATAAAGCAGGCCACCAACGGGAGCGCCGTCGTTGACCAGCTCGCCAGCAAAGGTGCCGTTGCGGACAGCGCGAAACAAGTGACAGCGCGTCTCAGCCATTCGCCTGCCCTCCCCCGGACGGACGAAAGCTAGGGCAAGCCCCTGCCCCGGTCAAACCACGGCCTCAGCTCGCCAGCTTCAGCACCGGCGTATCCAGATCAAGTGCATAGCCTGCAGAACGTACCGTCCGGATCACGTCGGGCAGTGCGTCACCACCGTTGATCGCCTTGCGAAGCCGGCGGATGTGGACGTCGACGGTGCGCTGCTCGACATAGACGTCGCGGCCCCACACGGCGTCGAGCAACTGCTCGCGGCTGAAGACGCGGCCGGGATGCTCGAGGAAATGCCGCATCAGGCGAAATTCCGTCGGACCGAGGACGATCGGCTGCCCGTCACGGGTGACGCGGTGCGCGGAGGTGTCCATGACGATCCCCGCATAGTCCAGATTGCCGCCGGTCAGGGCCGGACGCAGGCGGCGCAGGACGGCGCGGACCCGCGCGATCAGCTCGCGCGGCGAGAACGGCTTGGTGACGTAATCATCGGCGCCGGTCTCCAGCCCGCGGATGCGGTCGGCTTCCTCGGCGCGGGCGGTCAACATGACGATCGGCAGGCTGGCAGTCGTCGGCGAGCGGCGCAGGCGGCGGCAGACCTCGATGCCCGACAGGTTGGCGATCATCCAGTCGAGGATGACGAGGTCGGGCTTGTCCTCCTCGGCCAGGACCAGCGCCTCCTCGCCATCGCCGGTCTGGACGACGGAAAAGCCTTCCTTCTCGAGGTTGTAGGTCATCAGTTCGACGAGGTTGGCGTCGTCCTCGACCAGCAGGATGCGGGGCTTCATCGGCTGAACTCCGTCAGTTGGCGGCAGGTGCAAAGTTCGACAGCGAGGTGTCGTCACCCCGCGGCCGCTCCGCGATATGCGTGCCGGTGGCGCTGTAGTGCACCATCTCGGCGACGTTGGTGGCGTGGTCGCCGATGCGCTCCAGGTTCTTCGCGATGAACAGCAGGTGCGCCGACGGCGTGATCGCCTGCGGATTTTCCATCATGAAGGTCAGCAGCGAGCGGAACAGGCTGGAATAAAGGTTATCGACCGTCGCATCGCGCTGGCACACCGCGAGCGCCTTGTCCGGATCGCGGTCGACGAACGCATCGAGCACGTCCTTGACCATCGAGGCGACGACACGCGCCATCTCTGGCACGATGACCATCGGTGCGATCGGGGCGCTCTGGGCCAGCACCGAGGCGCGCTTGGCGATGTTCTTGGCGTAGTCGCCGACCCGCTCCAGGACCGAGCTGATCTTCAAGGCGGCGACGATCTCGCGGAGGTCGCTGGCCATCGGCGCCCGCAACGCGATGATGCGGATCGCCAGCGCCTCGGCCTCGGTCTCCAGCGCGTCGATGCGGGCGTCGGTGGCGACGACGCTCAGCGCCGCATCGCTGTCACGACGCTGCAGCGCATCGACCGACGCGATGATCTGGCTTTCGCACAGGCCACCCATCTGCGCGATCAGCGAGCGCAGCTGGTGGATCTCGTTGTCATAGGATTTGACGGTATGCCCAGGCGACTGGTCGGCCACGATATTCTACTCCTCTTACCGGATCAGCCGTAGCGGCCGGTGATATAGTCCTTGGTGCGCTGCTCGTGCGGATTGGTGAAGATCGTCGACGTATCGCCGTACTCGACCATCGTGCCGAGGTGGAAGAACGCCGTCTTCTGGCTGACGCGCGCCGCCTGCTGCATGTTGTGCGTGACGATGACGATGGCGTAGCGACCGCGCAGGTCGTCGATCAGTTCCTCGATCCGCGCCGTGGCGATCGGGTCGAGCGCCGAGCATGGCTCGTCCATCAGGATGACTTCCGGATCGACCGCGATGGCACGGGCGATGCACAGCCGCTGCTGCTGGCCGCCCGACATGGCGGTGCCGCTGTCCTGCAGCCGGTCCTTGGCTTCTTCCCACAGGCCGGCGCGGCGCAGCGACTTCTCGACGATGATGTCGAGGTCCGCCTTGGCATTGGCGAGGCCGTGGATCTTGGGGCCATAGGCGACATTGTCATAGATCGACTTGGGGAACGGGTTAGGCTTCTGGAAGACCATGCCGACGCGGGCGCGCAGCTGCACGACGTCCATGCCGGACTTGTAGATGTCCTCGCCGTCGAGCTTGATCTCGCCCTCGACACGCGCCGAGGCGACGGTGTCGTTCATGCGGTTCATGCAGCGCAGGAAGGTCGACTTGCCGCAACCGGACGGGCCGATGAACGCGGTGACATTCTCCAGGCTGACGTCGATCGAAACGTCCTTCAGCGCCTGCTTGGCGCCGTAGAAGACGTTGACGTTGCGCGCCGTCATCTTGGTGGTCACCGCTTCGGCGGCAAGGCCGCGAACGACGGGGACATTCTGGGCGGCGAGGTTGGTCTGCATGTTCATTGGACTACCAGCGCCTCTCGAAGCGATTACGGAGATAGATGGCGACGCTGTTCATCAACATCAGGAAAATCAGCAGGACGATGATCGCAGTCGAGGTCTTCTCGACGAAGCCGCGCTGGACGTCGTCGGACCACAGGAAGACCTGGACCGGCAGCACCGTAGCCGGATTGCTCAGGCCCTGCGGCGTGTCGGTGACGAAGGCGCGCATGCCGATCAGCAGCAGCGGCGCGGTCTCGCCCAAGGCGCGGCTCATGCCGATGATCGTCCCGGTCAGGATGCCGGGCAGCGCCAGCGGCAGGACGTGCTGGAACACCACCTGGATCGGCGAGGCACCCACGCCGAGCGCTGCATCGCGAATCGACGGCGGCACCGCCTTGATCGCGACGCGCCCCGCAATGACGATGACCGGCAGCGTCATCAGCGCCAGCGTCAGTCCGCCGACGATGGGTGCCGAGCGCGGCATGTTGAAGAAGTTGAGGAACACCGCCAGCCCGAGCAGCCCGAAGATGATCGACGGCACGGCGGCAAGGTTGTTGATGCTGACCTCGATCAGGTCGGTCCAGCGGTTCTTCGGCGCAAATTCCTCGAGGTAGATCGCCGACAGGACGCCGACCGGGAACGACAGTCCGAGCGTCACCAGCAGGGTCAGCAGCGAGCCCTTGGTCGCCCCCCAGATCCCCGCCAGTTCGGGATCGTTGGAGTCGGCGGCCTTGAGGAAAGTCCAGTTGAAGCCGGTGCGAACCAGCCCACGCTTGTCGAGCGCGCGGTACTGCGCGACCTCGACATCGCTGACGCCGCGTGTCGTCTCGGGCTCGGCAAAGTCGTATTTGCCCTTGGCGATCTGGTCGAGCTTGCTCTTGACCGGAACCCAGATGGCGACGGTCTTGCCGAGCAGCGACGGGTCGGCGACGACCGCCTCGCGCAGCGCCAGCCAGCCGCCCTCGCTGACCATGTCGGCGCCCTGGCCGAGCCCGGCTGCCGATCGGACCATCAGGCCCTGGAAGTCGCCGGCCCGGATCGCCGCCTTGGCGTTCGGACCTCGCGCCGCCGTCGGGTCGATGCCAAGCGCCGCCGGGTCATAGGTCACGCTGAGCTTGACCTCGGTGGTCAGGAAGCCACTGCCGCCCTTCTGGATGACGGTCGCGACCAGGAACACCAGGAACGCTGCGGCCAGCACCAGCGCGAACAGGCCGGTATATTTGAAGATCGCCTCGCTGCGGTAGCGCGCCCGAATGCGCGCCGACATCTGCGGCGACGACCAGTGCGAGGCCGAGCTACTCATAAGCTTCCCGATAGCGCTTGACGACGGACAGCGCGTAAACATTGAGCAACAGCGTGATGACGAACAGCACCAGCCCCAGCGCGAAGGCGGACAGGGTCTTGGGGCTGTCGAACTCCTGGTCGCCGGTCAGCAGCTGGACGATCTGGGCGGTCACCGTGGTGACGCTGGCGAACGGATTGGCGGTCAGGTTGGCGGCGAGGCCGGCGGCCATGACGACGATCATGGTCTCGCCGATCGCCCGGCTGACGGCCAGCAGCACGCCGCCGACGATGCCGGGCAGCGCCGCCGGGACGAGCACGCGGCGGATGGTTTCGGAGGTCGTTGCGCCCATCGCCAGGCTGCCGTCGCGCATCGCGCCGGGCACTGCGGTCAGCGCATCGTCGGCCATCGAGGAAACGAACGGGATGATCATGACGCCCATCACGGCGCCGGCGGCCAGTGCGCTTTCCGAGGAGGCGCCGCCGATGCCGATCGACACCGCAAAGTCGCGGACGGCGGGGGCAACGGTCAGGGCGGCGAAGAACCCGTAGACCACGGTCGGCACGCCCGCGAGGATCTCCAGCAGCGGCTTGAGCATCCGGCGCAGGCGGGGCGCAGCATATTGTGTGAGGTAGATCGCCGTCATCAGCCCGAGCGGGATGGCGACGATCATCGCGATGATCGCCCCGATGAAGATCGTCCCCCAGAACAGCGGTACCGCGCCGAACGCGCCGGAGGATCCGACCTGGTCGGCTCGAAGTGCGGTCTGCGGCGACCAGACGGTGCCGGTCAGGAACTCGACGACGGAAACCTTGTCGAAGAAGCGAATGCTTTCGAACACCAGCGACAGCACGATGCCCAGCGTCGTCAGGATCGCGACCAGCGAAGCCAGCATCAGCACCCACATGACGCCGCGCTCGACGCTGTTCCGCGCGCGGAAGTCGGCCCGCAGCCGCGACAGCGCCCAGACAGCACCCAGCGCGACCAGCGCCGCGGCGATCCCGCCGACGATCATGTTGTAGCCGTTCCGGGTCTCGACATAGACCTTCGCCGCCGGGCCGGTGGCGGGATTGAAGCCCGCCTCCATCTCGCCGCTGGCGATGCCCTTGACCTCGCTCATGAAAGCCGAGCGATCGAGCGGCGTGACCGGGCGGTCGGCAGCCGCGACAGTCGAGATCACCTTGTCGCCGACGACGCCGTCACCGACGAACGACCAGGCCGCGACCAGCAGCAGTGCCGGCAGCAGCCCGGTCATCGCGACGAACGCGCCGTGATAGTTCGGGCGGGAATGAACCCGCCCGATGTCCCGGCCACCCCGTCCGGCTCCGGCAAACACTGCGCCCCGCGCCCGACCCGTCGTAAAGGCGACGAGGCCGAGCCCGAGTAGCAGGAAGACGATAACCGTCAGGGACACCGGTGTTGAGCTTACTTGATCGACGCGAGGTCGAGCAGCGTCGCCGACGTGGCAATCTGGGCGTTCTTGGTCCGCACGGCATCAGGCGATGCGACGAGGCCGCGACGAGCGAGATAGCCGCCCTTGCCCCAGGTAGTTTCCCTCGAATACTCGGCCAGGAACTCCTTCATGCCGCGGACCGCCTTCATGTGCTGCGCCTTGACGTAGACGTACAGCGGGCGCGAGGCCGGGTATTTGAAGCTGGCGATGTTGTCGTAGGTCGCCGGGACGCCCTGCAGCGGCACGTCCTTGATCTTGTCGCGGTTCTCTTCGAGGTAGCTGTAGCCGAAGATACCCAGTGCGTTCGGGTTGGCGGCCAGCTTCTGGACGATGAGGTTGTCGTTCTCGCCGGCTTCGACATAGGCGCCGTCTTCACGCAGCTTGGTGCAGACGTTGGCGTATTTGGCGGCGTCGGCTGCCTTCATGGCGACCACGGCCGGGCTTGTCTCGCAACCCTTGGTCATGATCAGCTCGCCGAAAGCGTCGCGAGTGCCCGACGTCGGCGGCGGCCCGAGAACTTCGATCTTGATCGCCGGAAGCTTCGCGTTGACGTCCTTCCAGGTCTTGGCGGTGTTCTTCTTGCCGAACGGCGTTGCCGCCAGCGCCTTGTAGATGTCGAGCTCGGACAGGCTCGGAATGGTGCCGGCGCGGCCCTCTGCCATGGCGATGCCGTCAAGGCCGACCTGGATCTCGATGATGCCGGTGACGCCGGCGGCGCGGCACTGCTTGATCTCGCTCGCCTTGATGCGGCGCGACGCATTGGCCATGTCGGGGAACTGCTCGCCGACACCGGAGCAGAACAGCTTGATGCCGCCGCCGGTGCCGGTGGATTCGACGATCGGTGCCTGGAACTGTGGGTTGGTGCGCTTGAACTGCTCTGCGACCGCGGTCGTGAACGGGTAGACCGTCGACGAACCGACGATGCGGATCTGGGTCCGAGCCTCGGCACCCGAAAGCCCGATCACGGAGCCGGCAACGGCCACTCCAGCTGCGAGCATGGCTTTAGTCAGCAAGACAATTCTCCTTGAGCCCCATCGGTACGGGCGACCCCATACGGCGATGGCACCGCGTAGCCGGGCTCAGTGAGATTTATATTACAGTTATGCTTCAGATTTGTGACGCGGGCGGCGGCAGCAATGCGGCGGGAAGCGTGAACGACACAGTGGTGCCTTCGCCCAGCCGGCTGGCGATCTCGAACTGCCCGCGGTGGCGCTCGACGATGTGCTTGACGATGGCGAGGCCAAGGCCGGTGCCGCCCATCTTGCGGGATCGGCTGGTGTCGACGCGGTAGAAGCGCTCGGTCAGGCGGGGCAAATGCTCCGGCGCGATACCGTCGCTCTTGTCGCTGACCGTCACCCGCACGCCACTGGGAATGGGCTCGGCCGCCAGGACGATCTCGGAGCCCGATCGCCCGTACTTCAGCGCGTTGGAGACGAGGTTGTGCAGCACTTGCAGGATCTGGTCGCGATCGGCGATGACGTTCGGCAGGTCGACGCCGGGATCGATGCGCAGGCGGCGCTCATCGGCCTCGAGGCGCATCGCCAAGGTCTTGGCGACATCTGCGAACAGAGGCGGCAGCGCCAGCGCGACCTGCGGCCTGACATATTTGTCGAGCTCGATACGCGACAGCGACAGCAGGTCGTCGATGAGGCGCGACATGCGCCCGGCCTCTCGCGACATGATATCGAGGAAACGTTCCCGGGCCGGGGCATCTTCGGCGGCAGGACCCTGCAGGGTTTCGATGAAGCCGGTCAGCGTCGCGAGCGGCGTCCGCAATTCGTGGCTGGCGTTGGCGACGAAATCGACGCGCATCCGCTCGGTCAGCCGCGTCTGCGTGATGTCGGAGAACGTCAGCAGCAGCTGCCCGCCATCGACCATGACGGCGCGGACGCGGAAGGCGCCGTTGTCGACGCCGAGGCTGGTCACCTCGCGCAGCATCGGCTCGGCACCCGCAAGGGCAAGGCGCGTCAGGTCGAGCACGGCTGGATGACGCAGCACGAGGCGGAGGTCTTCGGCGACGATGCGCGGGCCGAACAGGTCGCGGGCGGGCGCGTTGGCCGCGGCGACGCGCAGCCCGGTGTCGACCAGCAGGGCCGGATCGGCCAGTGCCTCGATGGTGACCCGGTCGGTCGGCACCGGGGCTTCCGGCTCCGGATTAGGCGCGCTGCGCCGGGCCCGCGCGAGTTTGAGAGCGATCCGCATTTTGCTCAGGTAGATCGCCAATATGACAATCGTGATGCACGCGATTGCCAACAAGGCGAGCAACAGCTTCATTTCGAGAGCGATGCCAGCGCGGGCAACAATTTGTCATAATGATCTATGACAAGGTCGGCGCCCAGGCCGGTCGCAGGACCGTCCGAAAAGCCGAAGGACACGGCGATGACCGGGATACCAGCCGCGCGAGCAGCGGCGACATCGACCGAGGTATCACCGACGAAGATGGCTTGATCCACGGGAATCCCGACGGCTTCTGCCGTCGCCACGACATGGCCGGGGTCAGGCTTGCGCGCCGGAACGCTGTCGGCCCCGAGGATTGCGTCGAAGCGCTGCTGCCAGCCGAGCGCCTCGATCAGTGCAACGCTGAGCGTGTACGGCTTGTTGGTGCAGATCGCGACACGGACGCCGGCCGCGGTGAGTTGGTCGAGGCTCGCTTCCACACCAGGAAAGACGACCGTGCCATCGGCGATATGGGCGGCGTAATAGGCGAGGAACAGCGGCAGGCCGCGATCCACGTCCTCCGAAGTCCCGCCCCCCGTATGAGCGAGACCGCGCTCGATCAGTACGCGGGCGCCGTGCCCGACGAGGTGGCGCACCGTCGCGAGATCGACCGCAGGCCGGCCGAGTTCGGCGAGCGTGTGGTTGAGCGCCCCGCAAAGATCCGGGGAACTGTCGACCAGCGTTCCGTCGAGGTCGAAGATGACGAGCTTGGGAAGTTTCATGCGCGCAAGGCTCGCGGGCGGCGCTGGAAAACGCAAGTGCGATATGGCAGGACTTTGACATGCCCGACACATTCCCACGTCCCGTTGCTGCAATCATCCTGGCGGCGGGCCAGGGCACGCGGATGAAGTCGACGCTGCACAAGGTCCTGCACCCATTGGCCGGCAGGCCGATGCTGCTCCACCTGCTCGCCAGCGTCGATGGACTGGCGCCTGCCGCCAAGGTGATCGTCGTCGGCGCCGGGCGCGAGCAGGTCGAGGCCGCCGTGATCCGGTCCGGGGCAGGCGTCGTCGTGCAACAGCCGCAGCTGGGCACCGCCCATGCCGTTCAGCAGGCCGAGAGCGCCCTTGCCGGCTTCGATGGCGACATCCTCATCCTCTACGGCGACGTGCCGCTGGTGGAGACCGCGACGATGCGTCGGATGCTCGACGCGCTCACCGGCGATGTCGGTGCCGTCGTCCTGGGGTTCCGTCCTGTCGATCCAGCAGCTTACGGTCGCATCCTCGCGCACGACGGGATCATCGAGCGGATGGTCGAATACAAGGATGCGAGCGAGGCCGAGCGCGCCGTGACGCTGTGCAACTCCGGATTGCTGGCGATCCGCGCCGCCGATCTGTGGCCGTTGCTGGCGCGCGTCGGTAACGACAATGCGGCCGGCGAATATTATCTTCCCGATATCGTCGGACTGGCGAGCAGCGCGTCGCGGGTCATCGAGACAGACGCTGCCGAGGTCGCGGGGATCAACTCGCGCGCTGAATTGGCTGCGGTCGAGGGCGCGTGGCAGGCCCGGCGTCGCGCCGCGATGATGACTGCCGGCGTGTCGCTGATCGCTCCCGAAACCGTATGGTTCTCGTATGATACGACGATCGCCTCCGACGTCAGCATAGAGCCGAATGTGTGGTTCGGCCCCGGGGTCAGCGTCGCGACCGGAGCGCGGATCAGGGCGAACTGTCATATCGAGGGCGCCGTGATCGGCGAAAAGGTCGAGGTCGGTCCGTTCGCGCGATTGCGTCCCGGCACTGTTCTCGACGCCAGGTCGAAGGTTGGCAATTTCGTCGAGATCAAGAACGCCCACCTCGACGTCCGGGCGAAGGTGAACCACCTGAGCTACATCGGAGATGCCGAGATCGGTGCCGACACCAACATCGGTGCTGGAACGATCACCTGCAACTACGACGGGTTCTTCAAGTATCGCACGAACATCGGAGCGGGCGCATTCATCGGTTCGAACAGCGCATTGGTGGCGCCGGTTACCATCGGCGCGGGAGCGATCGTCGCCGCCGGGACAGTGCTGACGTCGGATGTCGAGCCCGACGCGTTGGCCTTGGCGCGACCGCAGGCGACCCGCAAGCCGGGTTGGGCAGCGCGCTTCCGCTCGGCAATGATCGCGCGCAAGACCAGCTGACTTCCGTTCGGCAATGAAACGACTTATGCGCCGGCTACGGATGACACCTTGCCAGTCACTTCATATCGGAGGACTGACGGTTCAGGTTCCGTATGTGCTGATCCTGATCTAGGAGCGGCGCGGCAGCGGACGGAGTGCGCGGTTAAATGTGCGGTATCATCGGCATCATCGGTAAGAACGACGTTTGCGACCGGCTCATCGAGGGGCTGCGCCGGCTGGAATATCGCGGCTATGACTCGGCGGGGGTCTGCACCCTGCACGACGACCGGCTCGACCGGCGCCGGGCGGAGGGAAAGCTCGACAATCTGGTCCGCAAGCTCGCGATCGAGCCGCTGCCGGGCAAGCTCGGGATCGCCCACACCCGCTGGGCGACGCACGGCGCGCCGACGGTCGACAACGCCCATCCGCATGCGACGGGCGAAGTGGCGCTGGTCCACAACGGCATCATCGAGAATTTCCGCGCCCTGCGCGACGAACTCCTCGCCGATGGACGGGTATTCGAATCGCAGACCGATACCGAGGTCGTCGCCCAACTGATCAGCCGCGAGGTCGAGCGCGGCGTCGAGCCGCAGGCAGCCGTCGCGGCGGTATTGAAGCGCCTGCACGGTGCCTTTGCCTTCGCCATCGTGTTCCGTCGCTATCCCGACCTGCTGATCGGCGCCCGCCGTGGCTCGCCGCTGGTCCTCGGGTACGGCGATGGCGAGATGTTCCTGGGCTCCGACGAACTCGGGCTCGCGCCGCTGACCAACCGCATCGCCTATCTCGAGGAGGGCGACTGGGTCGTCATCGACCGCAGCGGCGCGCAGGTGTTCGACGCGCATGATCGCCCCGTGACGCGGCAGGTCATCGTCTCGACCGCCAGCCGCGCGATGACCGGCAAGGGCAACCACCGCCACTACATGGAGAAGGAGATCCACGAGCAGCCCATCGTCGTGGCCCAGACCCTCGGCGCCTACCTTCGTCCGCTGGAGCAGGTCGTCGCCCTGCCCGCGCTGCCCTTCGACCTCGCGGGCATCAAGCGCATCATCCTGGTCGCATGCGGCACCAGCCTCTACGCCGGGCAGATCGCCAAATACTGGATCGAGCAGCTGGCGCGGGTGCCGGTCGAGATCGATAACGCCTCGGAATTCCGCTACCGCGACCCGGTGCTGGAGCCCGACGGCTTGGCGCTGTTCATTTCGCAATCCGGCGAGACCGCCGACACGCTGGCGGCGATGCGCCACGCCAAGGCCGGCGGGCAGCACACCGCGGTGGTCGTCAACGTGCCGACCTCGTCGATGGCGCGCGAGGCCGATGTCGCGCTGCCTACCCATGCCGGTCCGGAGATCGGCGTCGCCTCGACCAAGGCCTTCACCTGCCAATTGGCGGTCCTCGCGGCGTTCGCCGTGGCGTTGGCCAAGGCGAAGGGGCGCGTCGATGCGGTGGACGAGGCGCGCTACGTCATGCTGCTCAGCGAGATACCGGCGGCGATGAATGCAGCGCTCGCGCAGGAAGAGAGCATCGCGCTCCTTGCCCAGCGCATCGCGAAGGCGCGCGACGTCCTGTACATGGGCCGCGGCCAGGACTACCCCCTGGCCATGGAAGGCGCGCTGAAGCTGAAGGAAATCAGCTACATTCACGCCGAAGGTTATGCAGCGGGCGAGCTCAAGCACGGTCCGATCGCGCTGATCGACGAGAATGTCCCGGTCATCGTCATCGCACCATCGGGTCCGCGCTTCGACAAGACGGTCTCGAATATGCAGGAGGTCATTGCGCGCGGCGGTCAGGTCGTGCTGATTTCCGACGCCGAAGGTATCGCGGCGCAGGGCGAAGGCACGATCGCCTCCATTGCCATGCCGGCGGTCGATCCGTTCATCGCGCCGCTGGTCTATTCGATCCCGGTGCAGCTGCTCGCCTATCACGTCGCGATCGCCAAGGGCACCGACGTCGACCAGCCGCGCAACCTCGCAAAAAGCGTGACCGTCGAATAACATGGCCACCCAAGCTCTCGAGTTCGACCCGCCCGTGGCAAGCGCCGAATTGGTGGCGACGCTGGACACCCTCGATGCCCGGCTACGCTGGCTGTCGTCGTGGACGATCCACAATGCCAATCATCTGCGCGACAGCCGCGACGGGCTGAAGGTCGGCGGCCACCAGGCGTCGTGCG
The DNA here is from genome assembly GCF_965200405.1 of Glacieibacterium sp. Taxonomy (GTDB): domain Bacteria; phylum Pseudomonadota; class Alphaproteobacteria; order Sphingomonadales; family Sphingomonadaceae; genus Glacieibacterium. Next base: position 3,113,920 of record NZ_OZ241356.1, read on the forward strand.
CCTCGATCTCGACGATCATGACCGCGCTGTATTTCGCGGCGCTCGGCCCTAACGACCGGGTCGCGGTCAAGCCGCATGCCGGGCCGGTGCTTCACGCCATCGATTACCTGCTCGGTATCCAGACCCTCGACCAGTTGAAATCATTCCGCGGCTTCAAGGGGATGCAGAGCTATCCGAGCCGCACGAAGGACAAGATCCCGGTCGATTTCTCCACCGGCTCGGTCGGCCTCGGCGTGGCGATCACGGCGTTCGCCTCGATCGTGCAGGACTATCTGGTCGCGCATGGCCGTCTCGCGCCCACTGACACCGGCCGAATGATAGCGTTGATGGGCGATGCCGAACTCGACGAGGGCAATATTTATGAGTGCCTGATCGAAGCGTACAAGCACGACGTCCGCAACTGCTGGTGGATCGTCGACTACAACCGCCAGTCGCTCGACCACACCACCATGGACCGGATGTTCGACCGGTTCGACGACATCTTCGCGACCTGCGGCTGGCGGGTGCTGACCCTGAAATCCGGCAAGCTGCAGAAGGCGGCGTTCGCCCTGCCCGGCGGCGCGGCGCTGGAGGCGTGGATCGATGCATGTCCGAATGCCGATTATGCCGCGCTGACCTATCAGGGCGGCGCCGCCTGGCGCGCGCGACTGCTGGCCGACATCGGCGCGCAGGCCGGCGTCGCGCCGCTGCTCGCCCGCTACGACGACGAGGCGCTGGGTCGGCTGATGACCAACCTCGGCGGGCATTGCATCGAGACCCTGCTGGAGGCGTTCGCCGCCGCTCAGGACGATGTGCCGACGATGTTCATCGCCTATACGATCAAGGGCAATGGCCTGCCGTTCGCCGGGCACAAGGACAATCACGCCGGACTGATGAACCCCGGTCAGGTCGACGCGCTGCGCCAGTCGATGGGCATCGCACAGGGCGACGAGTGGCAACCCTATGCCGGGCTCGGCGGCAATGCCGCGGCGGCGCTGCAGGCGTTCGTCGAAGGCTCGCCGCTCCATGCCAAGGTCGCCGACCGCAAGGCACCGGTGATCGAGCTTCCCGATCGGCTGCCGGTGCCGGAAGGCGCCGAGCAATCGACCCAGGCGGCGTTCGGGCGGATCCTGCTGGAACTGGCCAAGTCGGGCAGCGCGCTCGCGGACCACATCGTCACGACCTCGCCCGATGTCACCGTGTCGACCAATCTTGGCGCCTGGGTCAACCAGCGCGGCTTGTTCAGGCGGCAGGACATGGCCGATGTGTTCAGCCTGGCGCGTATCCCCAGCCCGCAGAAGTGGGCGGCAAGGCCGGCCGGCCAGCACATCGAACTCGGCATCGCCGAGAACAACCTGTTCCTGATGCTGGCCGCCGCGGGGCTGTCGGCACCGCTGTTCGGAACGCAACTGTTCCCGATCGGGACGGTCTACGACCCTTTCATCGCGCGCGGCCTCGATGCGCTGAACTACGCCTGCTACCAGGATGCGCGCTTTCTGCTGGTGGCGACGCCATCGGGCCTGACGCTGGGGCCGGAGGGCGGCGCCCACCAGTCGATCAACGCCCCGCTGCTGGGCATCGGACAGCCCGGACTGACGGCGTTCGAGCCGGCCTATGCCGACGAACTCGCATTGTTCATGGCCTACGCCTTCCGCCACATGCAGGCCGAGGACGGCGGCTCGGTGTACCTGCGCCTGACGACGCGCAGCATCGCCCAGGTCGCCCGCACTGACGATCGATGGGAAGCCGACGCGCTGGCCGGTGGGTACTGGTTGCGCAAACCTGCACCCGGTTCGACGGCGGCGATCGCCTATATGGGCACGCTGGCAGTCGAGGCGCTGGCGGCATGGGAGCAGCTTGTCGATGACCTGCCGGGGCTCGGGCTTCTGGCGGTGACATCGCCCGATCTCCTGCACCGCGGCTGGAGCGCTCGCGCCGCTGCACGCTGGACCGGCGCGCCGCCGACGCCGTGCCACGCCGAGGCCCTGCTGGGCGCGCTGGCGCCCGGAGCGCGGCTGGTTACTATCGTCGATGGCAGTCCGTCGGCGCTGTCCTGGCTTGGCGGCGTCTGCGGCCACCGGGTCAGCCCGCTCGGGGTCGACCGGTTCGGCCAGACCGGCGACCTCGTCGACCTCTACCGTGAATACCGCCTCGACAGCGACGCCATCGTCGACGCCATGGCCGAGGCCTTGCTGTGAGCCTGCCTGGCGACAGGCCGGTCTTCTTCGATGCTTCGGGACGGCGCCGGCGGCGCTTCATCCTCGCGGTATTGGCGTTCGTGCTGCTGGCAGTGCTGGCCGTCGCAGCCTTTGCCGTGACCATCCTCGCGGTGGTGCCGCAGGCGCAGCTGCCGTTCACCGTCGAGGGCCCGACGCTGCGACGCGCCGACCATCCAGGCGATTTCGTCGGTCGGTCGCGAGAGAATTTGCGCCGCGCCACCCGGCCGTTCCGCAACCCGGCCCCGCACTCCGCCGCCAAGCCGCTCGCCGTTGCCTTCACGGCGCCGTGGGACGACGCGAGTACCGCCTCGCTGAGCCGCCATATCGAGGATGTCGACTGGCTGGTGCCGGGCTGGGCCTCGGTCGCCGGGCCGAAGCACGACTGGACGATCTATCCCGACGCCAAGGGCAAGGCGATCATCAGCCGCGCCGTCCATCGGCCCAAGCTGTTGCCGATGATCCAGAACGCGCTCGGCGGCGACTGGGACGGCCCGGGCACCGCGTTGATGATGCGTGACCCGGCCGCGCGGAAGGTGGCGCTCGACCGTACCGAGGCGCTGCTGGTCGCCAATCACGCCGACGGCGCCTTCTTCGACTTCGAGGACCTGCCGACCAGCGCCCAGCCGTTCTACCACCAGTTCCTCAAGGAAGCCCGGATCCGCTTCGCCCCGCGCAACTGGCTGATCGCCATGGCCGTGCCTGCGGACGATCCCGACTGGAACCTCAAGGCCTATGCGACCCAGGTCGATCGCCTGTTCCTGATGGCCTATGACGAACATTATCCCGGTGGGCCGCCCGGTCCGATCGCCTCGCAGCGCTGGTTCGAGGACGTGGTTTCGCGTGCCGCCCGGCTGGTGCCGTCCGACAAGCTTGCCGTCGCCTTCGCCTCCTATGCCTATGATTGGAAGAAGGACCGCAGCACCGACGCGCTGTCGATCGAGCAGGCCTGGCTGAACGCCCGCGAATCCAGCGTCCAGCCGATCTTCGACGCGGCGACCGGCAATAGTCACTTCGCCTATAACGAAGGCGACGACACGCACGAGGTGTGGATCGCCGACGCCGCGACCGCGCACAACCAGCTGGCAACGCTGGCGCGCATGGGCGTCAACGGCGTGGCGCTGTGGCGCATGGGTACCGAGGACCCCTCAGTCTGGGCGTTGTTCGGGCGCAACCACCGTAGCCTGCCATCCCCCGCCGCGCTGGCCTCGATCCCCGCCGGCACCAACGTCGACATCGAAGGTAATGGCGAGGTGCTGCGCATCGGCGCAGTGCCGATCACCGGCCAGCGCCGCATGACGGTCGACAAGCGCGGCACGATCATCGGGCAGACCTTCCTGCGCCTGCCCTCGCCGTACCAGGTCGAGCGGCTTGGCTACCGCCCGGGACTGGTCGCGCTGACCTTCGACGACGGCCCCGACGGAGTCTGGACGCCGCAAATCCTCGACATCCTCAAGGCCAAGAATGTCCATGCGACGTTCTTCATCATCGGCGAGAACGGCCTGATCCAGCGGCCGCTGCTGCAGCGACTGATCGCCGAGGGGCACAACGTCGGCAACCACACCTACACCCACCCGAACCTGGCGAACGCCACGACCGGCGAGACGCGGCTCGAGCTAAACGTCACGCAGCGACTGTTCCAGGCGTTCACCGGCCATTCGCTGCGCCTGTTCCGCGCGCCATACTTCGGCGATGCCGAGCCCAGCACCGCAGACGAGATCGCGCCGGTCGAGCAGGCGCAACGGCTTGGTTACCTGTCGGTCGGCCTCCACGTCGATCCCGACGACTGGAAGCGGCCCGGCGTGCAGGAGATCGTCGATCGCGCGCTGGCCGGGGTCGAGGCTTCCAATCCGGAGCGCAGCGGCAACGTCGTCCTGCTCCACGACTCCGGTGGCGACCGTTCCGAGACGGTCGCCGCGCTGCCTTTGCTGATCGATGCGATGCGGGCCAAGGGCTACCGCTTCGTCACCATCGCCGAACTGGCCAATATCAAGCCGGGCGTCGTCAATCCGCCGATCTCGGACAGCGACCAGACTGCGGCGTTCGGCGATCTGGCGCTGTTCCTGATGCTTGGCTGGGCGACGATCGGCATCAAATGGCTGTTCATGGTCGCGATCACGCTGGGCATCCTCAGGGCGGTGGCGCTGTCGGGGCTGGCGCTCCACCAGGCGCGCCGCGAGGCACGACAGATCTTCCCCGCGACCGATCCCGACCAGTCCGTCACCGTCCTGATCCCCGCCTTCAACGAGGAGCGCGTCATCGAGCGCGCCGTACGCCGGGTGCTCGACAGCCGCGATGTCGCCGTGCGGGTCATCGTCATCGACGACGGCTCCAAGGACCGCACCAGCGCGGTGGTCAGCGAACTGTTCGCCGACGAGCCTCGCGTCCGCCTGCTGACGCTGGAGAACGGCGGCAAGGCGCGCGCCCTCAACACCGCGCTGGCGCTCGTCGAGAGCGAGATCGTCATTGCGCTCGACGCAGATACCCAGTTCGAACCCAGCACGATCGCACGGCTGGCGCGCTGGTTCGGCGATCCGCGGCTGGGCGCCGTTGCCGGCAATGCCAAGGTCGGCAACCGGGTCAATCTGATCACCAAGTGGCAGGCGCTGGAGTACATTACAGCGCAGAACCTGGAGCGTCGCGCGCTGGCCCGGCTGAATGCGATGACCGTCGTTCCCGGCGCCGTCGGAGCGTGGCGGACCGAGACGCTGCGCGAGGTCGGTGGCTATCCGACCGATACCCTGGCCGAGGACCAGGACCTGACCATCGCCATCCAGCGCGCCGGCTGGAAGATCCACTACGACCAGTACGCCATCGCCTGGACCGAGGCGCCGGAGAGCTTCGGCGCATTGGCCAAGCAGCGCTTCCGCTGGGCGTTCGGCACGCTGCAGTGCCTGTGGAAGCACAAGGCCGTGATGGTGTCCGGTAAACCGCGCGGGCTGGCACGGATCGGCCTGCCGCAGGCGGTGCTGTTCCAGATCCTGCTCGCCTCGATCTCGCCGATCATCGACCTGGCGCTGATCGTCAGCCTGATCGACTCGTGGCTGCAGGTTCACGAACATGGCTGGGCGGCGACGCAGACCGACTTGGCGCGAATGCTGACCTTCTGGCTGGTCTTTACCGCGATCGACCTGCTGGCCGGGGTGATCGCCTTTGCCTTGGAGCGCCGCGAACAGTGGCGGCTGCTGTGGCTGCTGATCCCGCAGCGCATCGGCTACCGCCAGATCATGTATTACGTCGTGCTGAAGGCGCTGGTGCAGGCGCTGCGCGGGCCGAGCGTCGGCTGGGGCAAGCTGGAGCGGAGCGGGCGTGTCGCGGCGCGCTAGCCGGGCGAGTAGCCGCAACCGCCGCGGATCGCCCTCCACGATCGACTGGATGCCGGGCTGGCTGCTGCCGGCGCTGATCGTCTGCATCGCGGCGTTTCAGCTCTACGCCTTCCATTGGGGCGTGATCACGCCCGACACGGTGTTCCAGTGGAAACAGGCGCTGGCCGGTCGCTATGACGACTGGCATCCGCCGGTGACTGCCTGGCTATGGCGGCAGCTGATGCCGCTGGGTCCGGGGACGGCGCCGGTGCTGGTGTTCGACGTGCTGCTGTACTGGGCCGGCGCCGGACTGTTCGCCGAGACGCTGCGGCGGAGCGGAAATGGGGTCGCCGCAGCCATGGTGATGCTGGTCGCCGCCTCGCCGATCCCGCTGGGGCAGCTCGGCGCGATCCTCAAGGATCCCCTGCTCGCCGCGAGTTGCCTGCTCGCCGCGGCGCTGCTGTTCGCCGGGCGCGAGGCGCGGAGCCCGGCGCGGTGGGCGGCATTCATACTGTCGTTCGCCCTACTGGTGTTCGCCAGCGCCGTGCGGATCAACGCCCTGGTCGCGACGGCGCCACTGCTCGCGGCATGGTTGCCCGACGCGTGGCTGGCCCGGCCGCTGCGCGCCGTGATGGGCCTGGTCGCGGCGGTCGTCGTGCTGGCGGCTGGAAACTGGGCGATCAACTCGGTGGCGCTACACCCGAACCGCAGCCAGCCGATCAACTCGGTGATCAACTTCGACCTCGCCGGCATCGTCGCGAATGGCGGCACCAACGGCTATCCCTCGCTCGACGACAGCGGCGCGCGCGCCATGGCGGCGCGGTGCTACCGCCCGGCGCAGTTCAACCGTCCCGGCTATCCCGACTGCGACGCCGTCGAGGAAGGGCTGGTCGACTATGCCGAGGCGCATCATATCGGCACGCCGGGGCTGTGGGCGCACGCCGTCGCCGCCTCGCCGCTCGCCTATGCCGAGCACCGCCTGCGCCACCTCAACGAGAATTGGCGCTTCATGGTCAAGGTGGTGCCCGACGACGCCGTGTACGTGATGTCGGAGCCGAACGACCTCGGCCTGCAGTTCCGGTCCAACCCAGCCTCGCTGGCGGTCTGGCGAGCCGCGGTCGCAGTTGCAAGGTCGCCGCTCGGCCGCCCGGCGACGTGGATCGCAGTGGCGCTCGGGCTGCTCATCGCGGGCGGTGGCGGGCGGTCCCGGGCAGTCGTCGTCGGACTGGCGCTGTCGGCGCTGTTCTACGGCGGTGCCTATCTGTTCGCCAGCGTCGCTCCCGACCTGCGCTACAATCTGTGGACGATGCTGGCGGCGGCGCTGGCGCTGATCGTCTGGTCGGCGACGTTGCGCGAGGCGGCGGTGCGCTGGCCTCGGTTGCTGGCAGGCGCACTCCCGGTCGTGCTCACCATCGCGGCGGAGCTCTCGGTTTCTTAAAAGCGAGTTGCCGCCGCCGGCACGGCGTCTTACCGTAACGACATGCCACCCTCAGCCATTGTCGCCGCCAGCCTCGATGCCGACGATCCCTATGCGCGGGAGGCGCAGACTTTTCCGACGCTGTCGCCCGAGATGGCGGCGCGCATCGCCAGCTATGGCATCGCCGAGGACGCACCCGACGGTACGATGCTGTTCGAGCAGGGCCAGCGCGGCAACGACTTCTTCCTCGTGCTGACCGGCGAGATCGACATCCTCGACCACCACGGCAAGAACACCGTCAGCATCATCCACCGCCACCTCGCGGGGCAGTTCAGCGGCGAGCTCGACCTGCTCAACAACCGCGCCATCCTGGTCTCCGGCCGCGCCGGGCCCAACACGCGCGTCGTGCGGGTAGCGCGCGCCGACTTCCGCCGCATGGCCGCCAGCGAGCCCGACATCGGCGAGATCATCATGCGCGCCTTCATCCTGCGCCGCGTCGGGATGATCCGGCATCCGCAGGGCGGCGTCGAGCTGATCGGTCCGGCGCATGGCGGCGACACCGTGCGGCTGGCCCGCTTCCTGATCCGCAACGGCTATCCCCACCGCCTGCTCGACACCGAGGTCGATCCCGACGCGGAAGGCTTCCTCGACTGCTTCCACCTGACCGCCGACCAGTTGCCGGTGGTCATCGCGCCGGGCCATGTCCTGCTGCGCAACCCGAGCAATGCCGACCTCGCCGACGCACTCGGGCTGACCGAGACGCTCGACCCGGCGCGCATCCATGACGTCGTCGTCGTCGGCGCCGGACCCGCCGGACTCGCCGCGGCGGTCTATGCCGCCAGCGAAGGCCTCGACACCATCGTCATCGAGGCGCTCGCCCCCGGCGGCCAGGCCGGCACCAGCAGCAAGATCGAGAATTACCTCGGCTTCCCGACCGGCATCTCGGGACAGGCACTGGCGGGCCGTGCGCAGGTCCAGGCCCAGAAGTTCGGCGCCCGCCTCGCCATCGCCCATGCCGCCGACGGCATCGACTGCACCGACCGCCCGCTGGCGGTGATCCTCGACGACGGCCAGCGGGTCCAGGGCCATAGTATCGTCGTCGCCACCGGGGCGCGCTACCGCAAGCTCGACGTCGCCGACAACGACCGCTTCGAGGGCCGCGGCATCCACTACGCCGCGACCGCGATGGAGGCCGGCCTGTGCGGCACCGAGGAGGTCATCATCGTCGGCGGCGGCAATTCCGCCGGCCAGGCGGCAGTGTTCCTGTCGCGCAGCGTCGGGCACGTCCATATTTTGGTGCGCGGGCCGGGACTGGCCGCGACGATGTCCGACTATCTGATCGAGCGCATCGACAGTTCGCGCAAGATCACGCTGCACCCGGCCACCGAGATCAGCAGGCTGGAGGGAGCCACGATACTGGAGCAGGTCACCTGGACCAACCGCAGGACCGGCGCCTCCGAGACCCGTCCGATCCGTAACATCTTCGTGATGATCGGCGCGGTGCCCAATACCGGCTGGCTCGGCGACTGCCTCGAACTCGACAAGCAGGGCTTCGTCTGCACGGTCGCCGGCTCGCCCTACGAGGCCAGCCTGCCCGGCATCTTCGCGGTCGGCGATGTCCGCGCCGGTTCGACCAAGCGCGTCGCGTCGGGCGTCGGCGAAGGCTCGGTCGTGGTGTCGTCGGTCCACAAATACCTCGAAGCCCGCCGGGCGTCGGCAGCCGAGGCGATCGAAAGCGTCTCCGAAGCCGGATGAGCGCGCCGGTCGCGATCGTCGTCGGCGCATCCTCGGGCATCGGCGAGGCGATTGCGCGAGATCTCGCCGCCCGCGGCTACCGCGTCGGTGTCGCCGCGCGCCGGCGGGACAAGCTCGACGCGCTGGCGGCCGAAATCGGTGGCGTCGCGGCGACCGTCGACCTCGGCGACCCCGAGGGCGCGCGCACGGCGCTGGCGGCGCTTGCCGCCGACCTGGGACAGGTCGAACTGTGGGTGCTCAATGCCGGCACCGGCGACAATAATCCGGAGTTTCGCTGGGAGCCCGAACGCGACACGCTCGCCACCAACGTCACGGGCTTTGCCGCGATGGCCGATGTCGCCGTACATCATTGCCTCGCCAGCGGACGCGGGCAGATCGTCGGCGTGTCGTCGGTCGCGCGTTTTCGAGGCAGCCGCAACGCTATCGGCTATGCCGCGTCGAAAGCGTTCGTCTCGGTCTATCTCGACGGCATCCGCGACCTTGTGCGTCACCGCAGGACGTCGATCACCGTCACCGAGGCCTGCCCCGGCTTCGTCGACACGCCGTTGATGAAGTTTCCCGGCGCCTTCTGGGTCGCCAGCCCGGCCAAGGCGGCGCGACAGATCGTCGACGCGACCTTGGCCGGACGCAAGATCGTCTATGTCACGCGGCGCTGGCGGCTTATCGCCTGGCTGCTCAACATCATGCCGCGATGATCGGATAAGCGGCAGGCCGCGCTGTTCGGCGCCAGCGTGCCGTCCACTCGCGCTGGCCGGACCGATTGGCCGTCGGCTCCACCTCGTCACTACCCTCAGCTCGACCGCGACATCCGGATTATCCAGCCTCAGCGCCTGCGCTTGGCTGCATCGCGGGCCTGCTTGCGAGCGATCAGGTGAAGGAAGATGCCAAAGGCGGCGATGAACCCCATCGCGCTACCCATCGTCTGGGCCACGACCCGGTCGAACTCCGGCGACGCACGCTCGGGATGGCTGCTGCCGAGCAGCGAGAGGTAGATCCAGATCCCGGCGAGCAGCACCTCGACCAGGGCGATGCCGAGGATGGCGCGACGTTTGCTGGTCATTGCCGTCTCCCGAAGTCGTCGGCATCATGAACCGGTCGGAACGGGTCCGCAACGGCATCCATGCATTTCGGATTTCGTACTGCATGCTATAGCCGCGCAGCACCGGCCTCACCGGCAATCCATGAAAGCATCTCGCATGTCAGCCGCCGAAATCATCGATCCGGTTCGGCGCCGCCGACGGCAGCGGATTGCCCGCGCCCTGCTGATCACCGGCTTCGCCGCACTCGGGCTGTGGGTCGCCGGCAGCTTCATCCATGCGGTGATCTGGGGCCTGATCATCGCTGTCGCGATCGATCCGCTTTATGCCCGCGCCGTGGAGCGCTGGCCCCGGCACCAGCGCCTGCTGCTTCCCCTGGTCTTCACGCTGACGCTGCTGCTGGCGATCGTCCTGCCGCTGGCGATCGGCTTGGTACAGGCCGGCGGCGAGGCACATTCGGCGGCGGAATGGCTCAAGACGGCACGTCGCGACGGCATCCCGCTGCCGGATTGGGCGGCACGACTGCCGTTCGGGCGCGACGCATTGGCGACATGGTGGCAAACCGCGCTCAGCACGCCCGAGGGTGCTGCCGCGCTGCTCGACAAGGTCAACGTCGAGGCGATTTCGCGCTCTCGGCTGCTGGGCGCCGAACTGCTGCGCCGCCTGATCGTGCTGGCGTTTGCGCTGCTCACCCTGTTCTTCCTGCTGCGCGACCGCGACCATCTGGCGGAGCAGTTCCGCGTCGCCGGCGACAAGCTGTTCGGCCCGTCGGGCGAGCGCGTCGCACACCAGTTGCTCGGCTCCGTGCGCGGCACGATCAACGGCCTGGTGCTGGTCGGGCTTGGCGAGGGCGCCGTACTGGCGGTCGCCTATTTCGCGCTCGGCGTGCCCCACCCGCTGCTGCTCGGCGCGCTGACCGGCGTCGCGGCGATGATCCCGCTGGGGGCGGCACTGGTGTTCTGCATCGCGGCGCTGCTGCTGCTTGGGCAAGGTGCCGTCGGCGGCGCTGTCGCGATCGTCGTCATCGGCCTGCTGGTGGTCGCCGTTGCCGACCATTTGATCCGCCCGGTCCTGATCGGTGGCGCGACCCGCCTGCCCTTCCTCTGGGTGCTGATCGGCATCGTCGGCGGCGTTGAAAGCCTCGGCGTGCTTGGCCTGTTCATCGGGCCGGCGACGATGGCGGTACTGATGATGACGTGGCGCGAGTTCGTCGGCGACGGCGAGCCGGTGACGCTGCCACCGCCGCCGCACTGAGCGCCTGCCCTGCCTGCGCGGGCGACGACACTCGATATTCGGCACCGCCCGCACTAGATGACTGCTGCGGTGCCAGTCACCACTCCTCGGAAAGCTTTGCATGACTTACGATTTTGACCTGTTCGTTATCGGTGCAGGTTCGGGCGGCGTTCGCGCCTCGCGGATTTCCGCTGGTCACGGCGCGCGCGTCGCGGTTGCCGAGGAACACCGCGTCGGCGGCACCTGTGTCATTCGCGGCTGCGTCCCCAAGAAGCTGCTCGTCTACGGCTCGCACTTCGCCGAGGACCTGGTCGATGCGCGGCGCTTCGGCTGGCAGCTCGGCGAGCGCAGCTTCGACTGGCCGACCCTGCGCGACAACGTCCTCGCCGAGGTCGACCGGCTCAACGGCATCTACCAGACCAATCTCGACAACCAGAAGGTCACGACCCTGCACGGGCGCGCCGTCATCACCGGCGCGCACAGCGCCGAGGTCGATGGCAAGACGGTGACGTTCGACAAGCTGCTGATCGCCACCGGCGCGCGGCCGATGATTCCCGACCTGCCGGGTGCCGAGCACGGCATCACCTCGAACGAAGTCTTCCACCTTGAGGCGCTGCCCAAAAAGCTGGTGATTGCCGGCGGCGGTTACATCGCCAACGAGTTCGCCGGCATCTTTCATGAACTCGGCGTCGAGGTGACGCTGATCAATCGTGGCGACACGTTGCTGCGCAGCTGGGATGCCGCGCTGCGCGACCGCCTGCTGACGATCAGCATGACCAAGGGTATCAACTTCCGCTTCAACACGCGCTTCGATCGCGTCGAGAAGCTGGAGAATGGCTGCATCCGCATCCACCTCCACGAGGGCGAGCCGATCGAGACCGACATGCTGCTCTGGGCGGTGGGCCGGGTGCCGAATATCGAGGGACTCGGGCTGGAGGCCGCCGGTGTCGAGCTGAACGCCGGTGGCGCGATCGCCGTCGACGCCAACAGCCGCACCAATATCGAGAACATCTATTCGATCGGCGACGTGACCGACCGGATCCAGCTGACGCCGATCGCCATTCGCGAGGGTCATGCCTTTGCCGACACGGTGTTCGGCGGCAAGCCCTGGGTCGTCGACTATAGCTGCGTGCCGAGCGCGGTATTCTCGAACCCGCCGCTTGGCAGCGTCGGCGCGACCGAGGCCGAGGCGCGCAACCAGTTCGGTACGGTCAAGGTGTTCACCAGCGACTTCCGCCCGATGCGGAACGTGCTCGCCGGTCGCAACGAGCGGGCGCTGTACAAGCTGATCGTCGACCAGGCGAGCGACCGGGTCGTCGGCGCGCACATGATCGGTCCCGATGCGCCGGAGGTACTGCAGGCCGTCGCCATCGCGATCAAGGCGGGGCTTACCAAGGCGCAATTCGACGAGACTGTGGCACTTCATCCGACCATGTCCGAAGAATTGGTCTTGATGCGTTAGCAATATTGTCGGATTACTTTACAAATGGTTTCGAGCTAAGTCGTTAAGCCATTGAAACAAGACGTTTGGAACTTTTGGCACGAAAAGTGCTTGTTGAATTCGTGCGGCAGCGGATTTTTACATGAGCCCAGGCCTAAGGATCGTCTCAGCGACTATACTCGGACTTGCCGTAGCGAAGTTGTGCACTGCAGCACAGGTCGTGGGTAGCTTGCCGGCGACGTTCCCGACGGGCGTCACCAGCTATGACGAGACTGTGTTGTTCCCGGTGTCGCCGACGGCGCCGGTGTTCTACACTGTCGGCTGTCCGCCCGAAGATGCGGGCGCGATCGATTGCAACGATCCCGCTCGTATCGAAACGCCGCCGTTGCTTGGCCTGACCGGCGTGCCGATCGCCCGCGCCCCGGTCCTGCTGCGTTCGAACCCGTCGACCGCGACGACGCACGCCAACTCGCTCGACGGCTCCGAGATCGCCAGCATCGCCGGCCTGATCGTCAGTTTCTGCCTCGTCGGGGCCTCCTTGCGGCGCCCGGCGGCAAGGCTCGCCTGAGCCGGCGTTATTGCGTTAGACGCGGCCATGCGGCAAACCGCGCGATTATGACCACGGCACACAATTGGACTCCCGCCGGCTGGCGCTCCCACACGGCGCGTCAGTTGCCCAGCTATCCGGACCTGTCGGCGATCGCCGCGGCCGAGGCGGAGCTGCAATCATACCCACCGCTGGTCTTTGCCGGTGAAGCCCGCGACCTGACCGCAGCGCTCGCCGAAGTCGCCGAGGGCAAGGCCTTCCTGCTCCAGGGCGGCGACTGTGCCGAGAGCTTCGCCGAGTTCCACCCCAACAATATTCGCGACACGTTCCGCGTCATCCTGCAGATGGCCGTGGTCCTGACCTTCGCGTCGAAGCTTCCAGTGGTGAAGGTCGGGCGCATGGCCGGCCAGTTCGCCAAGCCACGCTCGGGCGACTTCGAGGTCATCGACGGCGTCTCGCTGCCCAGCTACCGCGGCGACAACGTCAACGGCATCGAGTTCACCGCCGAGGCGCGCCAGCCCGACCCGCAGCGCATGATGCGCGGCTATATGCAGTCGGCCGCCACGCTCAACCTGCTGCGCGCCTTCTCGACCGGCGGCTATGCCAATCTGCACCAGGTCCATAAATGGAACCTCGACTTCACCGGTAGGTCGCTCTGGTCGTCACAGTACCAGGAAGTCGCCGACCGCATCGGCGAGGCGCTCGACTTCATGGCGGCCTGCGGCATCTCGCCGGAGACGGTGCCGCAGCTGAAGGGCACCAGCTTCTTCACCAGCCACGAGGCGCTGCTGCTCGGCTATGAGCAGGCGATGACGCGGCAGGACAGCCTGACCGGCGACTGGTTCGACACGTCGGCGCACATGCTGTGGATCGGCGACCGCACCCGCTTCGAGGGCTCGGCGCACCTGGAGTTCCTGCGCGGCGTCGGCAATCCGATCGGGCTGAAGTGCGGCCCCAGCCTCGATCCCGACGAACTGCTCCGCCTGATCGACATCCTCAACCCGGGCAACACGCCGGGCCGCCTGACGCTGATCTCGCGCTTCGGGCATGACAAGGTCGAGGCCGCCCTGCCCCGCCTGATCCGTGCCGTCCGCCGCGAGGGGCGCCATGTCGTGTGGTCGTGCGATCCGATGCACGGCAACACCATCAAGGGTGCCAGCGGCTACAAGACCCGTCCGTTCGACCGCATCCTGTCCGAGGTCCGCGGCTTCTTCGCCGTGCACCGCGCCGAAGGCAGCCATCCCGGCGGCATCCATATCGAGATGACCGGCCAGAATGTCACCGAATGCACCGGCGGCGCCATCGCCATCACCGACGAGGGACTCGCCGATCGCTACCACACGCACTGCGATCCGCGCCTCAATGCCAGCCAGAGTCTGGAGCTCGCCTTCCTGCTGGCCGAGGCGCTGAAGGATGCTCGTATCGGAACTGCTGCTGTAGCGGCTTGACTTGGCGGGCGTGCGCCCATATCCACGCGCTTCGCTGCGGGGCTACCCCGACGGCCCCTTCGTCTAGCGGTTAGGACGCGGCCCTCTCACGGCTGAAGCACGGGTTCGATTCCCGTAGGGGTCACCATTCTACAATCAGCCCTACATACCGACGAAGAAAGCCTTGCTTTCGCAATCGCTGCGGAAGCACCATCTGCGTCACATGAAAGAGCCTGACATCGGTCGCGTGATTCTCGTTGGCGCCGGTCCCGGTGCGCCCGACCTGCTGACCCTGCGCGCCGCGCGGGCGTTGGCGGCAGCCGATGTCGTCGTCCATGACGGCCTGATCGATCCGGCCGTGCTCGATCTCGCACCGCCGCACGCGCGCCGCATCAGCGTCGCCAAGCAGCGCGCCCGCCACACCCTGTCGCAGGACAAGATCGGCGACCTGCTGGTGACCGAGGCGCGCGCCGGCAATCTCGTCGTCCGCCTCAAGGGTGGCGATCCGTTCGTCTTCGGGCGTGGCGGCGAGGAAGTCGCCGCCTGCCGCGCCGCTGATATCGCCGTCGAGGTCATCCCCGGCGTCTCCTCCGCTCTCGGTGCCGCCGCCGAGGCGCTGCTGCCGCTGACCCACCGCGACCACGCTTCGTCGGTCAGCTTCGTCGCCGGCCAATGCAAGGGCCTCAGCGACCAGAACTGGGCCGGCCTGGCGGGCAAGGGCCGTACCCTGGTGATCTACATGGGCGTCAGCGCCGCCGACGCGATCGCCGAGAAGCTCATCGCCGACGGCCTCAGCCCCGACACACCCTGCGCCATTCTCGAGCGCGGCACCCTGCCCGGCTCGCGCGCGTTGCGGACCCTGCTCGCCGACCTCGGCGGTGCGGTGGTGCGCGAGAAGATCGCTTCGCCGGCGCTGCTGGTGGTCGGCGACGTCGCCGCCCTCGGCACTGCCGACAATGTCCTCATTCGACTGACCCAGAGCATCGACGCATGATCAAGCTATTGACCGGAAACGACCTGCTGACCGGCGACGTCGTCTGGTGGGACGGCAGCGGCTGGAGCCTGCACCTCGCCGATGCCGTCGAGGCAGGCCCCGAGCTGCTGGCCAAGACGATCGCCGAGGAGCGCATCAACGATGCCGCGCTGGTCGATGCAGTCCCGGGCAATCCCCCACGTCCACGCACCGCGCGCGAGCGTATCCGCGGCATCGGACCCAGCGTCCGTCCCGATCTGGCGAGAGTCTGACATGTACAAGTACGATACATATGACCAGGCGATGGTCGATGCCCGCGTCGACGAGTTTCGCGACCAGGTCGAAGCCCGCCTCGCCGGCACCATCACCGAAGACCAGTTCAAGCCGCTGCGGCTGATGAACGGCCTGTACCTGCAGCTCCACGCCTACATGCTGCGCGTCGCCATCCCCTATGGCACGCTGTCGGGCGACCAGCTTCGCGCGCTGAGCGACATCGCGCGCAAGTACGACCGCGACTATGCGCATTTCACGACGCGCCAGAACCTCCAGTACAACTGGATCAAGCTGCAGGACGCCCCCGATATCCTCGCGGCGCTTGCCAAGGTCGAGATGCACGCCATCCAGACCAGCGGCAATTGCATCCGCAACATCAGCTCCGACCAGTTCGCCGGTGCCGCCGCCGACGAGGTCGCCGACCCGCGCCCCTACGCCGAGCTGCTGCGCCAATGGTCGAGCTTCCACCCGGAATTCAGCTACCTGCCGCGCAAGTTCAAGATCGCCGTCACCGCCAGCGACAACGACCGCGCCGCGATCCAGCTTCACGACATCGGCCTGCAGCTCGTGCGGCGCGACGGGGTGCTGGGCTTCCGCGTCCTCGTCGGCGGCGGCATGGGCCGCACCCCGATGATCGGCCACTGGATCCGCGAGTTCATCCCGGTCGGCCAGTACCTCAGCTATTGCGAGGCGATCCTGCGCGTCTACAACCGCCACGGCCGCCGCGACAACATCTACAAGGCGCGGATCAAGATCCTCGTCCATGAGCTCGGCGCGGCGGAATTCACCCGCCAGGTCGAGGCCGAATGGGCGCTGACGGAGCCGCTGGGGCTCGACGCTCCCCAGGCCGAATACGACCGCATCGGCGCGTTCTTCGCCGATCCGGCCTACGACCTGTCGGCCAGCGACAGCCTCGACCGCTCGGACCCCGATTTCGCCGTCTGGGTCGACCAGAATGTCCACGCCCATAAGCAGCCCGGCTATGCCATCGTGACGATCAGCCTGAAGCCGCCGCGCGGCATTCCGGGCGATGCGTCCTCCGCGCAGATGGACCTGGTTGCTGACTTGGCGGAGCGGCTGAGCTTCGACGAGCTGCGCGTCACTCACGCCCAGAACCTCGTCCTGCCGCATGTCCGCAAGGACGACCTTTATGCGCTGTGGCAGGCGCTCGACGGTGCCGACCTGGCGACCCCGAACCTCGACCTGGTGACGGACATCATCGCCTGCCCCGGCCTCGATTACTGCGCGCTGGCCAATGCGCGTTCGATCCCCGTCGCCCAGAAGATCGCCGATCGCTTCGCCGATCTCGATCGCCAGCGCGACGTCGGCGAGTTGAAGATCAAGGTGTCGGGCTGCATCAACGCCTGTGGCCATCATCATGCCGGCCACATCGGCATCCTCGGCGTCGACAAGAAGGGCGAGGAAGCTTACCAGCTGTCGCTCGGCGGCTCGGGCGCGGAAGACGCGTCGCTGGCCAAGATCCTCGGTCCGGCCTTCACCGAGGACGGCGTCGTCGAGGCTGTCGAAAAGATCATCGAGCGTTACCGCGCCGTGCGCACCTCGCCGCAGGAGCGCTTCCTCGACACCTACCGCCGCGTCGGCGACGCACCGTTCAAGGAAGCCGTTTATGGGTGATGTGCAGGACCAGTCGGCCGTCGCCGGTGCGCCCTCGCCCGCCCTCGACGATGCCCCGGCGCGGCTGCGTTTCCGCGACGATGCACCGTACGAGAGCCCGTTGGTGGCGCTGGCGGACTTCCTCGGCAACAGCAATGTCGCCGCGGTTCGGCTCGAGCCCGCCGACGATGCGCGGTCGCTGCTGCCGTTCATCGGCCGGCTGCGGCTGATCGAAGTCGCCTTCCCCAAGTACCGCGACGGTCGCGGCTATTCGGCGGCGCAGATCCTGCGCGAGGGCGGCTACACGGGCGAGCTTCGCGCCGCGGGCGACGTGCTGGTCGACCAGATCCGTTTCATGCGCCGTGTCGGCTTCGACAGTTTCGCGCCCAATGCTCCGCTCGATCCGGCACGGCTGGAGCGGGCGCTCAATCGTTATGCGTTCCAGTATCAGGGCGCCGCGGACGGCGCGAAGCCGATCTGGGAATTACGGCATGGCTAGCCTCGCACAGGCGACGCCCGATCTCGACGTCATCGACACGACACCGCCGTTCACTCTCGACGATGTGGCGCGTCTGACGGCGAAATATGCCGGTGTGTCGACGCAGGACATGCTGCGCGATCTGCTGTCCGGCGAACTCAAGGGACGCGTCGCGGCGGTTTCGTCGTTCGGTGCGGAGTCGGCGGTGCTGCTGGCGATGGTCGCGGAGGTCGATACCTCGGTCCCGGTGATCTTCGTCAACACGCAGAAGATCTTCGGCGAGACGCTGGCCTACCGCGACGAACTGGCCGAGCGGCTGGGCTTCACCGACCTGCGCGTCTTCCGTCCCGATCCGTATCTGCTGGCCCAGAAGGACAAGACCAGTCTCCGTTGGAGCTTTGACCCCGACGGCTGCTGCGACCTGCGCAAGGTCGAGCCGCTGCGCCGTGCGCTGGCGCCGTTCGACGCCTGGATTTCAGGTCGCAAGGGCTTCCAGGCCGGGCGTGGCGCGCTGCCGCGCTTCGAGATCGACGAGGGCCGGTTGAAGGTCAACCCGCTCGCCGATTGGGACAAGCCAGCCCTGGAGGCGTATTTCGAGGCGGCGAGACTGCCGCGTCATCCGCTGGAGGCTCAAGGCTATCCGTCGGTCGGCTGCGTCCCCTGCACGACCAAGGTCCTGCCCGGCGAGGACCCACGCTCGGGTCGCTGGCGCGGCTGGGACAAGAGCGAGTGCGGCATCCACGAGCCGGTGTTCTGAGCGACCACCCGCTGTTCGGAGACCCCGGCGTCATTCCCCGCTGGAGATGACCCCGGGCGTCGGCCCCGCTTACTTGGTGACGTTGTAGGTCAGTGCCGCATCGTCGAGCTGGAAGCCGACCAGCACCTCGAAGGTCGAGGCACGGACCGCGGCGCGGATTTCAGGATCGGCCATCGGATCGACCATCGCGTCGAGGTCGGTCGCCTTGCGCTTGCGCGACAGGCGCGCCTGCAGCTCGGGCTTGAGCGTCGCTGCGGAGCGCAACACGCTGGCCTTGGCCGCGCCGGGGGCCTGGGCCCGCGCCTGGCCATCGGCAAAGTTCAGCGTCACCTGGCCAAGCTGCTTGGATACCAGCAAATTGCCGCCCTGGACGACGCTGGCGAAGAACGGCAGCGTGATGACGCGCGCGCCGACGGTGTTGGTCCGGCGCGCCTGGACCGTGAAGCTGACATCGGTGCCCAGGGTGTCGGCACCTTCGGCGCAGACGCCGCGCAGGTCGGTGATCGTCGCCACGGTATCGACGGCATTCGCGTTGCGATCGGTGTCTCCGGCGGCGAACAGCGTCACGTCACCGGCGTAATAGGGCACCGCAACCGCCGGGCAGACGGAACGCTGGATCAGCAGTGGGTTACGCTCGCACCCGGCAAGCGCCAGCCCGGCAAGCGAGACCAGCAACAGCATCCGCGACTTCGACAAGATCGGCCCTTTCGGCAACATTGCGGCTACTCATAGAAAGGCCGGGCCTTTCCCACAAGCAATGCTCGGTCGCGGCGAATGCGGAGGCAAAGCGCCACGGGGAATGGCAATACGTCGCGACCTGCGGTAACAGGCGCATCATGTCCGTGACCGCGCTGCCGCTTCCGTCGCTCAAGGTTCTCGTCGCCGCCCCGCGTGGGTTCTGTGCCGGCGTCGACCGGGCGATCACCATCGTCGAGCTGGCGATCGAGCGCTTCGGCGCGCCGGTCTATGTTCGCCACGAGATCGTCCATAACAAGTTCGTCGTCGACAGCCTGCGCGCCAAGGGCGCGGTCTTCGTCGAGGAACTCGACCAGGTGCCGGACGGCGTGCCGGTGATCTTTTCCGCGCACGGCGTTCCCAAGTCGATTCCGGCCGAGGCTACGGCGCGCGGGTTGAACTTCCTCGATGCGACCTGCCCGCTGGTCTCCAAGGTCCACCGCCAGGCCGAGCGTCTGGTCCAGCAGGAGCGGCACATTCTGTTCATCGGCCATGATGGTCACCCCGAGGTGATCGGCACTTTCGGCCAGGTCGAGCGCGGCCAGATCACCCTCGTCGAGACGATGGAAGACGCCCGCACGATCATGGTCGCCGATCCGACGCGCGTCGGCTTCCTGACCCAGACGACATTGTCGGTCGACGACACCGCCGAGATGGTCGAGGAGCTCAAGCGCCGCTTTCCGCTGATCGTCGGGCCGAAGGGCGAGGACATCTGCTACGCCACCTCGAACCGGCAGGCGGCGGTCAAGGCGATCACCGAGCATTGCGAGCTGCTGCTGGTGATCGGCGCGCCGAACTCATCGAACTCGCAGCGCCTGCGCGAGCTTGGGCAGCGCGAAGGTATCAAGGCGTTCCTGGTGCAGCGCGCCGCCGAGATCGACTGGGACTGGTTCGAGGGGATCAGCACGGTCGGGATCACCGCGGGTGCCTCGGCGCCGGAGCTGCTGGTGCAGGAGGTGCTGGCGCTGCTCGCCACCCGCTTCGAGCTGGCCAAGGAAGAAGTGACGACGACGATCGAGGACGTCGTCTTCAAGCTGCCGCGCGCGCTGACCAACTAGGATGGCAGTCTATACGCACGTCGACGCGGGTACGCTCGCGGCCTTGCTGCTGCGCTACGACATCGGCACCGCGGTCAGCTTCAAGGGCATCGCCGAGGGGGTCGAGAACTCCAACTACCTCGTCGAGACGACGCGGGGGCGCTACTTCCTGACCTTGTACGAGAAGCGCGTCGAGGCATCGGATTTGCCGTGGTTCCTCGCCCTGCTGACGCACTGCGCCGACGCCGGGTTGCCGGTGCCCCGTCCGATCGCCGACCGCTCCGGCAAGGCACTCCAGACCGTCGCCGGGCGCCCCGCCTGCCTCATCGAATTTGCCGTCGGCGTATCGGTCACCGAGCCGACTTCCGCCGAATCTTACGCGGTAGGCGCCGCACTCGGCCGATTCCACCATGCAGTCGCCGACTTTGCCATCGAACGCCCCAACGCCCTCGGACCCGCCGGCTGGGCCCAGGTCGCCGCCAGCTGCGCCGGCCAACTCGACCAGATCGAACCCGGCCTCGAAGCTCTCCTGACCGACGAACTAACCTTTCTCCAAAAATCCTGGCCCACCGCCCTCCCCCGCTCCACCATCCACGCCGACCTGTTCCCCGACAACGTCCTGATGCTCGGCGGCAAAGTCACCGCGCTGATCGATTTCTACTTCGCCTGCACCGATCTTAGGGCCTACGACATGGCCATACTCATCGTCGCCTGGAGCTTTTCCACCGACGGTCGCCACTTCGATCCCGCCATCGCCGCCGCATTGCTCGCCGGCTACTCGAGCACCAATGCCCTGACCGACCCCGAGCTCGCCGCCTTGCCGATCCTGTGCCGCGGCGCCGCGCTTCGCTTCGCCCTGACCCGTGCCTTCGACTGGCTCAACACCCCGGCCGATGCGCTGGTCACCCGCAAGGATCCCATGGCCTTCGCCCGCCGCCTGACCTGGTACACCAGCGCCACCCCCGCCCAGGTGATCGGCGCTTGACCGATCTCCCCCACGTCGTCGTCGCCACCGACGGAGCCTGTAAAGGCAACCCCGGCATCGGCGGCTGGGGCGCCATCCTGCGCATCGCCGGCAAGGAGCGCGAGTTGATGGGCGCCGAAGCGCATACCACCAACAATCGCATGGAACTGACCGCCGCTGTCGAAGCCCTGAACGCGCTGACCAAACCGTGTCGCGTCACCCTGTCGACCGATAGCAATTACGTCCGCGACGGCATCATGAAGTGGGTTCACGGCTGGCAGAAGAAGGGTTGGCGCACAGCTGCCGGAGCTGCCGTCAAGAACGTCGACCTATGGCAGGCCCTGATCGCCGCGACGGCCCGGCATCAAGTTACCTGGGTTTGGGTCAAAGGCCATGCCGGCGACCCAGACAACGAGCGTGCCGACGGCCTGGCAAATGCCGCCATCGCAGCCCGGCGAGCTGGCGTAGCGACGTAGAGAGTTGCGCGAGCTAGACGAACCTGCGGGGATCGAAGGCACTGGCATCGACGGATGGCGCACGCCCAAGCAGTAGATCCGCCGCCAGCTGGCCCGCCGCCGGTGCCGTCTGGATACCAACGCCGCCCTGCCCGGCACACCAGAAGAAGCCTGCTACCTTTCCGTCATAGCCAATTATAGGCGCGCGATCCGGCGCGAAAGTCCGCAGGCCAGCCCAATGGCGCTCGACCCGCTTGACCCGGTACGTCGTGGCGGCCTCGAACCTCGCGACCGCAATGGCGACGTCGATCTCCTCGGCAGCGGCATCGCGGGCGACATCCGGGGTCTCGTCATGGGGTGACACCCACATGCGCCCTGCATCGGGCTTGAAGTAGAAGCTGCCTGCTGCGTCGAACGTCACGGGAAGCGCTGGGTCTGGTGTCGGCTCGACGTCGAGGACGACCATGGTCCGGCGCAGCGGCGTCAGGCCCGGCGATGTCGCGCCGGCTAGCGTCGCAACCCCCTCTGCCCACGCTCCCGCAGCGTTGACGACGATGTCGGCTTCGAATGGCCCGGTCGGCAGCGCTAGACGCCAGCCGCCAGTGCTGCGCGACAAAGCCGAGACACGAGCATCGGTGACGACGGCCGCTCCGGCTTTGCGAGCACCGGCAAGGAACCCTGCATGAAGAGAGGCAACGTCGATGTCCCAGCAATCCGGCTCGAACAGCCCGTCGGTGCACCAATCCGCCGAAAGCTGGGGGTAGCGCTCGTGCAACTGCAGCGCGTCGAGCCGCTGATACTCCATGGCCGCCATGTCGAGCTCGGCCGCCAATTCAGACACTGCGTGATCGTTGCCCGGCGCCGCGAGGTGCAGGGCCGAACGTGCCGTCAGCAACGGGCTGTCGAATCCGGGTGGAGGGTCCAGGAAAAAGTCGCGAGAGGCGGTGGTTAGCGGCAGCACGGCCGGGCCGCCGTAGCTTGGAACCCAGAAAGCCGCGGAGCGCCCAGTGGTGTGATAGCCAGGGTGTGCCTCCGCTTCGAACAGTGTGACGTCGGCTTCGTGGCCGAGAAAATAGGCGAGGCTTGCTCCCGCCATGCCGGCACCGATGATTGCAACCTTGGGTATCACCGGAGGAAAGCCATGATCGTGCCAAAGACCGGAAGCCGGACCGCATCGCACTCCCGCCCAAGTTCGTGCGCGGCTTTCGGGATTGTCTCTAAGCGAGCATCCGGAAGGCGAGCTACCTGAGCGACTGTAGCGACGTTATCGACTAAAGCGTCTTCCTCAGCGACCAAGACCAGCACGGGTGTCGAAACCTTCTCAGGCAGAGCATCGTCTATCGAGGCAAACGTATCCCGGAGCCAGCCGTTGGTCACACCGCCTAGAGCCAATGCCGGGTCGGCGTCGAGCCACCAGCCTTCGTCGGCGTAGCGATCCACGTCGTGCGTTAACCGGCGCTGGCGCAGCGAGTCGGGCAGACCTCGCACCAGCGAACCATTGCCCGGGGCGTAGCTGTCGGCAAAACCTAGCGCACAGGCGAACCGCGCTATCCAGCGTGCCATCCGAGCGCCGACCGGCGCGGCCAGCAGCCCGCACATCGGCGATAGCAGCACGACGCGCGCGAATACACCGCTCCGACCCTCCAGCCAGCGCAACAGCAGGTGTGCGCCCATCGAATGCGCTACCGCGTAGTGCGGCGACGGATGATTGGCGACGAACCACGCGACCTGATCATCGAGATCGCCAATCCAAACTGCGAAACCCGGTGAATGCCCCTTCAGGGGGTCAGCGAGCAGGCGACCGGAGCCGCCCTGTCCGCGCCAGTCGAACGATACGACGGCCAACCCCAGACCACGGAAACCATGCAGGACCTCTGCATACTTCTCAATGAAGTCTCCTCGACCGTTGAGAAATAGCACTGACCCTTGGCCTGTCGGCCAGTGCACCGTGCGCAGCGGCCAGCCGTCGCGCATCCTGCGTTCGATCCACTCTGCCCCGGCCGGCAGGGTCCGACGCCCAGCGAGCGCGTCGCCGCTCACGCTGCGTGCGCCGCGGTTGCCGCCTCCATCTCGTTGCGGCCTCGCAGCCGACGGTTGGGCACCATCAGCGTCACCACGAACGCCAAGGCGAAGACTACCAGGCTGATCGGGAACAGGCCGAGAATTGCATCCGCAAAACTTGCCTTGAGTTCGCTCCCGACCCGGGCCACCGCCGCCGGATCGGTACTTCCCTGCGCCGCCAACACCTTGCCCAGCGCGACGGGATCCATTGCCAGCGCTTGCGCGCGGCTGATGTCGAAGGTGGCGCTGGCTGCGGCGAGTTCCGGCGCGCGGCGTGGCAGTTCTTGCGACAGATGGTTGGTCAGAACAGCTCCAAACACTGCGACCCCGATGGTCGAGCCGATCTGACGGAAAAACTGCGCCGAACTGGTGGCGACTCCAGTTTGCGCAGGACTGACCGCGCTCTGAATCGCCAGCGTGAACATGCCCTGCGCCGGGCCCAGTCCTAGCCCGACCAACGCCAGCCGCAGCGAAATCGCGTTGCGCGAGGTGTCTGGCCCGATCTGAAGCAACAGTAGGATGCCAACCAGCGTCAGCGCACCGCCACCAACCAGCAATGGCTTATAAACCTTGTAGCGGCTCGCCAGCCGCCCGGCGAAAACGCTGCCGACCAATACGCCGCCCATCAACGGCAGCAACGCGAACCCGCTCTGCGTTGCTGCGACGCCCCGCGCCACCTGCAGGTACAGCGGCAGAAACATCACCAGTCCCATGAAAGCGAAGTTAATCAGGAACAGCGCAAGATTGCCGCGCCGGAAAACCGGCTCCGAAAACAGCGTCAGCGGTACTACCGCATGCGCCTTACCGCGCGAGATCAGCAACAGCAGGCAAAGAGCAGCCGCGCCAGTGCCGAACATCCCGAGCATCAGCGGCGACCCCCAAGGCAGATCGTGGCCACCCCAGCTCAACGCCAGCAACAGCGGCACGAAAGCCACAAGAATTAGCAGGCTGCCAGGCCAATCGATACGCTCGCCGCGAGCATGGCCGCCGACCTTTGGCAGGTGAGCCATGAGCACGTACAGCGCTACGGCACCGAGCGGCAGGTTGACGTAGAAGACAAAGCGCCAACCGCTGATGACGTGGCCAAACAGGCTAGTCGTCGCATTGTCGGTCAGCAGCCCTCCGATCACCGGCCCGGCGACGCTGGCGAAGCCGAACATCGCCCCGAACCAGCCGGTGTAGCGACCACGTTCGGCCGGCGGCACGATATCGGCGACCGTCGCGAAGGCGCCGGTTGCAAGAGCACCAGCCCCGATACCCTGGACGGCGCGGCAGACGATCAATTGGGTCATGCCATCACCGAGCACCGGCAGCGTCCCAAACTCACCGGCAAGGCCGCACAGCATCGAGCCGCCTAGGAAAACCAGCACTCCGAACACCAGGATCGGTCTTCGACCGTAAAGATCACCGAGCTTTCCGTAGATTGGCACAGTGACCGTCGAGGCGAGAAGGTACGAGGTCCCGACCCAGGCGATACGCTCCAGCCCGTGCAGCTCAGCGATGATCCGCGGCATCGCGGTCGAGACGATGGTCTGGTCCAACGCCGACAACAGCAGCACGATCAGAACCGCCGCCAACGCGAGGCGGCGTTCGGCGGAGGAATAGCTGCGAAGGGCGACCTGTGTCATCGTCACGGCGGTCTAAGGGGGCAACGCGTCGCGAGCAACCTTCGCCGGCACTTGCGTCAATTCGCGAGCGAGCGCGTTATGCGCCGAAATTTAACTGAAGGCGCGCCATGACCTACACGCTCGAACCGCTCCACATCGTCCTCGTCGTCGTCGCCCTGCTTGTCGGCATCTTCTTGGGGATGGCGCTCAGGTCTGGCGCCAAGCGCCGAGCCGTGTTGTTCGAGGAGAGACTGCGCGTGTCGGACGCCGACCGCAGCGCGCTGGCATCCGAGCGTGACGGCCTGCGCGCCGAGCGAGATGCGCTGGACCAGCGGTTGACGCCTCTGGCTGCCGAGGTGGATCGATTGAAGCGTGCCGAAGCAAAGCGCGTTGCCCCGATTGGCGTGACCGAAGACCCTGTCGCCGTTCGGCCGGCGACGAGCCTTGCTGGGAACGACGTGCGCAACCTCAAGGGAGTCGGTGATCGTTTCGCCAAGGCGCTATCGGACCTAGGGATCACTGGCGTTGACCAGATCGCCGCATGGTCGGGCGCCGACGCCGACGTTATCGATTCGCAGCTTGGCAGCTTTAGCGGTCGGATCCGCACCGACCGCCTCGTCGAACAGGCTCGCCTGCTCCACGAGGGGCGGACGACGGAATATGAGACGCGGTTCGGCGCGCTAGGCGCCTAGCGCGCCTTTAACGCCGCCTGCGCCGCCGCCAGTCGCGCAATTGGCACACGGTAGGGCGAGCAGCTGACGTAATCCAAGCGCATCGACTCGCAGAAGGCGATGCTCGACGGATCGCCGCCATGCTCGCCGCAGATACCAAGCTTGATGTCGGGGCGAGCCTTGCGGCCCCGCTCGACGGCGAGGGCGATCAACTCGCCGACACCCTCAACGTCGATGCTCACGAACGGATCGCGCGGGTAGATGCCCTGCTCGACATAGTCCCCAAGGAAGCGGCTGGCGTCGTCGCGGCTGATGCCGAGCGCGGTCTGGGTCAGGTCGTTGGTGCCGAAGCTGAAGAACTCGGCCTCGGCAGCGATCTCGCCGGCGCGCAAGGCGGCGCGGGGCAGCTCGATCATCGTGCCGACGAGATAGTCGAGCGTGCGGCCGGTCTCGGTGAACACCGCGTCCGCTGTCGCGTCGATGACCGCCTTGGTGATCTCCAGCTCGCGCGCCGTGGCGACGAGCGGGACCATGACCTCGGGCACCACGGTCGCGCCGGTACGCTTGGCGACATCGACCGCAGCCTCGAAGATGGCGCGCGCCTGCATCGCGTAGATCTCGGGATAGGTAATGCCCAGCCGGCAGCCGCGGTGTCCGAGCATCGGGTTGAACTCGTGGAGCTCCCCGACCCGACGGCGCAGTACCTCGACGCTGATCCCGACGGCGGCGGCGACGTCGGCAAACTCCGACTCGTGCGCCGGCAGGAACTCGTGCAGCGGCGGGTCAAGCAGGCGGATGGTGACGGGCAGACCGGCCATGATCTCGAAGATCTGGGCGAAGTCTGCGCGCTGCTCGGGCAGCAGTGTCTCCAGCGCCGACTCGCGACCGGCCTTGTCCTCGGCCAGGATCATGCGGCGGACGGCGGTGATGCGGGCGGCATCGAAGAACATGTGCTCGGTCCGGCACAAGCCGATGCCCTCGGCGCCGAAGCCGCGGGCGGTGCGGCAGTCGAGCACCGTCTCGGCGTTGGTGCGGACCTGCATGCGGCGGTGAACGTCGGCCCATTCCATCAGGCGTCCGAAGTCTCCGGCCATCTCCGGCTCGACGGTAGCGACGGCGCCGAACATGACTTCACCGGTAGAGCCGTCGATGGTCAGAATGTCGCCCTCGTTGACCGTGCGCGCGCCGATGCGGGCGGTGCGAGCCTTGAGGTCGATCGACAGCGAGCCGGCGCCGGAGACGCAGGGCCGCCCCATGCCGCGAGCGACAACCGCGGCGTGGCTGGTCATGCCGCCACGTGCGGTCAGGATGCCGCGGGCGGCGTGCATGCCGTGAATGTCCTCGGGGCTGGTCTCGGTGCGCACCAAGATGACGGCGATGCCGGCGGCGGCGCGCATCTCGGCAAGGTCGCTGTCGAACACCGCGATGCCCGAGGCGGCGCCGGGAGAGGCTGGCAAGCCCTTGGTCAGCACGTCGCGCTCGGCCTTGGGATCGAGCGTCGGGTGCAGCAGCTGGTCGAGCGCCGCCGGATCGACGCGCAGGATCGCCTCCTCCGACGTGATCAACCCCTCGTCGGCCATGTCGACGGCGATCTTGAGCGCGGCCTTGGCGGTGCGCTTGCCGCTGCGCGTCTGCAGCATCCACAGCTTGCCCTGCTGCACGGTGAACTCGATGTCCTGCATGTCGCGGTAGTGGCGCTCCAGCAGGTCGAACACGCTGGCCAGTTCGACGAACACGGTCGGCATCGCCTCCTCCATCGAGGCGGCGCGGGCGCCGGCGGCCTCGCGGGCGGCGAGGGTCAGGTACTGCGGCGTGCGGATGCCGGCGACGACGTCTTCGCCCTGCGCGTTGATCAGGAACTCGCCGTAGTGCGCGCGGGTGCCGGTCGAGGGGTCGCGGGTGAACGCAACGCCGGTCGCCGAGGTCTCGCCCATGTTGCCGAAGACCATCGCCTGGACGGTGACCGCGGTGCCCCAGCTCTCCGGGATGTCGTTGAGGCGGCGATAGACGCGCGCCCGCTCCGAGCGCCAAGAGGCGAAGACTGCGCCGATCGCGCCCCATAGCTGGTCGTTGACGTCCTGTGGGAACTCGTCGCCCCAGGTCGTGGCGACGATGACCTTGTAGCGTGCCACCAGCTTGCGCAGGTCGTCGGCGGTGAGGTCTGTGTCGAGGGTGACGCCGCGGTCTTCCTTGAGGATCTCCATCGCCTCCTCGAAGGCGTAGTGGTCGAGGCCGAGGACGACGTCGGCGTACATCTGGATGAAGCGGCGGTACGAGTCCCAGGCGAAGCGTGCGTCGCCGCTGGTCGCGGCGAGGCCTTCGACGGTGGTGTCGTTGAGCCCGAGGTTTAGGACGGTGTCCATCATGCCGGGCATCGAGACGCGGGCGCCGGAGCGGACCGAGACGAGCAGCGGGTTGGCGTCGGAGCCGAAGCCCATGCCGCCGACGTTCGCCTCGATGTGCTGGACCGCAGCAGCGACTTCGGCCTTGAGCGTGTCGGGAAAGGACATGCCGGCGTCGTAGTAGACGGCGCAGACTGCGGTGCCGATGGTGAAGCCGGGCGGCACCGGCAGGCCGATGCTCGACATCTCGGCGAGGTTCGCGCCCTTGCCGCCGAGGGCTTCCTTGAGCGACGCGTCGCCGTCGGCGATGCCGCCGCCGAAGCGGTAGACGTGACTGTTGGCGGCGGGTTCAGGCGGCATCGGCGACCCTCTGGTTAGCGGGGTTAAGTGGACGAACCTGACCTATGTCAGACCCTGTTTCTGGATCTGCGAAAAGTCGGCGACGGTGTGAACGGCTTTGCGTAACTCGTTGAGAAGGTTGAGCCGGTTTTCTCTGACCGGCGCGTCGTCGGTATTTACCACGGTGTTTGCGAAGAAACCGTCGACGGCGGTGCGAAGTTTCGCGAGGGCGGTCATGGCCGCAGTGAAATCTTCGGCGGCGACAGCGGTGGCGGCGGCGGGCAGCGCGGTGGCGAGCGCGGCGGCAAGAGCCTGCTCGCCGGGGTCGGTCAACAGGGCGGCGTCGACCGCGCCGTCGTGCGGGCCGTCCTTGGCCTCCTCGATGCGCAGGATGTTGGCGGCGCGGCGGTAGCCGGCGAGGAGGTTCTCGCCGTCTGGAGTGTCGATGAACGCCTGCAGGGCGCGGACGCGGGCGAGGAGATGAACGAAGTCATCATCAACGCCTAGCGCTGATACAGCGTCGATCAGGTCAGACCTAACACCCGCCTCTCGCTGCTGTACTTTCAGACGATCATTGAAGAAAGCAAATATAGAAAAGATAGCTGGCGAAACGCGGGTATCGTAAAAGTCCTGCATTTTCTTCTCTGAAAGTGAATTCAGATTTGAATGTTCAATCATCTTACCGATATCAGAGTTAGTCGTTTTAAAGCCCATCTGGAAACGAGCTGCGAGATAGCTCTGCAGTGCTTTGCGGTTAGTCTCGATCTCATTCCGGCTTGCAAATTCGGCCAAGTTGTTAGCGACAGCTTGAAAAAGCTCAATTCTTACAGATGACTTAGTAATGATCTCTATCAAGCCAAGCGCCGCCCGTCGGATAGCAAATGGATCGCGAGAGCCGGTCGGCCCCATCGACTCAAAGAAGAACAACGAGATCGTATCCAGCTTGTCCGCCAATGCCACGGCCACGCTGACCGGGGCGGTGGGGACGTCGTCGCCCTGCCCGACTGGTTTGTAGTGGTCGCGGATGGCGTCGGCGACTTGGGGGTCGAGGCCCTCGGCGAGGGCGAGGTAGCGGCCGGCGATGCCCTGGACTTCGGGGAATTCGCCGACTGTGGCGGAGACGAGGTCGGCCTTGCACAGGCGGGCGGCCTGTTCGGCGAGGTCGGCGAGGTCGGCGAGGCGTGCTGCCCCCTCCCCTTGGGGAGGGGCGAGAGACGGCGAAGCCGGCCCGGGGGTGGGGTACGCTTCGGTCGCGGAGGGAGAGCCCACCCCCGGGCCGTCGCTGCGCTCCGTCTCTCGCCCCTCCCCGGAGGGGAGGGGTCGAGGTTGCACGGCGCCGCTTTCGACTAGCCAACGGGCGAGCTTGGCGACGCGGTCGACCTTGTCGGCGACGGTGCCGAGCTTCTCGTGGAAGACGATGCTGGTCAGCTTGGGAAGGCGGGACTCGAGCGTCACGGCGCGGTCCTGGTCCCAGAAGAACTTGGCGTCGGACAGGCGCGCGACGAGGACCTTGCGGTTGCCGGCGACGATCGCCTCGCCACCATCGGGGGCAGCCAGGTTTGCGACGCAGACGAAGGCGGGGGCCAGCGCGCCCGACGCGTCGGTGCAGGCGAAATACTTCTGGTTGGTCCGCATGGTGAGCTGGATCACCTCGCGCGGCACGTCGAGGAAGGCGGGGTCGAAATGCCCGAGCAGCGGCACCGGCCATTCGGTCAGCCCGGCGTTCTCGGCGACGAGGCCGTTGTCCTCGACCAGGGCCAGGCCCTGCGCGGCGGCGGCAGCGCGGGCGCCGTCGAGGACGATGGTCCGGCGCTCGGCAGCGTCGATGAGGACATGGGCGTCGCGCAACTGCGCGGCATAGGTCGCGGCGGAGGCGATCTCGATCGGGCCGCTCGACCTGAAGCGGTGGCCGCGGGTGACGCGCCCGCTGGGGATGCCGGCGGCTTCGAAGTCGACGACCTCGGTGTCGAGCAAGGCGACGACCGACGACAGCGGGCGGACCCAGCGCGGCGCGTCGCTGCCGATCGAGGCGGCACCCCAGCGCATCGACTTGGGCCAGTCGAAATCGCGGACGATCTGGGGCACGAGCTCGGCGATGACGTCGGCGGCGCTGCGACCCGCGGCGCGGATCATGGCGTAGAGGAAACGGCCCTTGGGGGTATCGCGCTCCTCGAGCTGATCGCGGGCCAGGCCGGTCGAGCGGAGGAAGCCCTCGATGGCTTGCGGCGGCGCGTCGGCGCGTGGACCGCGGCGTTCCTCCTCGGTGGCGGTGCCCTGGGCAGCGATATCGCGGGCGATGAGGATCAGGCGGCGCGGGGTGACGTGGGTCTCGATCGTGCCGACGGGGAGCTGGGCGGCGATGCCAGCGGTGAAGCGGGCGCGCAACTGGTCGGCGGCGGCGGACTGCATCCGCGCGGGGATTTCCTCGGTGAGGAGTTCGAGGATGAAATCAGGCATGGGTGGTCCCGGCGTTGGACCTCAAGAGCCCCCACCCCGGCCCTCCCCACTCTCCGCTACGCGGGGGGGGAGGGAGCAGGAAGGAAGCTGTACCGCACAGCACGCCGGACGCAGCGCGGAGCAGGAAAGAAGGGAGTGTGTGGAGCAGGCGGGCCCCCTCCCCCCCCGCGAAGCGGAGAGTGGGGAGGGTTGGGGTGGGGGTTCTGAGCGCCATCACGCCGCCCACCCGTGCTTCGCCATGTACCTGCCGCAGACCGCCTTGGTCAGGTCGCGGACCCGCCCGATGTAGGCGGCGCGCTCGGCGACGGAGATCACGCCGCGGGCGTTGAGCAGGTTGAAGATGTGGCTCGCCTTGATCGCCTGGTCGTAGGCGGGCAGCGGCAGGCCGCGCTCGACGAGGGCGTGGCACTCGGCGGAAACCTGCTTGAACTGCTCGAACAGCAGGTCGGTGTTGGCGGCCTCGAAGCTGTAGGCGCTGAACTCGCGCTCGTTCTCGCTGAATACATCGCCATAGGTCACGCCGGCGTCGTTGTAGGCGAGGTCGTAGACGCTGTCCTTGCCCTGGATGTAGGTCGCGAGGCGCTCCAGCCCGTAGGTGAGCTCGCCAGCGACGGGCGCGCAGTCATAGCCGCCGACCTGCTGGAAATAGGTGAACTGGCTGACTTCCATGCCGTCGCACCAGACCTCCCAGCCGAGGCCCCAGGCGCCGAGCGTCGGGCTCTCCCAATCGTCCTCGACAAGGCGCAGGTCGTGGAGCTTGGGGTCGATGCCGATCGCCTCCAGCGAGCCGAAGTACAGGTCGACGATGTCGGCGGGCGACGGCTTCAGGATGACCTGGAACTGGTAATATTTGCCGAGGCGGTTGGGGTTGTCGCCGTAGCGGCCGTCGCTCGGGCGGCGGCTCGGCTGGACATAGGCGGCGTTCCACGGCTCCGGCCCGAGGGCGCGGAGCACGGTGGCGGGGTGGAAGGTGCCGGCGCCGACCTCGAGGTCATAGGGCTGCAGGATCGCGCACCCACGCGCTCCCCAGTAATCCTGAAGCGTCAGGATGAGGTTCTGGAAGGAGAGCGGACGGGGATACAGGGGTTCGGCCTTCGCAGGTGCAGCGTAGTCGGGGTGTAGCGGCGGGTGGGGGGTCGGTGCAAGGGAGGAAGGGACCCCCTCCGTCGGCTGCGCCGCCACCTCCCCCTGAAAAGGGAAGAATCCTGCCTCTTGGATCCTCCCCCCTCCTCAGGGGGAGGGGACCGCGCCGCTTCCGGCGTGGTGGAGGGGACGATCGGCGCGTTAAATCAGCGCTTCTTGCCCTTGGCGGCCTTGCGGGCGGCATAGCGCGCGTCGCGCTGGGCCTTGCGGTCGGCCTCGCGCATTTCCTCGGTGATCTTGGCGTCTTCCTCGGCCTTCAGGCGCGCCGCTTCCTTCGCAGCGGCCTGGGCGAGCTTGGCGGCTTCCTGTTCCGCCTTTTTCTCGGCAGACTTGGCGATGCGGCGTTCTTCGGCGGCGGCGCGGCTGGCGGCGCGTTCAGCGACGACAGCCGGATCGATCACGGCGGTCTTGGCCTTGAACTTCTCGAGTGCGGCAAGGCGGGCCTTGGTGGCGTCGCCAGCACGGTCCTTATGATCGGGGAGCTTGAAGCCCATGCGGTGTATCGGTCCTGATGCTGGGAGGGGAATCGCGTTGCCCTTACGCGGGCGGCGCCGTTTCCGCAACCAGCACCTCGGGTGAGCCGGCCGCCGGCGCGGTAGTGATACCGCCCGGGCGGCCGCGGCCTAGCCGACGGTGGCGATCTTGCGCCGGTCGAGCCAGACCTCGACCGAGACCCCCTCGCCGAACGAGCGGGCGTAGTTCAGCGCCGCATCGTCGCCGGCATGGGCGCTTTCGCGCGCCGTCTCGATGATGCCACCGGCGTTGAGGATGAAGAACTTATAGGTCGTCCAGGCGACCTGGGCGGTGGCCATGGCGCTGCGCGGGGTGCCGGCATGCCGGGCCGCGCGCGGCGTGCGGGGCGCCTGGGGGCGGCCGCCGGGCAGCGGGTCGACGTCCGACGCCGGCGCCATCGAGGGCTGGTACGGGACGGCGAAGGTGTCGCAGTCGCGCAGCGAAATCTGGCGGACCTGCACCGGCGCCGGGGCCTGACGGCTGCGGCGATGCGCGAGGGCCGACCAGATCAACGCCCATAAAGTGACCAGTGCGCCGATGATCGCCGCGACGTTACGGATGAAATCGCCGCTCGTCGGGGCGCCGCCGAAATCGTCGAGCACCCCGGCGCGCTCGGGCAAGGCGGTGTCGCGCCGGGTCCGATCGACCTTGGCGGTGGCCACCACCGGGCGGGCGATCGTCGGGAAGATGCTGAGATTCTCCAGCGAACGCTCGCGCGGATCGTCGACGGCGGTGAACGGATTCTCGGCGGTCGCCGGCAAAGGCAGCGGTGCAGTGGCGATGATGGCGGGTGTCGCAGCGGCCTCGACGACGCTGGTCGCCGCCGGCGCGGGGGCTGCGGGCGCCAGATTGACATCGGTAGCGGTCGCGAGGGCAAGTCCGGCGAGCAGGATCGAGTTCATCGCATGGGCTCCCTTCGACGTCGGTAAGCTGTGGCGTTCCCCCGACCGGGTTCTAACCTCCACGGCGTTAAGTTTCTGTGTATATCGAACGATTATAATGTCTTAACTTTATCGCCGCAAAGGTGACCGGTTCCTGCGGTTCCGCTTTGCGTCGCTTGGCGGTATAGCCCGCGCGATGCGCTTCCTGTTCACCGCCCTCGCCCTGTTCCTTGCCGTGCCTGCCGCTGCCGAGCCGGCGATGTGGCGCGTCGCCAATGCGACGACCGAGATCATCCTGTTCGGGACGGTCCACGAACTGCCCGAGGGCACGACCTGGCTGACGCCGCGCATCCAGCAGCGCTTCGACGCCGCGGACGCGCTGGTGCTGGAGACGGTGGTGCCCGACGACCGCTCCGTGATCGGCCAGCTGATCACCCGGATGGGCTATTCGCCGCGCGAGCCCAAGTTGATCACGCGGGTCGCGCCATCGCGACGCGGACTGTTGTTGCCGCAGGTGCGCGAGGTCGGGCTGCCGATCGAGGCGCTGGACGCGATGGAGACCTGGTATGCGGCGGTGGCGCTGGGCGATGCGGCGGTGTCGCGGATCGGCCTCGATCCGGCGCTGGGCGTGGAGCCGATCCTGACGGCGAGGGCGCGGACGATGAAGAAGCCGATCACCGGGCTGGAGACGCCGGAACAGCAGCTCGGCTATTTCGACAATCTGCCCGAGACCGATCAGCGCGCCATGCTCGACTCGACGCTCGACGATATGCGGACGGCGAAGACCGACACCGCCAATTTGATCGCGGCGTGGCTGAAGGGCGATACCAACGCGCTGGCCGCAGACTTCGCCAAGTCGATGCGCGCCACCCCCAGGCTGGCGAGCGTGCTGGTCACCGAGCGTAATGCGCGCTGGGCGAACTGGGTCGAGGCGCGGCTGAAGCTGCCGGGCAAGGTGTTCATCGCGGTCGGCGCGGCGCACCTGACCGGGCGCGACTCCGTGCAGGCGATGCTGGCGGCGAAGGGCATCAAGGTCGAGCGGCTGCCTTAGAGCTGGAGTTGGGCCGCGACTTATAAAACGGGCGGGACCGGCGATCCGGTCCCGCCCAGGGAGCGAACGGTGGAGACACCTGGGTGATCCGCTCGGACCTCTTCATACCCCATTCGCGCGGTAGGGATTGCGCAGAAAAACTTGGGGGTGGATCAGCCGATCTAGCGGGAACCTTGCATCGAGGCGGGCTCTCCCCTATAGGGCCGCCTCCCCGCGCCCGCATCCCTGGAGGCGCGCGGGGTCAACTCTAGGAGCAGCACATGAGCGAAGCGATGAAACTCGCGGCCGTGATGCGCGATCGGGCAGGCAAGGGAGCCTCCCGTGCCGTGCGTCTAACCGGTCGTGTACCAGCCGTCATCTACGGCGACAAGCAGACCCCCGTCATCATCCACGTCCCCCTGAAGGAGCTGACCAAGCTGCTCCACGGCGGGCATTTCATGAATTCGGTGGTCGAGCTCGAACTCGACGGCGCCGTGCACCGCACGCTGCCGCGCGATGTCCAGTTCCACCCGGTTTCGGACCGTCCGCTCCACGTCGACTTCCTGCGCCTGTCCGCCGGTGCGACGATCGCAGTCGAAGTCCCCGTTCACTTCTCGGACGAAGACAAGTCGCCCGGCATGAAGCGCGGCGGCACGCTCAACATCGTCCGTCACGAAGTCGAGCTCAACTGCCCGTCCGATGCCATCCCCGATCAGCTCAACTTCTCGCTGGCCGGCCTGGATATCGGCGACTCGATCCACATCTCGGCGATCACCCTCCCCGCCGGTGTGACCCCGGTCATCACCGACCGCGACTTCACCGTCGCGACAGTGGTTGCGCCGTCGGCCCTGCAGAGCGCCGATGCCGCCGCCGACGAGGAAGCAGCGACCGCCGCTGCCGCCGAGTCAGCCGAGGCCAAGGCCTGAGGCAGGACGTTAGCCGAGGCCGGTGATGCAGATCTTCGCCGGCCTCGGCAATCCTGGCGCGACCTATGCGCTGCACCGCCACAACGTCGGCTTCATGGCGGTGGACCTGGTCCACGACATGTACCGCTTCGACCCGTGGCGCGTGCGCTTCCAGGGGCTGACCGCCGAAGGGCGCATCGGCACCGAGAAACTGCTGCTGCTCAAGCCCGCGACCTTCATGAACGACAGCGGGCGTTCGGTCGGCGAGGCGCTGCGCTTCTACAAGCTCGGCACCGAGGCGCTGACGGTATTCTACGACGAGCTCGACCTCGCCCCCGGCAAGGTCAGGGTCAAGACCGGCGGCGGGGCGGCGGGCCATAACGGCATCCGCTCCATCGACGCGCACGCCGGCAACGATTATCGCCGCGTCAGGCTGGGTATCGGGCATCCGGGACACAAGGACCGGGTTCTCGGGCATGTCCTGTCCAACTTCGCCAAGGTGGAGCAGGACTGGCTGGCCGACATGCTCGGCGCGGTCGCGGCGGAGGCGCCGTGGCTGGTATCCGGCGACGACGCGCGCTTCATGAACGAGGTCGCCCGGCGCACCTCCGAAAGGGACTGAGATGGGCTTTCGCTGCGGGATCGTCGGGCTGCCGAACGTCGGCAAGTCGACGCTGTTCAACGCGCTGACCGAGACCGCGTCGGCGGCAGCGGCGAACTATCCGTTCTGCACGATCGAGCCCAACGTCGGCAACGTGCCGGTGCCCGATCCGCGCCTCGCACCGCTCGCCAAGATCGCCGGCTCGGCCAAGATCATCGAGACGCAGCTCGGCTTCACCGACATCGCCGGTCTGGTCCGCGGCGCGTCGAAGGGTGAAGGCCTGGGCAACCAGTTCCTCGGCAACATCCGCGAGACCGACGCCATCGTCCACGTCCTGCGCTGCTTCGTCGACGACGACGTCACCCATGTCGAGGGCAAGATCGACCCGATTTCCGACGCCGACACCGTCGACACCGAGCTGATGCTGAGCGACCTGGAATCGCTGGAGAAGCGCGTCCCCGCTCTCGCCAAGAAGGGCATGCAGGGTGACAAGGACGCCAAGGCCGCCGCCGCCGTGCTGGGCCGCGCGCTCGACCTGCTGCGCGACGGCAAGCCCGCCCGACTCACCGTCCCCGCCGACGAGGAAGAGGCCAAGCTGTTCGCCCAGGCGCAACTGCTCACCGCCAAGCCGGTGCTGTACGTTTGCAACGTCGAGGAAGCCTCCGCCGCCAATGGCAACGCGCTGTCCGAGTTGGTCGCCGCCAAGGCCAAGGCCGAGGGCGCGCGATCGGTGGTGATCTCCGCCGCGATCGAGTCCGAGATCGCCCAGATGGATCCCGCCGACCGCCCCGACTTCCTCGCCGAACTGGGCCTGACAGAGACCGGCCTCGCCCGCGTCGTGCGTGCCGGCTACGACCTGCTCGGCCTGCTGACCTTCTTCACCGTCGGTCCGAAGGAGACCCGCGCCTGGACGATCCCGGCCGGCTCGCGCGCGCCACAGGCCGCCGGCGCGATCCACAGCGACTTCGAAAAGGGCTTCATCCGCGCCGAGACGATTGCCTATGAAGACTATATCGCCTTCAAAGGCGAGGCCGGGGCCCGCGACGCGGGCAAGTTCCGCTCCGAGGGGAAGGAGTATGTCGTGGCCGACGGCGATGTGCTCAATTTCCGCTTCAACGTCTGAGCCGGTGAGGCCGCTCCTGGCCAGCAGGTCGAGGGGATGACCGCCGGCCGGGCGCCGCGCCGGTTGCTCGCACTGGTGCTGGCGATCACCGGGACCACCGCGATCCTGATGCTGAGCCGGGTCTATTACCAGGGTCCGGTCAGCGACCATTTCAACGGCCGTCATTTCGAGAACCCCGAAGGCGAGTACGGTACGGGCGGCGCGCGCAAGCCCGGGCCGGAGCAGTTGCTCGACGACGTCACCGGCAAAAACCGCCGATCCTGGCCGCGATCGATCCCGGTAAATCTCACCGTGCCGGCGCGGCGCGTCGACGGCAAGGCGATGCGGATCACCTGGATCGGCCATGCCACTGCGTTGATCCAGACGCAGGGGCTGAACATCCTGCTCGATCCGGTCTGGGTGAAGCGCGATTCACCGGTCCAGTTCGACGGGCCCCGCCGGGTCCGCGCGCCCGGTGTCCGGCTGGAGGATCTGCCCCGGATCGATGTCGTGCTGATCAGCCACAACCACTACGACCATCTCGACATGGCGACGCTGGCGACGCTGTGGCAGCGCGACCGGCCGGTGGTCGTCACCGGGCTGGGCAATGACGAATTGCTCCGCCGCCACGGCATCGTCGCGGCGGCGCGCGACTGGGGCGGACGCGTCGCACTGCGGCCCGGCATCGAGGTGATTGTCGAGCGCGCCCATCACTGGAGCGGGCGCTGGCTGCTCGACCGCAATCGTACCCTGTGGTGCGGTTTCACCGTCACCCTGCCCGGCGGCAACATCTTCTATGCCGGCGATACCGGCCCGGCCCGGATGCAATGGGCCGATGCAGCCGCGACGCGTGGACCGATCCGGCTGGCGGTGCTGCCGATCGGCGCGTTCAAGCCGGGGCGAGCCGAGAGCGGCAACCATATCAGCCCGGTGGAGGCGGTGGCGGCGTTCCGGCGGCTGAAGGCGGCGTACGCATTCGGCGTGCATTGGGGAACATTCGAGCTGACCAACGAGGGGGTCAACGAGCCCCGCGACGTGCTGGCAGCGACGCTGGCCAGCCAGGACATACCGGCGGCACGTTTCCGCACCACCGAACCCGGCGTCCCGGTCGACATCCCCTCCCTCCCCCGGCCAGTGGGAGCGACTGGCGCCTAAGCGCCAGGGAGAGGGAACGCATACCGGGAGGGAAGCCCCCGGCCATGCCGAGCAGCTTACTCCCGATCAAACAGCAGGTTCTTGGAACCGAGCTTAGGTAGGAGCCGACAGGTCAGACCACCGGCCCAATCGCTGCAACCGCGCCTAGTCTCCGGCAAAGCCCAGCAGCGCATCGACCCGCAGGCCCCTGGCGCGCAGCCGATCCGCTCCGCCAAGATCGGGCAGGTCGATAACGAACGCCGCGCCGAGCACTTCCGCCCCGGCCTGCGCCAACAACTGCACTGTCGCCAGCGCCGTGCCACCGGTGGCGATCAGGTCGTCGACGACCAGCACGCGGGCGCCCGGCGTACAGGCGTCGGCGTGCATTTCGATCCGATCCTGCCCATATTCCAGGGCGTAGTTGATGCCGAGCACGGCACCGGGCAGCTTGTTCTTCTTGCGGACCAGCAGCAAGCCGCAGCCGAGCTTGTGCGCCAGCGCCGCGCCGAAGATGAAACCCCGCGCTTCGATGCCGGCGATCAGGTCGGGCTTGAGGTCGGCGACCTGGGCGGCCATCCGGTCGATGCATCGGCCGAAACCCTGCGCGTCGAGCAGCAGGGTGGTGATGTCGCGAAACTGGATGCCCGGCTTGGGATAGTCCGGGATGGTGCGGATAAGCGCGGCGAGGTCGGCATTGTCCCCGAGGTCGCCGCGCTCGTCTGTCACTTCTTGACGGGCACCGCGCCAGGCGTTCCGCACTTGGCGAACTTGCCGTCCTTGCGGCACCGGGTCGCCGCGGCGGTCGCTACCGGCGGGCACTTGGTGAACTTGCCCTTGGCATCCTTGCAGGGTGCCGCCAGCGAAGGCGTCGACAAGCTACCGAGCGCGATGGCGACGGCGGTAGCATAGGCAGCGAAGCGGGTCATGGTTTCTCCCTCCAGATAGCCCCCGGGAGGAGTCTTAAACCCGTCCGCTGCCGACACAATAGCCTACACCGCTGGCGTGGCGGTCTTCTTGCCCTTCACGTCGCGCCACACCCGCTGATAGCTGGCGTAGGCAAGAACGGTCAGGATGATCAGGAACAGGACAGCACCCGTTCCCGTACGACGACGCGCCTCGAGCTTGGGCTCCGCAGTCCAGGTCAGGAACGCCGAGACGTCCTCCGCCATCTGCTCGACACTGGCCTTGGTGCCATCGGCGTAGGTCACCTGACCCTCCGTCAGCGGCGGCGGCATGGCGATGTTCAGCGAGCGGAAGTACGGGTTGTAGTAAAGACCGTCCGGAACCGTCCAACCCTTGGGCGCATCCTTGTAGCCCGCGAGCAGCGAGTGGACGTACTGCGAACCGTCCTCGCGTGCCTTGGTGATCAGCGACAGGTCAGGCGGCAGCGCATTGTTGTTGGCGGCTCGTGCGGCCGTGTCGTTCGGGAACGGCGGCGGGAAGTGATCCGACGGCAGCGCCTTGCGAGTGTTCACCTCACCGGTCTTGTCGTCGATCGACGGAACGTCATAGCCCTTAGCCAGCGCCTTAACTTCGGCGGCGTTGAAGCCGAGGTCGGTCAGGTTGCGGAAGGCGACGCGGTTGAGGCTGTGGCAGGCCGAGCAGACTTCCTTGTAGACCTGCATGCCGCGCTGCAGCTGCTGGCGATCGAAGGTGCCGACGACCGGATTGTTGAAGGTGAAGTCGACCTCGCGCGGGTGGAGGTGAAGCGCCTTCACCTGATCCGGTGCGGTGGCGTCGCGGGGCAGGACGGCGCCCCACAACAAAGCGGCGCAGAAGACGATGCCGACGAGTGCGGCGATCAAGCGAACCATGCTGGATTGCCCCTTATTCGGCTGGCTGCGGATTGCCGGTACCCGGCAGTTCCGAGATGCCGGCGCCCGGCAGCTGCTGGTTGACCGGCGCACCGAGGTTGGTCTGACGCTTGAGCACCGCCTCCGAGATGGAGTTGGGCAGCGGCAGTGGCTTCTCGATCCGGCTGATGATCGGCAGGATGATCAGGAAGTGCGCGAAGTAATAGGCGCTGGCGAGCTGGCTGAGGCGCAACCAGGGCTCCTCCGCCGGCTTGCCGCCGCAGATGCCGAGCAGGATGGCGTCGGCGACGAACACCCAGAAGGCGATCTTGGCCATCGGACGATAGTTG
Source organism: Glacieibacterium sp. (assembly GCF_965200405.1). Lineage (GTDB taxonomy): Bacteria > Pseudomonadota > Alphaproteobacteria > Sphingomonadales > Sphingomonadaceae > Glacieibacterium. The sequence continues at coordinate 3,154,492 of NZ_OZ241356.1, forward strand.
TTCGACTTGACCGGCGACGTGTCGAGCCAGGGCAGGAAGAACAGCAGCAGGATGGCGGAGAACATCGCCAGCACGCCCCACAGCTTCGCCGGGACCCACAGGAAGTCGACGGTGAAGGCGCGCAGGATTGCGTAGAATGGCCAGAAATACCATTCGGGAACGATGTGCGCCGGCGTCGAGAGCGGGTTGGCCGGGATGTAGTTGTCGGCCTCGCCCAGAGCGTTCGGCGCGAAGAACACCACCGCGGCGAACAGCGTCAGGTAGACGCCGAGGCCGAAGAAGTCCTTCGAGGTGTAGTATGGGTGGAACGGCACGGTGTCCTGCGGACCCTTGACGCTGATCCCCGTCGGGTTGTTCGAACCCGGGATGTGCAGCGCCCAGACGTGCAGGATGACGACGCCGAAGGTCACGAACGGCAGCAGGTAATGCAGCGAGAAGAAGCGGTTCAGCGTCGCATTGTCGGGCGAGAAGCCACCCAGCAGCCAAGTGTGGATCAGGTCGCCGACCACCGGGATAGCCGAGAACAGGTTGGTGATGACGGTCGCGCCCCAGAAGCTCATCTGGCCCCAGACCAGCACGTAGCCCATGAACGCCGTCGCCATCATCAGCAGGAAGATGACCAGCCCGAGCAGCCACAGCACTTCGCGCGGCGGCTTGTACGAGCCGTAGTAGAGGCCGCGGAAGATGTGGATGTAGACCGCGACGAAGAAGAAGCTGGCGCCGGTCGCATGGGCGTAGCGCATCATCCAGCCGCCGTTGACGTCGCGCATGATGTGCTCGACCGAGTCGAAGGCGATCTGGGTATTGGCGGCATAATGCATCGCCAGCACGATGCCGGTGACGATCTGCAGCACCAGCGCAACGCCGGCGAGAACGCCGAAATTGTAGAAATAGTTGAGGTTCTTCGGGACCGGGTAACCGGCGCCGACCGAATCATAGACCAGCCGCGGCAAGGGCAGCCGGCTGTCCATGTATTTGCCGAGCGTGGAGGTCGGCTCGTAATGCTTGGCCCAGGGGAATGTCGACATGGTTCTGATCCCTAGCCGATGGTCACTTGAGTGGGCGTCTTGAAGCCATACTCCGGAACCTCTAGGTTCTTCGGAGCCGGGCCCTTGCGAATACGTGCGGCGGTATCATAGCTCGAACCGTGGCACGGGCAGAAGTAGCCGCCGAAGTCGCCGCGGTTCTCACCCTCGCCGGCGCCCAGCGGGACGCAGCCGAGGTGGGTGCATACACCCAGCGTAATCAACCAGTTGGTGTGCCCGTCCTTGGTCCGCTGCGCCAGCGTCTGCGGGTCGCGCAGCTCCGACAGCGGGACCTTGTTCGCCGCGGCCTGCTCGGCCGGCGTCAGGTTGCGCAGGAACACCGGCTTGCCGCGCCAGCTGACCTTGATCGCCTGGCCGGGCTGGATCGACGACAGGTCGACGTCGATCGAAGCGAGCGCCAGCACGTCGGCCGACGGGTTCATCTGGTTGACCAGCGGCCATACCAAAGTCGCAGCGCCGGCGGCGGCAAAAGCCCCCGTCGCGATGTAGATGAAGTCACGGCGACGTTCGCCGGTGTCTGAGAGGTCTTCGGTCGGCTGTAATGCCATCTGGCTCATGCCCTGGATGAATGTTGCAGGGCTGATAGCCGCGCAACACCTGAAAGTGCAACGGGCATTTTGGCGCAATGGTCTTCCCGCACTCACTTGCTTGGCGCTAGAGACGCCTAAACCGAGGGGATCGACCATGGAACTCGACGATCAGCAGCAGCGTGCCGAAGCCTGGTTCCGCTCGCTGCGCGACCAGCTGTGCGCCGCATTCGAGGCGCTGGAGGACGAGGGCGACGGCCCTGCCCCGGCCGGACGGTTCGCGCAATCGACCTGGGAACGCCCCGATCCGAGCGGTGCGCCGGGTGGCGGCGGGCTGATGTCGGTGATGAAGGGCCGGGTCTTCGAAAAGGTCGGGGTCAACACCTCGACGGTGCACGGCGAGTTCTCGCCCGAGTTCGCCAAGACCATTCCCGGCGCCGACGTCGACCCGCGCTTTTTTGCGACGGGCATCAGCCTGGTGGCGCACATGGCCAACCCGCACGTCCCTGCGGTGCACATGAACACGCGCTTCCTGGTGACGACGAAGCGCTGGTTCGGCGGCGGTGCGGATCTCAACCCGGCGCTGCCCGTCGACGGCGACACGGCGGACTTCAAGGCGGCGTTCGAGACGACCTGCGACGTGCACGGCGCGGATTACTGGCCGCGATTCTCGAAATGGTGCGACGATTATTTCTGGGTGCCGCACCGCAATCGCCACCGCGGCGTCGGCGGCATCTTCTACGACCGCCTGGACGGCGACTGGGAGGCCGACTTCGCATTCACCCAGGATGTCGGCCGGACTCTGCTGCGCACCTTCCCCGAGCTCGTACGCCGCCGCATGCACCAGCCCTTCACCCAGGACGAGCGCGATGCGCAGCTGCGCTACCGTGGGCTCTATGCGGAATTCAACCTGGTCTATGACCGCGGCACGACGTTCGGACTGAAGACCGGCGGCAACACCGAGGCGATCCTGATGAGCCTGCCACCCCTGGCGCGCTGGGACTGAGGCGCCGGATCAGCCGATCAGGCGCCGATAGATGACCGCCAGCCCGACCGAATTGAACACCGAATAGACCGTCGCCACGGCGGCCGAAACCAGCGCGACGACAAAGCTCGCCAGTGCCTTGCCGCCCATCAGGGTCAGCACAGAGCCGAGCGCCGATGCCACTCCGCCCGCGAGGATCGTCAGGCCCAACATTGCCGCGATCATCAGCCCGAGGAAACCCAGCACCCGCCCGGCATTGCCGGCGGTCGCCACCCAGCTGAGCTGCAGCGCCGCCACCGGTCCGACGGTCCGCGATGCCAGCACCGGCAGGGCCAGCGCCAGTCGCGCGATGCCGTAGATGCCGGGGATCAGCAGCGCCAAGCCGAACAGCACCAGCACCTGCTGGCTGCGCATCCCGGCCTGGACGAGCAGCACCGCCGGCACCAGCACCAGCGACGTCAGGATCGCCGCTATCGCCAGCCTGGGCAGCACCATCGCCGCATGGACCAGCGCCGGCCGCGCCCCGCCACCGACGATAACGAGCCGCGCGACGCTGAGCTGTGCCAAGGCACCGATCAGCGCCAGCACCCCCTGCACCAGCAGCAGCGACGGCGGAATGTCGGCGAGCTTGGTCGGCATCTGCGGCCCGAAGACCTCGACGACCATCATCGGCAGCATCACGAATGCGCCTGCCAGGGTCAGGTAGGTGCCGAGATCGCGCCGGGTCAGCCGGACGGTCTCCCGCCACGCGGCAGCGATCGGGAATCGGGTCATCGGCGCGCTCAAGCGGCGCGTGCGATGCCCTTGTCGACGAGCAGCTCCGCCAATTCGCCGCTCTCGTACATTTCCATCATGATGTCGGAGCCGCCGACGAACTCGCCCTTGACGTACAGTTGCGGCACCGTCGGCCAGTCGGAATAGATCTTCACGCCGGCCCGGACCTCGGGATCGCGAAGCACGTCGACGGTGTCGAAGTGCACGCCGAGACGCTCGAGGATCTGGATCGCGGTCGATGAAAAGCCGCACTGCGGGAAGATCGGGGTGCCCTTCATGAACAGCATGACGTCACTGCTGCCGACGATGCCGGCGATGCGGGATTGAACCTGGTCGTCCATCTGCTTCACTCCTTCAAGGGGCTGCGGTGGTCAGCTGGAGCGCGTGCAACACGCCGCCCATCCGTCCACCCAGCGAATTATAAACCAGTTGATGCTGACGCACCCGCGGCAATCCGGTGAACGCCGCCGAGACGACGCGCGCCGCATAGTGATCGCCGTCGCCCGCAAGATCGGTGATCTCCACCTGCGCGTCGGGCAAGGCCGCGATGATCGCCGCCTCGATGTCGGCAGCTGCCATCGCCATCAGATTCGACCCGACGTCATTCGCCCGCGACCAGGACCTGGTGGCGTGCCTCGACCAGCGTCGTCGCCATGTGATCGCGAATCTCGGCCTCGGTGGCGATGCCGACCAGATCGGCGAACAGCTTGTTGAACACGTCTTCCTCGCCCGGCTCCTCGAAGTCGACGATGACGATCGAGGCCGCGTACGCCGCCGCTTCCTCGCCCGTCTTGCCGAGCTTTTCAGCAGCCCAGAGGCCGACCAGCCGGTCTCGGCGTGCCATCACCTTGAATTCGAGGTCGGCGTCGCGTGCGAACTTGTCCTCGAAGGCACGCTCGCGGTTGTCCAGGGTGGTCATGCTGTTCCTCAGTGCCTCGGGCTGTCTCTCTTCAGATAGAGAGGCCGGGCCAAGGGTTCAACGCCCGATCTCCAGCCACGAAACATTGTCACCCAGCGTGGCTCGCGCTATGTACAGGTCCACCCGCCCCGGCCGCGCCGCATCCGCGCGCCGGGGCGCTGTCATTCGAGAAGGCCACTTGCCATGTCCCGCCGCCGCCAGATCTACGAGGGCAAGGCCAAGATCCTCTACGAGGGTCCTGAGCCCGGCACGATCATCCAGTATTTCAAGGACGACGCCACCGCGTTCAACGCCCAGAAAAAGGGCACGATCAGCGGCAAGGGCGTCCTGAACAACCGCATCTCGGAGCATCTGTTCACGCTCCTCGGCACCATCGGCGTGCCGACGCACTTCATCCGCCGCCTCAACATGCGCGAGCAACTGGTTCGCCAGGTTGAGATCGTGCCGGTCGAGGTCGTCGTCCGCAACGTCGTCGCCGGTTCGCTGGCAAAGCGCCTCGGCATGGAGGAAGGCACCCCCCTGCCCCGCACGATTATCGAATATTATTACAAGGACGACGCGCTCGGCGACCCGATGGTCACCGAGGAGCATATCTCGGCTTTCGGCTGGGCGACGCAGGAGGAGATGCACGACATCGCCGACCTGGCGATCCGCATCAACGACTTCATGGCCGGGCTGTTCGCCGGCGTCGGCGTCCGCCTCGTCGACTTCAAGCTCGAGTTCGGTCGCCTGTTCGAAGGTGACTACAGCCGCATCATCCTCGCCGACGAGATCAGCCCCGACGGTTGCCGCCTGTGGGACATGAAGACCTCAGAGAAGATGGACAAGGACCGCTTCCGCCTCGACCTGGGAGGCGAAGTCGAAGCTTATCAGGAGATTGCACGCCGTCTTGGCCTGCTGCCCGAAGGTGTCGTCGGCGCCGTCCTCGACCTCGACGAGCATCGGAAGTCGCGCGGCAAGTAAGCTTTTGGCGCCTGTCCCGACGATACACCTGGTCTGCGGTTCGACGGGCGCCGGCAAGACGACCTATTCGCTGGCGCTGACCGAGCGGCTGGGCGGCGTGCGCTTCTCGATCGACGAGTGGATGGCGACGCTGTTCTGGCAGGACAGTCCGCAGCCGATCGAATTCGCCTGGTCGATCGAGCGCGTCGAACGCTGCCGGGCGCAGATCTGGAACGTCGCCGCGCAGCTCGGAGCGCGGGGCGTGCCGGCAATCCTCGACCTCGGCTTCACGACATTCGACAGCCGGGCGAAGATTGCCCGACTGTCGCGCGATGCCGGGCTGGTGCCGCAACTGCACTTCGTCGACGTCGATGCCGACGAGCGGTGGCGCCGGGTCGCGCAACGTAACGTCGGCCAGGGCGAAACCCGGCATCTCGCCTTCGACATCACCCGCGAGATGTTCGACATGATCGAAGCGATGTGGGAAGCCCCAGATGCGGCCGAGATGACCGAGTTGAACGGCATGCGCGCCACCTGACGTCGATCGCCGGTCTTGCGAGGCGGCGGGCGGCTGGTACACCGTGACGATGTTGAACCGCACGATACTTCTCGCCATGACGATTGCGGTCCCGGCGTTCGCCCAGACCGCGACTCCGGAGCCGTATCTGGCGCCGGGCAGCCTCGATATCCTCCAATCGCTGGCGCCCGCTCCGGTCAAGGGCGACGCGCGCTACGCCGCCGACCGCAAGATCTTCAAGCAGACGCGCAAGCTGGTCGGCACGCCGCGTTATGCACTGGCGACGCACGACGTCGACTACACGCTGCCGACGATGATGGGCAATTTCAGCTGTGCCGCCGGGATCGTGCTGAGCCCGACGACGGCGCCCAGATTGGCGCTGGTGATGGCGCGGGCCGGCCGCGACACGCAGGCGACGTCGGGCGCGGGCAAGGACCATTACAAGCGGCTGCGGCCGTTCCAGATCGATCGGGGCAAGACCTGCCAGCCGGGGGACGAACTGAAGGGCAGCTTCGACTACCCATCGGGCCATACGACCTGGGGCTGGACCTGGGGGACGCTGCTCAGCGAACTGCTGCCCGACCGTGCCAGCGCCATCGAGTCGCGCGCCCGGGCTTATGGCGAGAGCCGAATCATCTGCGGCGTGCACAACGCCAGCGCAGTCGAGGCGGGGCGCAACACCGCGACCGCGACATTGGCCGTTGTTCATGCCTCGCCTGAGTTCCAGGCCGACTTTGCTGCCGCGCGAACCGAACTGGCAGCTTTGCGCACCGCCGCGACGCCGCCCGATGCAGCGGCGTGTGCGATCGAGGCCGGGCTGGTGGCGCAGCGGCCCTACTAAGGCGCAACCGTTGGTTGAACCTAACGACGGTGCAGGGCATAGGGCAGGCATGAAAGCCCGTGTCACCGTTACCCTCAAGCCCGGCGTGCTCGACCCGCAGGGCCGCGCCATCCACCATGCCCTGGAGAGCCTCGGCTTCTCCGGCGTCGAAGGGGTCAGGCAAGGCAAGCTGATCGAGCTCGATGTCGCCGATGGCACCGACACCGCGACCATCGAGGACATGTGCCGCAAGTTGCTGGCCAATACGGTGATCGAGAACTTCAAGGTCGAACTGCTGTGAAAACCGCGGTCGTCGTCTTTCCCGGCTCCAACTGCGACCGTGACCTCGCCGTCGCGCTGCGCGAAGCGACGGGCGCGGCCCCGGCGATGGTCTGGCACGGCGACACCGACCTGCCCGAGGGACTCGACCTGATCGCCCTGCCCGGCGGCTTTTCCTATGGCGACTATCTACGCTCGGGGGCGATGTCGGCGCGGTCGCCGGTGATGCGCGCCGTCGGCGAGGCAGCGGCGCGCGGCGTCGCGGTGCTCGGCGTATGCAACGGCTTCCAGGTGCTGACCGAGGCCGGGCTGTTGCCGGGCGCGCTGATGCGCAACGCCGGGCTCGACTTCGTCTGCCGCGACGTCGCGATCGAAGTTGCCTCCAGCCAGACCAGTTTCACCTCGCACTACGACGCGGGCGAGACGATCCGCATCCCGGTCGCCCATCACGACGGCAATTTCACCGCCGACGCCGAGGTTCTCGACCGCCTCGAGGGCGAAGGCCGCGTCGTGTTCCGCTACGCCGAGGAGGTCAACGGCTCGGCCCGGCGGATCGCGGGTATCGTCAACGCCCAAGGCAATGTGCTGGGCCTGATGCCGCATCCCGAGCGCATGGCGGAGGACGCGCACGGCGGCACCGATGGCCGCCGACTGTTCGACGGCCTGGTCGCCGCGCTGCGCTAACTCGCTAGCCGAGGACGCGCGCCAGGAAGTCCGGGTGGAGCGCCCAGCCGGCGAAGCCCGCGACTCCCAGGACCAGCCCGCACGCCCCGAACACCCAGGCGACGCCGAGCACCCAGAAGCTCTCGACCAGCGCCGACACCGCCGCCACCGACACCGCGATCGAGACCAGCGCGTCGGTCGCGTCGAACTGGTCGTCGTGGAAGTTCAGCGCGTCGTACTCGGCCTCATAGCCCTTGGCCTTGACCTGCAGCGCCGGGGTCTCGCGCTTGTACTTGGCGATCTCGGCCGCCATCGCCGCCTGCTGCCCGGCGACCGCCGCGCTATCCTTCGCCAGCGGGCCGAGCACCGCGAGCTGGTCGGCGGCGCTTTGCGTGACGTGCAGCTTGGTCCGCGTCGCCTGGTATTCGCCCCAGGTGTCGACCGCGTTGGCCTTGGCCTGCTGCATGTTCTGGTTGATGTTGCCGTCCTTGATATTGCACAGGCCGAGGAACACCGAGAACAGCACCACCGTCGCCGCTACCGCGCGGTTCAGCCGCTTGTCGCTCGCCTCGGGAAGCTCTGGAGATTCCATTTAAACCCTCGTTCTGAACGGGTTGAAGTCGGTGCGCTCGTCGAAGACGTCGATGCCCTCGGCGCGCTTGAAGGCCGCGACGACGCGGTAGGTGACCGGCGTCAGGATCACCTCCCACAGCACCTTGAGGCCATAATTGGTGACCATCACCTGAACCACCAGGCTGGTCTGCCAGACGCCGAGGAACGCCAGCGGATAGAAGATCAGGCTGTCGACGCCCTGCCCGACTACCGTCGATCCGATCGTCCGCGTCCACAGCATCCGGCCCTGCGTCCACACCTTCATCCGTGCCAATACGAAAGCATTGGCCAGCTCCCCCGCCCAGAATGCCGCGATGCTGGCCAGCACGATGCGCGGCGTCTGGCCGAACACCTCCGCTAGCGCCGCCTGCCCAGTGTAGCCGGGCGCGGCGGGCAGGTTTACCACCACCCACGCCATGCCGGCCATGAACAGCGCCGCCGCGAACCCGGCCCAGACGACGCGCCGGGCCCGGGCATAGCCATAGACCTCGGTCAGCACGTCGCCGAGGACATAGCCGAGCGGGAAGAACAGGATGCCCGCGCCGAACGTCACCATGCCGACCAGCGGCAGCGTCACCACCGCCGGCTTGCCCGCGCCGATCAGGTTGGAGCAGATCAGGATCGCGACGAACGCCGCCATGGCGAAGTCGTAATAGCGCAGCTGGCGCCCGCCCAGCGCGCCCGCCTCGACTGTCTGAAGCGGCTCGTCAACCATGCCGATCCTTCCGTGTTCCGCAAATGTTCTCGCCGTGCTACGGTGCCGGCATGGACGAGTCGCAACCGTTGCGCTGGCTCTACTTCGACCTCAACAGCTATTTTGCGAGCGTCGAACAACAGCTCCAGCCCGAACTCAGGGGCCGCCCGATCGCGGTCGCCGCGGTCCACACCGATTCGACCGCTGCGATCGCCGCAAGCTATGAAGCCAAGGCCTATGGGATCAAGACCGGCACCCCGATCTGGGAGGCCAAGGCGATGTGCCGCGACCTTGTCGTCGTTCCCGCCCGTCACCAGGAGTACGTCCGCTTCCACCACGCGATCATCGCCGAGATCGAGACGCACGTCCCAGTCACCGCCGTCTGCTCGATCGACGAGGTCGCCTGCCGGCTGATGAACAACGAGAACTCGCGCAGCGCGGTCGAGGCGCTGGCCGGCCGCATCAAGGCGGGGGTCGCGGCGAACGTCGGCGTCTGCCTGAAGTCGTCGATCGGGGTCGCGCCGAATCGCCTGCTCGCCAAGATCGCCAGCGACATGATGAAGCCCGACGGGCTGACCATCCTGGAGGCGGTAACGCTCCACGACCGGCTGTGCACCCTGAAGCCCGGCGACATTCCCGGCGTCGGGCGCAACATGGAGAAGCGGCTGGCGGCCGCCGGGGTCGTCGACATGGCGCGCATCCTGTCGCTGTCGGCGCGCGAGGCGCGGCGGGTGTGGGGCAGCGTCTGGGGCGAGCGGCTGTACTGGCTGCTGCGCGGCGCCGACCTGCCCGAAGTGGCGACGCAGCGGCGCAGCATCGGGCACAGCGCCGTGCTCAGCCCGGAGCGGCGGACACCCGATCGCGCCCGGCTGGTGGTGCGCCGGCTGTTGATGAAGGCCGCGACCCGCCTGCGCCGCATGGAGTGCCGGACCTCGATGCTGGTGCTGACGGTCAAGGGCGAGGACAAGACGAAATGGTCGCACGGCCAGCGGCTGGTCGCGGCCCAGGACAGCATCACGATGCTCGGCGTGCTCGACGGACTATGGCAACGGATGCTGGCCGAGATGCCGGAGCACCGCTACCGCCAGGTCTCGGTCGCGCTGCTCGAACTGACGCCCGCCGCCGAGGCGCAATTGGCGCTGTTCGACTCGGGGTCCAGCATCGGCGCGGCGACCGAAGCGCGGCGGCTGGCGCTGAGCCGCGCGCTCGACAAGGCCAACGGGCGCTGGGGGCGCGATGCGGTGACCATCGGCCACGACGCCTCGGGCGCGACACGCTCATCCGGGCCGAAGATCGCCTTCACCCGCATCCCCGAGCTTGCAGAATTCAGCGAATAGCCGGGTCAGCGCTGGCCCAGCGCGCCCCAGTCGAGTTCGCCGAGGCCCTGTTCGATCGCCTCGTCCATCTGCACCGCAAGCTGGCGCGCGAACGGCAGCACGGCATCCGGACCGGCGAGCGCCAGGCCAAGCCCGACATCCTTGCGCCCGAGCCGCAGCGGGAAGCCTGCCGGCTCGAACTTCTTTGCGGCGATCATCCCGCCATAATTGGTGAACATGCGGTTGCCGAAGCCGGTCTCGGTGAACAGCGCGAGCATCGCCTCCGCGGTCACGCCGCGCGCCCCGGCAATCGCGTAAGCCTCGGTCAGCACCTCGATGATCGCCGCGATCGAGCCATTTGCCGCGATCTTCGCCGCCGCCGCCATGCCGGGTTCGCTGCCCATCCGCACGACGCGCTGGCCGATCGCCGCGAACAATGGCTCGCAGCGCGCGAGGTCGTCATCGCTGCCGGCGGCCAGGACCGACAGCTGCCCGGCGGCGGCAACATCGGGACGACCCAGTACCTGCGCCGAGACGAAGCGTTGCCCACGTTCGGCATGGGCCGACGCCAGGCGATCGGTCAGCGCGACGCTGACTGTGCTGCAGGAGACGTGGAGGACGTCCGGCCCGGCGGACAGGATGCCGTGCTCCCCGAAGCTTACCGCCTCCAGCGCGCGGTCGTCGGCGAGCATCGACAGCACGATGCCCGCACCCGCCGCCTCGGCCGGCGACCCGACGACGCTGCAGTTCCCACCCGCGAGCCGCGCCGCCTTGGCCGGATCACGGTTCCACGCCCGAACCGCATGTCCCGCACTGGCGAGGTTGGCCGCCATCGGCGACCCCATTTGCCCGAGGCCGATAAAACCCACGTCCATGCTGAAATCCTTGCTTGTCGCGTCGTGCAACGCCGGGCGCGTCGATCGGATGCGCGTTGGTGACAGTCGCGCCCCCCTCGGTTAGAGCGTCGGCATGACCGAGATCACCCCCGCCATCGTCGCCGAGCACGGCCTGACGCCGACCGAGTACCAGTCGATCCTCGACAGCATCGGGCGAACCCCGAACCTGCTCGAGCTCGGCATCTTCTCGGTGATGTGGTCGGAGCATTGTTCGTACAAGTCCAGCCGCATGCATTTGGCCAAGCTGCCGACCGAGGCGCCCTGGGTGATCTGCGGACCGGGCGAGAACGCCGGGGTCATCGACATCGGCGACGGCGACGCGGCGATCTTCAAGATGGAGTCGCACAACCACCCCAGCTTCATCGAGCCCTACCAGGGCGCCGCGACCGGTGTCGGTGGCATCCTGCGCGATGTCTTCACCATGGGCGCGCGGCCGATCGCCAATCTGAACGCGTTGCGCTTCGGATCGGCCGACGCGCCGCGCATGAAGCACCTGATCCGCGGCGTTGTCGCCGGCATCGGCGGCTATGGCAATTGCGTCGGCGTGCCCACGGTGGGCGGCGAAACCGACTTCCACCCGGCGTATAACGGCAACATCCTGGTCAACGCGATGACCGTCGGCACCGCGAAGCAGGACAAGATCTTCTATTCCGCCGCCGCCGGCATCGGCAATCCGGTGGTCTATGTCGGTTCGAAGACCGGGCGCGACGGCATCCACGGCGCAACCATGGCCTCGGCCGAGTTCACCGAGGACAGCGAGGACAAGCGCCCGACCGTGCAGGTCGGCGACCCGTTCACCGAGAAGTTGCTGATCGAGGCGTGCCTCGAGCTGATGGCGTCCGATGCGATCGTCGCGATCCAGGACATGGGCGCGGCGGGCCTGACCTCCTCCTCGGTCGAAATGGCGTCCAAGGGCGGCGTCGGCCTGCGGCTCGACCTCGACAAGGTGCCGGTCCGCGAGGACGCGATGACGCCGTACGAGATGATGCTCAGCGAAAGCCAGGAGCGCATGTTGATGGTGCTCAAGCCGGGCCGCGAAGGCTTTGCCGAGGCGATCTTCCGCAAGTGGGAGCTGGACTTCGCGGTCATCGGCGAAGTCGTCGAAGGCGAGTCGCTGGTGCTGACCTTCCACGGCGAGACGGTCGGCGACATCCCGCTCGGGCCGCTGGCCGACAAGGCGCCGAAGTACGACCGCCCGCATGTCGAGACGCCGAAGCGCGCGGCGCTGACGGATGTGCCCGAGAGCGCCGACATCGGTGCCGACCTGCTGCGCCTGATGGGCAGTCCCGATATCGCGTCGCGGCGCTGGATCTGGGAGCAGTACGACCACATGGTCGGCGCGGACACAGTGCAGCGCCCGGGCGGCGATGCGGCGGTGGTGCGGGTGCACGGCACGGCCAAGGGCCTGGCGATCACCACCGACTGCACGCCGCGCTATTGCTTCGCCGACCCGTATGAGGGCGGCAAGCAGGCGGTCGCGGAGACTTACCGCAATCTGTCAGCTGTCGGTGCCAAGCCATTGGCGATCACCGATTGTCTAAACTTCGGCAACCCGCAGCGTCCGGAGATCATGGGGCAGCTGGTGGGGTGCATCGAGGGCATGGCGGAGGCTTGCCGCGGGCTCGACTATCCGGTCGTGAGCGGCAACGTCAGCCTGTACAACGAGACCGAGGGCACCGGTATCTTGCCGACCCCGGCGATCGGTGGTGTCGGCCTGCTGGCGGACTGGTCCAAGTCGGCGACCATCGCCTTCAAGGCCGATGGCGAGGCGATCTGGCTGATCGGCGACGGACCCGGGCATCTTGGGCAGTCGCTGTGGCTGCGCGAGTTGCACGGCCGGGAAGACGGTCCGCCGCCACCGGTCGACCTTACCGCCGAGAAAGCCGCGGGCGAGTTGGTGCGCGGGCTGATCGAGGCGGGCGTCGCGACGGCGGTGCACGACCTTTCGGGTGGCGGGCTGTTGGTCGGGCTGGCGGAAATGGCGCTGGCCGGCAGGATCGGTGCCGCGTTGGAGCAGGACGCAGGCGCCGCCGCGATGTTCGGCGAGGATCAGGGGCGCTATTTGGTGACCGTCGCCGCCGGTGCCCGGATCGAACCTGGCGCCGTGCCAGCGCGACGGATCGGCACGACGGGCGGCGACACGGTTGCCGGTGTCATACTGTCCGAGCTTCGCGCAGCACATGAGGATTGGCTGCCTAAGCTGATGGCGAGGTAGGTCCCGGCCGTCTCGCGACGCTGACTGGAAGGCTTATGTGCGGGCGCCTTCAGATCGCTCGCTGCTGTTGCGTCAGACGGTCCATTCGATGAGGTCTTCGCGCTCGCCGATCAGGGCGAGACCCTGTGCAATCGAAGTGAGCTCGCCCCCCACCGCGACACGGTCCGCGCCGAAGCGCCGCTCGAAGATGGCACGGACCGCCGGGATCAGCGACGATCCACCGGTGAGGAAGACACGGCCGATGCCGGCGTCATCGAGACCCGCTATGGCCAGTGCATCGTCGACGCAGCTTTCGATCCGCGCGAGGTCGCCGGCGATCCACGCCTCGAACTCGTCGCGCGTGACGTCGGCAGAAACATCGAGGCCCCCGCCGACGAACTCGAAGGTGGCGCGGTCCTTCTGCGACAATGCCCGCTTCAGCCGGCCGATGGCGTCGTAAAGTGGATAGCCCAGTTCGTTCTCGATCACGGCGATCAGCCGCGCGATGGCAGCCGGATCGATCGCCTGGTGCTGGAGTTGGCGAAGCTCCTCCATCGTCCGCCGGTTGCGCATCAACGCCAGCCGGGACCAATTGGCAAAGTCGGAGAAATAGCTGCCGGGGATGGCCAGCTGCTTGCCGAACGAGCGATACTCGCTGCCCTTGCCGAGCTTGGGCAACACCAGATGGTCCATCAGCCGAAAGTCGAAGTCGTCGCCAGCGATGCCGATGCCCGCGTTCCCCAGCGGCGTGAAGCGCTGCGCAGCGCCGGGCCGTTTCATGTGGACGATCGAGAAGTCGCTGGTGCCGCCGCCGAAATCGGCAACCAGCACGGTCGCTTCGTCGGCCAGGCGAACGGCATAGCTGAAGGCGGCCGCGAGCGGCTCATAAACGTAATGAACCTCGGTGCCGAAGCCGGCGAACATCTTGCCATAGCGTTCGCGGGCGAGGGCCGGGTCTGGGCTGCTCCCGGCATAGGCGACCGGGCGTCCGACGATGACGCGCTCCGGCGGGACGTCGAGGCTGCCGCCCGAATGCGTCACCAGCCGGTCGAGGAACAACCGGCCCAAAGCCTCGAAGCTGAAGCGCTTGCCGAGGATCGAGGCGGTTTCGAAATTGCGGCTGGCAGCGACCGACTTGAACGACTGGATGAACCGGCTGCCCAGCGGATAGGCGAGGTATTCGGCGATCGCCCAGGGTCCGGCCTCGGCGGCGATGCCGCCCGCGACGTCCTCGTCCTCCCAGAAGCACAGCGCCGAGCGGAATACGTCGGCGGCGGCATCGGGACCGGCAAAGTCGATCAGGACGGGCCCCCCGGCCCCGCCCGACAGCGCGCCGACGGTATTGGTGGTGCCGAAGTCGAGCCCGAGGGATCGGGATGCCGTGCTGGTCTGCATCTTCGCCTCGGTGGGGCCAGTCGGGCCGGGGCGCGTCTATGCCTATGGCATCAGGCTCCTGACAAGCGGCGTCGTGCACAAACTTCCGCGCCGGGCCAGTGACGATCGGGTCCGACCGCCGACCGTATATTGCCGCGGGTGGAAAGTTAGTGCCTGTCCTTCGTTATACAATTCGTTAACCCGTGCCGCTCGATTGCGGCGCCAGCGAAGGATCGCGATGACCGCAACGACCCGCTTCGACACGTTCACCGGCCGTCACCCGGAGGCCGTTCGTGCCCGGCTGCAGGGGTTGGAGTTCGTGCTGGAGAAGGCGTTCCGCGTGCCGGGTACGCGGATGCGCGTCGGGCTGGACAGTGTCGTCGGCCTGGTGCCGGTCGCCGGCGACGTGATCACCGGCCTGATGGGCTGCTATTTGGTTTGGGAAGCGCGCAACGCGGGTGCGTCGCGCTGGCTGCAGGCGCGGATGCTGGCCAATGTCGGGATCGACACCGCGATCGGTGCGATACCGTTCGTCGGCGATGCCTTCGACTTCGTGTTCAAGTCGAACTCCAAGAACATGCGGCTGCTGAGGCATCACCTCGACCGCTATCATCCGGTGCTCGCCTAGCGCGGCCAGACCCGGACCGGCACGCGGTCCGGCGCGCCGATGTCGTTGTCTTCGCAGGCCATCGGCGCATAGGCCTTGGTCAGGCAGACGCGGGTCTCGGTGAGCCATTGTTTGCGGTCGGTGCCGACGAAGATCGAGCCGCGCGGCAGCTTGGGATTGGCCTTCAGGATCGCGTCACGGATCGAGCCGGCGGTGAGCTTGCCGCGTAGGACACTGACGTCGGGCATGACGATGCCGGCGGCGACGCGCTGCTCGTCGGCAAAGAACGCCTTTTCATCGGGCCAGGCGCAGGTGCCGTGCTTGGCCCATTCATGCTGCAACAGGCTGACCGCCGGCGTCATGCACCAGTTGGCGCGGACCGTGGCGGGCGACAGCGCAGTCGGGGCGCGGCAGAATTGCGGATAGGTCTTGCCGGCGCCGTCGGGCCACAATCCATGGACCTTGAAGGCGAACTTCTGCGAGCAACCTTCACCGGGGTAGTTGCGGCAATTTTGCGGCCACCAATACCAGGCGATGACGAACTTCTCGACCGGCAGGATCCGCTGCTCCTCCTGCGCACCAGCCGGGGCGGGCGTCAGGTTCGGTGGGACCGCGCAACTCTCGGCAGCGTTGGTGACGCCTGCCATGGTCAGCAGGGCGGCGGCGATCAGGCGATCAAGCATAGTCCATCCCGATATCGGCCGCGGGTGCGCTTTGGGTGATGCGCCCGACGGAAACGAAGGTGACGCCGGTTTCGGCAAGGCCGCGGATCGTGTCGAGGTTGACGCCCCCCGACGCCTCGGTCGGCACGCGCCCGGCGACCAGCGCCACGGCCTCGCGCAGCACCGCCGCGCCCATGTTGTCGAGCAGCAGCCGATCGGCTCCTGCGGCCAGCGCCGGCTCGATCTGGTCGATACGGTCGACCTCGACGACGATACCCTGCAGCCCGGCGGCCTTGGCGGCGCGCACTGCGGCATCGACGCTGCCGGCGACGGCGATATGGTTGTCCTTGATCATCACCCCGTCGTCGAGGCGCATCCGGTGATTGGTCGCGCCGCCGGTCCGGGTTGCGTACTTCTCCAGCACGCGCAGCCCGGGCAACGTCTTGCGCGTGTCGAGCAGGACGGCGCCGGTGCCCTCGATGGCGTCGACATACCGCCGCGCCATCGTCGCGATGCCGGTCAGATGCTGGACGTTGTTGAGCGCCGACCGTTCCGCCGACAACAGCGCGCGGGCGTTGCCGGTGACGCGCAGCAGCGGCGTGCCGGGGGTGACCGCGACGCCCTCCTCCACCAGCGTCTCGACCTGCGCGGCGGGATCGAGCGCGAGGAAGAACGCCGCCGCGATCCACAATCCGCAGACCGTGACCGCGTCCCGGCTGGCGAGCACTGCAGCCAGCCTGGCGTCCGCCGGGATGACCGCGGACGAGGTGACGTCGCCGCCCTCCCCCAGGTCTTCGGCCAGCGTGGCACGGACGAACGCGTCGAGGTCGAAGCCGGGGATCATCCCGTGTCGCTAGCGCCCGGCCCGGCCCGCGGCAAGCCGATAGCGGCATAGGGTGGCTCGCGTCCAGGACGCGGGCTAGCATCGGGCCATGACCGAACCTCGTCCGATCCGCCACGCGCTGGCGTTCATCTTCGTCACGGTGCTGATCGATTCGATCGGCTTCGGCATCGTCACGCCGGTGCTGCCCGAGTTGATCATGCATTTGACCGGGCGCGACCTTGCGGGGGCGGCGCCGATCAGCGGTTATCTCGGCGTCGGTTATGCGGTGATGCAGTTCGTCTTCGCGCCGCTGATCGGCGGATTGTCCGATCGCTTCGGGCGCCGCCCGGTGCTGCTCGCGTCGCTGGCGGCGTTCAGCCTCGACTATGCCGCGATGGCCTTCGCACCGACGATCGCCTGGTTGTTCGCCGCGCGGCTGGTGGCCGGCGTTACCGGCGCCTCGTTCGGCACCGCCTATGCTTATGTCGCCGACGTCAGCCCGCCCGACCGTCGCGGTGCCAACTTCGGGATCATCGGCATGGGCTTTGGCCTCGGCTTCATCATAGGCCCGGCGTTGGGCGGGGTGCTGGCGCACTATGGCACGCCGGTGCCGTTCATGGTCGCCGCGGGCCTTGCGCTGGTCAACGTCGCCTATGGCTATTTCGTCCTGCCCGAGAGCCTGTCGCCGGAGAACCGGCGCCCCTTCGACCTGAAGCGCGCCAATCCGATCGGCTCGGTGCTGCGCATCCGCAAGTACAGCCCGGCAGTGATGACCCTGGTCATGGCGACCTTCCTGTGGGTCGTCGGCTTCCAGGCGCTGCCGGTGACGTGGAATTACTTCACGATCGCGCGCTTCGGCTGGTCGACGGCGCAGATCGGCTACAGCTTCGCCGCCGTCGGACTGGTCGCCATCATCATGCAGGGCGGCGTCGGGCGGCTGATCATTCCCCGCGTCGGCGAGCGGCGTGTCGTGATCGCAGGCGGCATCAGCGCCATTGCCGCCTATCTGATATACACCTTCGCTCAGGCCGGCTGGCAGATGTATGTCGGCATCGCCGTCGGCGGACTGTCCGGCCTCGTCTACCAGTCGATGCAGGCGCTGATGTCGCGCGAAGTCGGGCCGTCCGAGCAGGGCGAGCTGCAGGGCGCCATCGCCAGCATCTTCAGCATCGCGTCGATCATCGGTCCGCTGGCGATGACGCAGGTGTTCGCGCGCTTCGTGGCAGCCGACGCGCCGGTCTACCTACCCGGCGCGCCCTTCGTCCTCGCAGCCCTGCTGTCGGCGGGGATGCTGGCGGTGTTCGTCGGCGTGAAAGTCAGATCCGCCCCATCAGGAACAGGATGACGATGATCAACAGGACGACGCCGAGCCCGCCCGACGGGCCATAGCCCCAGCCGCTGCTGTAGCCCCAGTTCGGCAGTGAACCGACGAGCAGCAGGATGACGACGATGAGCAGGATCAAACCGAGCGACACAGCGCGTTCCTCCGTTGGTTCGGAGGTGTAACGCGGTCATTACGGGAAGGTTGCGAATGGTGCTGCCGGGGAGGATCGAACTCCCGACCTCAGCCTTACCAAGGATGCGCTCTACCACTGAGCTACGGCAGCACATTCGCGGGTGACGCGTCCGACCCGGGGGTCTCGGCGTGCGGGCGGCTATGGGGGAACCCGCGCGGGCTTGTCAAGGCAAGTGCGTGGGGATTAGGCGATACCGATGGCCGATAACACCGCAGCATCGAGACGAGCAGAACGTTTGGCCGCGGCGCTGCGGGCAAACCTGCAGCGCCGCAAGGGTCGCGACCGGGGCGAAGCGGCTGCCCCGCCCGAGGTCGAGGAAGCGCCTAGCTCTTCGACGCCAGCGCCGCCTCCACCGCAGCGGTGACCTCAGGCGCGCCCGGCTGGACCTTGTTGCCGAAGGCGCGGATCAGCTTGCCGTCGCGACCGACGAGATATTTGTGGAAGTTCCAGGTCGGCACCTGGTCGGGGCCGAGAGTTGCGGCGGCCCAGCGGTAGAAGGGCACGGCGCCCGGACCCTTGACGGTGCTCGTCTCGGTCAGCGGAAACTTGATGCCGAACTTGGCGTCGCAGAAGGTTTTGACCTCCTTGTTGCTGCCGAACTCCTGGTCGCCGAAGTCCTTCGACGGTACGCCGATGATCGTCAGGCCCTTGGCATTATAGGCCTCGTACAGCTTCTCCAGGCCTTCATATTGCGGGGTGTTACCGCACATGCTGGCGGTGTTGACCACCATGATGACCTTGCCCTTGTACTGGGCGAAGGGCAGCGGCGTGCCGTCGATGCCGGTCATGGTGACGTCATACGCCGAGGTCACTCCGGCCGGCGCTGCAGCGATGGACAGGGCAGCAACGGCGGCGAGCGAAACGATGCGGATCATGTGGCGGGCTCCTCTGGCGATTTGCGATCATGGACCGCCTTGACGACAGGCGTAACTACCAAAAGTGCCACGGGTAGCAGCAGCCAGCTCAGCATCGCCGCCTGCGGATGCGCCGAGGCGAAGAAGGCGCTGATGCCGAACAGCAAAGGCGGCATCGCGCTGCGCCACAGGATCGCGATCCGCTCCGGACGAGCCATGCCGGGCAGCTCGATCCGCGGCCGCAGCGTGAAGGCGGCGAGGATGAAATGCATCAGGCCGAGCGCCGCGACGCTGATCGCGTAAAGCGTCACGACTCCCGGATCGAGGCCCCGTTCGCTGAGCACCGCGGTCGGGAATGGCAGGAAGATCACAGTCAGCAACAACAGCAGGTTGAGCCGCATCACGCCCGGCGTCGCCACGCCAAGGCGCGCGAACAGCTTGTTGTGGTTGAGCCAGTAGATGCCGATGACCATGAAGCTGAGCAGGAAGCCGAACAGGTGCGGCACCGTCGCGGCAAAGGCCTGATCGAAGGGCAGCTCGCCCGGCGGCAGCTTGACCTCGATGATCAGCAGCGTGATCGCGATGGCAAACACCGCGTCGCTGAAGAAGACCGTACGTTCGAAGGCGATGTCGCGCGTCGCGTGTTCGCTCATCGGTCGAGTGGTGCCGTCCGGGTCGCCAGCCAGTCGCGCCCGGCCTCGTCGAGGAGCGGACCGACCTCGGCAGCGACACGGGCGTGATAGGCGTCGACCCAGGCACGCTCGCCGGCGCTGAGCATCGACGCGTCGATGAGGTTGCGATCGATCGGCGCCAGCGTCAGCGGCTCGAAACCGAGCATCGGCTTTTCGGCGCCGGGGACGTCGCGGGGCACGACCAGCACGAGGTTCTCGATGCGGATGCCGTACTCGCCGGTCTTGTAATAGCCGGGCTCGTTGGAGACGATCATGCCGGCCGCGAGGGGCTCGTCGCCGCCGGGTTGGCCGCCGGCCATCGTCGCGATGCGCTGCGGGCCCTCATGGACCGCGAGGTAGCTGCCGACGCCGTGACCGGTGCCGTGGGCGTAGTCGAGCCCCGCCTGCCACAGCGGAGCGCGCGCCAGCACGTCGAGCTGGGCGCCGCGCGTTCCTTGCGGGAAGATTGCGCTGGACAGAGCGATATGGCCCTTGAGCACGCGGGTGAAGCGGTCGCGCATTTCCGGCGTCGGGGTGCCGACCGCGAGCGTGCGGGTGACGTCGGTAGTGCCGTCGCGGTATTGGCCGCCCGAATCGATCAGGAACAGCGAACCGGGCTCGATCCTGCGGTTGGTCGCCTCCGAAACGCGGTAGTGGACGATCGCCCCGTTCGGACCGGCGCCCGAGATGGTGTCGAAGCTGAGATCCTCGAGCTGGTTGGTCTGGTCGCGGAACTGGCGCAGCTTCGCCGCCGCGCCGAGCTCGTCGAGCTGGCCCTTGGGTGCCTCGTCCGCGAACCAGTGCAGGAAGCGCGTAAGGGCCGCGCCGTCACGCAGGTGCGCTGCCCTGGAACCGGCGATCTCGACGGCGTTCTTGACCGCCTTGGGCAGCGCGCACGGGTCGCGCGCCTCGACGATCTTGGCTCCGCCGCGCCTGAGTGCCTCGAAGATCGCCGCAACGGCCGTGGCAGGGTCGGCGGTGACGGTCTGCCCGCCGAGCTGTTCCAGCGCCGTGACGAACGCCTCGCGGTCGTGGATTCGCACGTCGCTGCCGAGGTGGGCGCGCATCTCGCCGTCGAGCTTGGCCGGATCGACGAACAGCTCGGCGGTCCCGTCGGCGTGGAACAGCGCAAAGGCCAGCGCGACCGGGGTGTGCGTCACGTCCTTGCCGCGGATGTTGAGCGCCCAGGCGATCGAGTCGAGCGCCGACACCACCGCGACGTCGGCGCGCTGCTGCTTGAGCCACGCCGCGATCCCGGCGCGCTTGTCCGCCGACGAGACGCCCGCGAGTTCGTCGGGGTGCACCTCCAGCCGCGCTACCGAGCGACCGGGCCGGTCGCTCCAGATGCTGTCGACGGGATTGCGCTCTACCGCGACCAGCGTCGCACCGCGCTCCGCCAGCCGGCGCTCGGTCGCCGCAACCCAGGCGGCAGTGTGGAGCCAGGCGTCATAGCCGATGCGGTCGCCCTCCCCCGCGTGAACGCCGAGCCACTCGCCGACGCTGGAGGCCGGGACCTGCTCGAAATCGTAGAGGTCGCCCGGCACCTGCTCGCGGACCTGCAGCGTGTAGCGTCCGTCGGTGAACATCGCCGCCCGCGACGCCAGCACGGCCGCCGATCCCGCCGAGCCTTCAAACCCGGTCAGCCACGCCAGTCGCTGCGCATAGCCCCCGACATATTCGCTCATATGCTCGTCGGTCAGCGGCACCACGAAGCCGGTCAGCGCATCGTTTTGTAGCTGGGCGCGAAGGGCGGCGAGGCGATCGGCATAGGTCGACATGGGCGGGCATTCCTGAGCGTGACCGCCCGAGCATAGCCAAGCCGTCCGGCCCTTGCTAGGCGAACGCGATGCAGCCTCCCGTCGCCAGCCGCCGCCCACATTCCGCCACCCACCACGGCATCGCCGTCGAGGATCACTTCGCCTGGCTGAAGGACCCCGGCTACCCTGTCGTCGCCGACCCCGACGTGCTGGCCTATGTCGCCGAGGAGAATGCCTGGTTCGAGGCGTGGATGGCGCCGCACGCCGCGACCGTCGAAACGCTGTACGAGGAACTGAAAGGCCGGGTGAAGCAGGACGACGAGGGCGTCCCGACCCGCGACGGCGACTGGGATTACTGGTGGAAGTTCGCCACCGGCGGCCAGTACCGGATCTGGCTGCGGCGACCCGCAGGCGGCGGCGACGAGCAGGTCATCCTCGACGAACCGGCGCTGGCTGGGTCGCTCGATTACTTCCGGCTCGGCGGGCTGGCGGTCAGCCCCGACGGCAACCGCCTCGCCTACGCGATCGACGCCGATGGGTCGGAACGCTTCACGCTGCGGGTCCGCGACCTTGCCACCGGCGTCGAGGGGGAGCCGATCACCGCGCACAGCATCGGCTCGCCGGTGTGGACCGCCGACAGCGCCGCGCTCGCCTGGACCGAGGTCGACGAGAAATGGCGCCCGTTCCGCGTTCGCCTGCACCGGCTCGACATCGGCGGCGAGGATGGCGTGCTATACGAGGAGAGCGACCCGAGCTTCTTCGTCGGCGTCGGCCGCAGCCAGGATCGCAGCCAGATCATCGTCCGCGCCGCCGACCACGTCACCAGCGAACTGCGGCTGTTCCCGACCGCCGCGCCCGAGACGAAGCCGCTGCTGGTCAGCTCGCGCTTGGCGGGTCGCGAATACGAGGTCGACGTGCGCGGCGAGACGCTGTTCATCCGCACCAACGACACGCATCCCAACTTCCGCATCGCCACCGCGACGCTCGCCGCGCCGGGCGAGTGGACCGAGCTGATCGCCCCGAGCGACGACGACTATATCCGCGGCATCACCGCCTTCACCTCCTATCTCGCGATCGAGGAGCGGGTCGACGGGCTCGACGCCGTTCGGCTGCGCTACGACGACGGAAGCGAACACCGCATCGCCTTTCCGGAGCCGAGCTTCACCGCCGGACTGTCGACCAACTCCGAGCCCGACGCGCCGCTGCTGCGGCTGAGCTACAGCTCGATGGTCACGCCGCAGACGGTGTTCGACTATGACGTTGCGGCGCGGACGCTGGTGACGCGCAAGGTCCAGGTCGTGCCTTCGGGCTACGACGCCTCGGCCTATGCGACCGAACGGCTGTGGGCGACCGCGCCCGACGGCGTGAAGGTGCCGGTGTCGGTGGTCTATCGCCGCGACCTGCCCCGCGACGGCAGCGCCCGGCTGCACCTGTACGGCTATGGCGCCTATGGCATCACCATCCCGCCAGGCTTCTCCGCCAGCCGCCTGAGCCTGCTCGACCGCGGTTTCGCCTATGCCATCGCGCATGTCCGCGGCGGCGACGACTTCGGCCACCGCTGGTACCAGCACGGCAAGCTCGACAAGCGCACCAACACCTTCACCGACTTCGTCGCCGCGGCGCACGCGCTGATCGACGCCGGGTTCGTGAAGGTGGGTAACATCTCGACCTCGGGCGGCAGCGCTGGCGGCACGCTGATGGGCGTCGTCGCCAACAGCGATCCGGGCCTGTGGCGCGCCGTCGTCGCGCATGTGCCGTTCGTCGACGTGCTGGGGACGATGCTCGACGACACGCTGCCGCTGACGCCGATCGAATGGCCCGAGTGGGGCAATCCGCTGACCGATCCGGCGGCATTCGCGCTGATCCGCAGCTACAGCCCGTACGACAATGTGACGGCGCAGGCTTATCCGGCAATGCTCGTCACCGCCGGCCTCAACGACCCGCGCGTCACCTATTGGGAGCCGGCGAAGTGGGTCGCCCGCCTCCGCGAGCTCGGCACCGGCGACAAGCCGCTGCTGCTCAAGACCAACATGGGCGCGGGCCACGGCGGCAAGTCGGGGCGCTTCGAGGCCCTACGCGAGACGGCGGAGGAGTTCGCCTTCATCCTGGCGGCATTCGATGCACCCGCCTGACCGCACGCCCTTCCGTCTGAGCGTCACCGCGCAGCCGGAGGACATCGACGAACTCGGGCACGTCAACAATGCCGTCTATCTGCGCTGGATCCAGGACATTGCCACTTCCCAGTGGCGCGCCGTCGGGCGGCCGGAGGATGTCGCGCGCTACGTCTGGGTCGTGACGCGCCACGAGATCGACTATCTGCGCGCTACGCTGGTCGGCGAGACGGTCGAGATGACGACCTGGGTCGGCACACCGCAAGGTGCCCGCTTCGAGCGCTTCGTCGAGATCGCCGGCCCCGACGGCAAGCTTCGCGTCTCGGCCCGCACCGTCTGGGCGCTGGTCGACCCCGCCAGCCGCCGTGCCCTGCGCATCCCGGCCGAAGTCGCCGCGCCGTTCCTGCAGGTCAGCGCAGGAAGCTGAGCAGGTGGATCCCCATGACCAGGATGAAGGTCATACCGGTGAACATCAGCGCGTGCCACGGGATCAGCGCGTGCTTCGCCAGCGGTGACCTGGCACGCGCCCGGTCGCCGATCAGCGCGATGATCGTGGCGACGACCGCGACGGCCAGGACGACGAGGCTGGTATCGCGGTCCATCAGGCTCCCTGAAAGCTGCAGCCGATGATCCGCCGCCGCGTCGGCCGGGCCTATGACCCGCTGCGGCGTTGCGCTAAAGCCTTGCTGCAACCAAGACAAGGGAGGTCGCTGGTGTCGAACCTGAAGCTGAAGCCTGTAATCGCGCTGTCACTGGCGGTGCTGATCGCGGCGCCATCGATCATCGCCGCTGCTCCGATGTACGCGATCCCACTGTCCGGCGCTCAGCGCTCGGCCGAGAACCGGGCGCGCGACAAATTCCGCCATCCGGTCGAGACGCTGACCTTCTTCGGCATCAAGCCGACGATGACGGTGGTCGAGATCTCGCCGTCCGCAGGCTGGTACACCGAGATCCTCGCGCCGTACCTCAAGGACAAGGGCGTCTATTATGCCGCCGGCAACGATCCGGCCGCAGGCGAGCGTGCGGTCAAGGGCATCGCCACGTTCAAGACCAAGCTCGACAGCAGTCCGGCCTATGCCAAGGTGCGCGTCACGGCGTTCGGCAAGGGCGCCTACGACATCGCGCCCGCCGGCTCAGCCGACGCCGTGCTGAGCTTTCGTAACGTCCACAACTGGTACATCGGCGGCTTTGCACCCGACGCTTTCAAATCCTTCGCCAAGGCGCTCAAGCCCGGCGGCACGCTTGGCATCGTCGAGCACCACTTGCCTGAGGACAAGCCCGACGCGATGCAGAATTCAAGCGGCTATATGAAGAAGTCGACGATCGTAAAGCTGGCGCAGGACGCCGGTTTCAAGCTGGTCGCGGAGTCGAAGGTCAACGCCAACGCCAAGGACGGCCACGACTATCCCAAGGGCGTCTGGACGCTGCCGCCCAACTACGCCGAGGGTGACACCAACAAGGCGAAGTACACCGCGATCGGCGAGTCGGACCGCATGACGCTGAAGTTCGTGAAGAGCTGAGCCCTATTTACCGAGCTTTTCGAGCTGGGCCTGCAGCGCCGCCATCTGCTGCTTCAGTTCGTCGAGCTCGGTCGGCTCGGCCTTCTTCGCCGGTGCAGCAGCACCCGGAGCGCCGGCGCGGCCGGTCAGCATGCTGGTCGCTGCCTGGAACATCGCCATGTTCTGCTTGGTGATCGCCTCGAAAGGCTTAAGCGCCGTCGCCGCGAGGGCGCCGGTGCCGAAGCTGGTCATCGCCTCGCGGAACTGCGTCTGGTTCTTGGAGAAGGCATCCATGGACGCTTCGAGGTAGTGCGGGACCATCGCCTGGGCGGTGCCGCCGTACATGGCGATGAGCTGCCGCAGGAACGGGATCGGCAGCATCGTCTGGCCGCCGTTCTCCTCCTCGTCCATGACGATCTGGGTCAGCACCGAGCGCGTGATGTCCTCACCACTCTTGGCGTCGAAGACCTGGAAGTCGCGGCCTTCGCGCGTCATCTTCGCCAGGTGATCGAGCGTGATGTAGCTCGAGCTGTCGGTGTTATACAGACGGCGGTTCGCGTATTTCTTGATGACCACCGGCGTCTGGCCGGGAGCGGGCTTGGCGGCGGATTCATCCATGATCTTGTCCGATAACAGTCTTGTTGCTGCACTAGCACACGCCGATGCTGCGCCGCAACGCGGCAACGTGGTCGAAATGCGCGGTCGCGGCCCGCATCCGCTGCCAGCGCTGATCGCTTTGCTTGCGGATGTCTGCGGTAGCGACCGTGAGCGTCTGCAGGCGGCGCTGGCGGGGGTGCGGGCTTATCAGGAGCATCCCTATCGCCGGGCGGTCGAGCCGATGCCGATCGTCGCTCGCGCCGGTCCGGCCAGCCTGCGCGACTATGGCGGAGCCGGTCCGGTCGTGGTGTTCGTGCCGTCGATCATCAATCCGCCGACGGTGCTCGATCTTGCTGTCGACAACTCGTTGCTGCGCTGGCTCGCAGGCTGCGGATTGCATCCGCTGATGGTCGATTGGGGTGACGCCGGCGAGGCGGACGAGGCGCTGAACCTGGCGGATCTCGTCAGCGAGCGGCTGGTCCCGTTGCTGCGCAGCATCGACGCGCCGTTTGCGCTGGCCGGCTATTGCCTTGGCGGCACGTTGGCGCTGGCCGGCGCGGCGCTTGTCCGCCCGACAAGGATCGCGCTGATCGCGACGCCGTGGCACTTTTCCGGCTATGACGCGACCCAACGCGCCGACATCACCGCACATTTCAAGGCGGTCGATCCGCTGATCGAGGCGTTGCATTGCCTGCCGATGGAGCTGCTCCAGCCCGGCTTCTGGGCGCTCGACCGCGAGACAGTGGTCGACAAGTTCGTCGCCTTTGGCCGCCGCGATCCCGACAGCCCGGCAGCGCGCGCCTTCGTCGAGCTCGAGGACTGGGCGAACACCGGGCCGCCGCTGCCGCCGCAAGTCGCGCGTGACCTGTTCCGTCACCTTTTTGCCGACGACCTGAGCGGCACCGGCGAGTGGCGCATCGGAGGCACCCCTGTTTGCCCCAAGGCGCTGCAGGTCCCAATTCTCGACATCGTCGCCACCCGCGACCGGATCGTTCCCGCCGGTTCGGCGCTGAACCTCGGCACCCGACTCGACCTGCCGCTGGGTCATGTCGGCATGATCGTCAGCAGCCGCGCCCCTGCCCTATTGTGGGAGCCGCTGGCACACTGGCTCCGGGGCGACTAGATACACGCGGAACAACCAATCAGGAGCTACCATGACCGGAGTCGTTATCACCGCCGCCAAGCGCACGGCAGTCGGCAGCTTCATGGGTGCCTTTGCCACCGTACCGGCCCATGAACTCGGCCGCACCGTCATCGTCGCCGCGCTGGAGCAGGCCGGCGTTGGCGCCGACGAGGTCAGCGAAGTCATCCTCGGCCAGGTGCTGACTGCGGCACAGGGCCAGAACCCGGCTCGCCAGGCGTCGATCAACGCGGGCGTCGCGCAGGAGACCCCGGCGTGGGGCGTCAACCAGGTCTGCGGCTCCGGCATGCGTGCCGTCGCCCTCGGCGTCCAGGCGATCCTGTCGGGCGATGCCAGCGTCATCGTCGCCGGCGGCCAGGAGAGCATGAGCCTGTCGAACCATGCCCAGGCCCTGCGCGCCGGCACCAAGATGGGCGGCGTCGAGCTGGTCGATACGATGATCAAGGATGGGCTGTGGGATGCCTTCAACGGCTATCACATGGGCATCACCGCCGAGAATGTCGCCGAGCGCTACCAGGTCACCCGCGAGAAGCAGGACGCCTTTGCCGTCGGCTCGCAGAACAAGGCTAGCGCCGCCCGCTCCTCGGGGCGCTTCAAGGACGAGATCGCGCCGGTGACCATCAAGGGCCGCAAGGGCGACACCGTCGTCGACACCGACGAGTATATCCGCGACGGCGCGACCATCGAGAGCGTCAGCGGACTGCGTGGTGCCTTCAAGAAGGACGGCAGCGTCACCGCGGCCAACGCCAGCGGCATCAACGACGGCGCCGCGGTGCTGGTGCTGATGACCGCCGAGGAGGCCGCCCGCCGGGGCTCGACGGTGCTCGCCAAGATCAAGTCATGGGCCTCGACCGGTGTCGATCCTGCGGTGATGGGCATCGGCCCGGTGACCGCGTCGCAGGCGGCGCTGAAGAAGGCGGGATGGTCGGTCGGCGACCTCGACCTGATCGAGGCCAATGAGGCATTCGCCGCACAGGCGCTGGCGGTCGGTCAGGAGCTGGGGCTGGACCCGGCCAAGGTCAACGTCAACGGCGGCGCCATCGCCATCGGCCACCCGATCGGCGCGAGCGGCGCGCGGGTGCTGACCACGCTGATCTACGAGATGGGCAAGCGCGACGCTAAGAAGGGCCTGGCAACGCTGTGCATCGGCGGCGGCATGGGCATCGCCATGTGCCTCGAGCGCGACTGATCGCCCGAAGCCGAACCCGTCGTCCCGGCCGGAGCCGGGACGACGGATCGTAGGTGCTTTAAGCGGCTTCGAGTTCGAGGTCGCTGGCGGACTTGGGGTTGGCGCAGACCCACTCGAGGATCTTCTCGGGGGTCGATTCGATGTACGGATCGGTGTCCGAGCCGACGTCGTTCTTGCCGGGCTCCTCGAACAGGGCGACGATCTTGCCCGAGTCGACGACCATCGAATAGCGCCACGAGCGCTTGCCGAAACCGAGATGCTCCTTGTTGATCAGCATGCCCATCAGCTCGGTGAAGTGGCCGTTGCCGTCGGGGAGCATCTTGACGTTCTTGAGGCCGAGGTCCTGGCCCCACTTGAACATTACGAACGCATCGTTGACGCTGACGCAATAGACCTCGTCGACACCGCCCTGGTCCTTGAGATTGTCGTACTCGCGCTCATAGCCCGGGCACTGTTCGCTGGAGCAGGTCGGGGTGAAGGCGCCGGGCAGCGAGAACACGACGATGCGCTTGCCGGGAGCGAACACTTCGGCGGAGGTCACGTCCTGCCAGCGGAAGGGGTTTGGCCCGTCGACGGTTTCGTCGCGGACGCGGGTCTTGAAGGTTACGGAGGGAACCTGACGGCCGATCATGGTCGTTCCTTTTGTCGGTGATGTGGAAGATACATCCCCAGATAGTGCCTCCATGCCGCGAACGCCAGAATTCATGCTGCAGATGCGAGAAGTTTATGGACCTGTCCGAAAGCCCTATCGCGGATTGGTACGCGACGCCGCCCGGTCGCGAGGCGGCCCGCCATCTCGCAGCTGCGGTAAGACCGATGCTGACGGGTGCGCCGACTGCACGGCTGCTGGCGCTGGGCCAGACGGCGCCGGTGCTGACGCGGATGCACGGCCTGCGCCACGAGCGCGTCGCGATGATCGTCGAGGGCGCGACACGCTGGCCGCTGACCCAGCCCAACCGGGCGGCCGCCGCCGACCCTGAGCGCCTGCCGTTCAACGACGCACTGTTCGACGACGCCCTGCTGATCCATGCGCTGGAGCTGGTCGAGCGGCCCCGCGTCGTGCTGCGCGAGCTGTGGCGGGTGCTGGCCCCGGCCGGGCGGCTGGTGCTGGTCGTGCCGAACCGGGCGGGCGTCTGGGCGCGCGTCGAATCGGTGCCGTTCGGGCGCGGCCATCCATATGGCAAGCGCGGCCTGACGCGGCTGCTCGGCGACGCGATGTTCGAGGTCGAGCATTGGGACATGGCGCTGAGCGCACCGCCGTCGCCTCGGCTGCGCTGGCTGGAGGGTCCGCTGGCGCGCTTCGCACCGACGCTGGGCGGGGTCCACGTCGTCAGCGCCAGCAAGATCGACGGCCTGCGCCCGGTCGGGCGAGTTGCCGCGGTCGAGAGGATCGTCCGGGCCGAGGCCTGATCAGCGCGCAAGGACGAAGACCGCCTGCTCCGCCCGCAAGTTCGCCGCCAGATCGAGCCGCTTGCCGCCGCCGAGATAGATCGCCTGCTCGACGTGGAAGCCGAGGTCGCGGACCAGCGCGCGGAAGTCGTCGACGGTGCACAGGTGGATGTTGGTCGTCTCGTACCATGCCACCGGCAGCGTCCGCGTCACCGGCATGCGCCCGCCGAACAGCATCGAGCCGCGGACCCGCCAGTGACCGAAGTTGGGGAAGCTGACCACCGCCCGCCGCCCGATCCGCAGCAGCTCGCCGAGCACCGCACCCGGCGCGCGCATTGCCTGCAGCGTATTGGACAGGATCACCGTGTCGAAGGCATCGTCGGGATAATCGCCAAGATCGGTGTCGGCATCGCCCTGCATCACCGACAGGCCGAGCGCCACCGCCGCCGCGACATTGGTCGCCGACAGTTCGATGCCGCGCCCTCGCACCGACTTGTCGCGGCGCAAAGCGGCGAGCAGCGCGCCGTCGCCGCAGCCGACATCGAGGACGCTTGAGTTGGGCGCGACCAGCCCGGCGATGACCGCAAGGTCGGGGCGGAGCTCGGTCATGCCGACGCCTTCAGCAAGGCGGTCGCCTGCGCCGACAGCCGTTCCATATAACGCTCCGGGCGAAGCAACGCGTGGAAGCCATTGGCGGCATACACTCCATGCGCGTCGCGGGTGACCAGCGCGAAGCGGCGGATGCCGGCGTAACCGGGGTGCTCGATGAACCAGTCGACCATGCGCCGCCCCAACCCCAGGCCGCGCACCGGCTCGTCGACCCAGACGTCGGCGAGCCAGGCGAATGTCGCGCGGTCGGTGATCATCCGCGCAAAGCCGACCTGCGCCTCGCCCCGATAGGCGCCGAGACAGTGCGAGCCGGCGATGGCGCGCTGGACGGTGTCGAGGGCGATGCCCGGCGACCAATAGCTCGACGCCAGCCAGCCATGGATGCGTGCCACGTCGAGGCGCGAGGCGTCGTCCGACAGCTCGATCATTCGCCCGCCCTCAGGAAGCCGTCGACGACGCGGTTGAGCTCGGGCGATTCGAGCAGGAAGGCGTCATGGCCATGCGGCGATTCGAGCTCGACGAAGCTGACCTCGGCCCCGGCGGCGTTGAGCGCCTTGACGATGCGGCGCGACTCCGGCGTCGGGTACAGCCAGTCGCTGGTGAAGCTGACCAGCGCGAACCGCACCGGCGTACCCTTGAAGGCATCCGCCAGCCTGCCGTCGTGCGGCGCGGCGAGGTCGAAATAGTCCATGGCGCGGGTGATATAGAGGTAGGAATTCGCATCGAAGCGATCGACGAAGCTCAGCCCCTGGTGGCGCAGATAGCTTTCGACCTGGAAGTCGGCATCGAAGCCGAAGCCCAGCGCCTCGCGGTCCTGCAGGCGGCGGCCGAACTTCTCGGTCAGCCCGGCCTCCGACAGATAGGTGATATGCGCCGCCATGCGCGCCACCGCCAGCCCGGCGCTGGGGGTCGGGCCGCCATAGTAATTGCCCTGCGCCCAGTTCGGATCGGCCATGATCGCCTGTCGCCCGACTTCGTGGAAGGCGATGTTCTGCGCCGAATGCCGCGCCGCGCTGGCGATGATGACTGCCGAGCGGACCCGCTCCGGATGCGCCGCCGCCAGCTGGAGCGCCTGCATGCCGCCCATCGAGCCGCCGACCACCGCCGCCAGCACGCCGACGCCGAGATGGTCGAGCAGCGCCAGTTGCACCGCGACCATGTCGGCGACGGTGATCACCGGGAAGGCCATTGCGAACGGCTTGCCCGTCGCCGGATCGACGCTGCCCGGGCCGCTCGAGCCCATGCAGCCGCCCAGCACATTGGCGCAGACGATGAAGTGCCGCGCCGGATCGACGGGCTTGCCGACGCCGACCATGCGACTCCACCAGCCGGGCTTGCCGGTACGCGGATGGACGCTGGCGACGTGCTGGTCGCCGGTCAGCGCATGGCACACCAGCACCGCGTTCGAGGCGTCGGTGTTGAGGCTGCCATAGGTCTCGTACGCGATCTCGACACGGTCGAGCATCTGCCCGGAGGCGAGGGTCAGCGGCGCGGTGAGGGTGACGCGGCGATCGAGGCCGTGCCGGGTGTCGTGGACAGTCATTGCGGTGAGTGGTTAGGCAGCGGCGGGGGTCGGCGCAAGACGGCGGTGGCGCGCCGGAAGGTTACGAAGGTTACACATATGAGGCAGTGTCCTTCTCCCGACGCGGGAAAACTGTGGATATGGTAATCGGGCATCGACGAACTGTGCCATATCGGTTCCGGTGTAGGACAGCGCTTTCCGCAGCGATGGCGTCGCGCACCCTGCCCCGGCGTCGCTCCCGTCTTGCCACCGCGCCCTGCGCCCGTCACAAGCCGCACCCATGAACAGCACCACGCCCGCCCCCCAGATCAAGCCGTGGATCGAGGCGCTGGCGCCCTATGTGCCGGGCAAGGCCAAGCTCGACGGCCGCCCGATCGTCGCCAAGCTGTCGTCGAACGAGAACCCCTTCGGCCCGAGCCCCTTGGCGGTCACCGCGATGCAGGCGGTGCTGGCCAACACCAACCGCTATCCCGACCCGGCCTCGACCGAGTTGCGCACAGCGATCGGCGCGCTGCACGGCATCGACCCGGAGCGGATCATCTGCGGCACCGGCTCCGACGAGATCATCCACCTGGTCGCGGGTGCCTTTGCCGGCGTCGGCGACGAGATCCTGTACCCGCGCTATGGCTTCGCCGTTTACGACATCGCGGCCCGGCGGGTCGGTGCGACGCCGGTGGTGGCGCCCGACCTCGACTATGGCACCGACGTCGATGCGCTGCTGGCGCTGGTGACGCCGCGCACCCGCGTCGTCTTCCTCGCCAATCCGAACAATCCGACGGGTACGCTGATCTCCGCCGCCGAGGTTCGCCGCCTGCACGCCGGGCTGCCGTCCGACTGCGTGTTCGCGCTCGACTGCGCCTATGCCGAGTTCGCCGAGGGCGAGTATGAGGACGGCCTGGCACTGTCCGACGCCCATGCCAACGTCGTGACGATGCGGACCTTCTCGAAGATCTATGGGCTGGCGGCGCAGCGCATCGGCTGGGGCTATGCGCAACCCGCGCTGGTCTCGGCGATGCACCGCATCCGCGCGCCGTTCAACGTGCCGACGACCGGACAGGCCGGCGCGGTCGCGGCGTTGGGCGATACCGACTGGGTCGAGAAGACCCGCTCGCACACGCTGGAGTGGCGGCGCTGGCTGACCGAGCAGGTCACCGCGCTGGGCAACAAGGGGCTGCGCGCCATCCCGTCCGCCGCGAACTTCGTGCTCGTCGAGTTTCCCGCCGAAGGAACGCTGACCGCCGACAAGGCGAACGAGGCGCTGCTCGCCGACGGGATCATCGCGCGCTACCTCGCGGTCCAGTCGATGCCGCGCTGCATCCGCATCTCGGTCGGGACCGAGGCCGAGACGCGCGCGGCGGCGGTCTCGCTGCGGCGCTTCGCGGGCATCGACTGATGCTGCCGTTCTCGCGGGTCTCGATCATCGGCATGGGGCTGATCGGCTCGTCGCTGGCGCGCGCGGTGCGGGCCAAGATGCCAACGGTGGCGCTGACCGTCCATGATGCCGACCATGCGGTGCGCGAGCGTGTCCGCGACCTCGACCTGGCCGACGATGTCGCCGATACGGCGGGCGCCGCGGTGATCGACGCCGACCTGGTGATCCTGGCGGTGCCGGTGCTGGCGATGATGAAGGTCGCCGCGTCGATCGCCGACGACCTGCCCGCGGGCTGCGTGATTTCCGACACCGGCTCGGTCAAGGCGAGCGTGCTGTCCGACCTCAGCGAAGTGCTGCCGGAGGGCGTGTCGATCGTGCCGGCGCACCCCGTCGCGGGCACCGAGAAATCCGGGCCGGACGCCGGCTTCGCGACGCTGTTCGACGGGCGCTGGTGCATCCTGACGCCCGCTGCGAGCGCCGACGTGCTGGCGGTCGAGCGGGTCCGGGAGTTCTGGACCCGGCTCGGCGCGACGGTCGAGGTCATGGACGCGGCGCATCACGACATGGTGCTCGCGGTGACCAGCCACCTGCCCCACCTCATCGCCTATTCGATCGTCGGCACCGCGTCGGACATGGAAAGCGTCACCTCGTCGGAGGTGATCAAATATTCAGCGGGCGGCTTCCGCGACTTCACCCGCATCGCAGCGTCGGACCCGGTGATGTGGCGCGACGTCTTCCTGTCGAACAAGGACGCGGTGCTGGACGTGCTGCAGCGCTTCACCGAGGATTTGACCGCGCTGCAGCGGGCGATCCGCTGGGGCGACGGCGAGTTTCTGGAAGCGTTGTTCACCCGCACCCGGGCAGTGCGGCGCGGCATCGTCGACCAGGGCCAGGACACCGACGCCGCGGACTTCGGCCGCAAGCACTAAGGCCCGCCCTAGCGCAACACCGGGCACGCCGGCTGCTGCGCGCGCACCGCCCGCGTCGCCGCCGGCAGCCCGGCCAGCGTCCATGCTCCCGGCGCACCACCGACCGCTAGCTTGACCGCGATCCGCAGGCGCTGCTCGCTGACCCGCTGGCCGCCGGTCAACGCGGCGCGCACCGTCTCCGGGCAGACCGTCAGGATCGTGCCGCTCACCCGCGCGGCGCCGCCTGCGACCGCGACGGTGCCGTCCAGCCGCATCACCTCGCCGGTCATGTCGGCCAGCGTCAGCCCATGCACCTCGACTGTGCCGCTGCCGGCCCAGCGCGCATAGTCGATCAGCCGCGTCGGACCGGTGACCCGAAGATCCGCCGCCATGGTCAGGGGCGCGCCCGATCCGAGCCGAAGGTCGGTGGCGGCCAGCACGACCTGTGCGCGCTGCGGCAGCGTCGGCGACCACGCCTCGGGCGACCGGCCCGGTGTCTCGCGGACATGCACCTCCAGCCGCGTCGCCGTCGCCGGACTGCCGAGCAGCGCCGCGTCGATGCGCGGACGGTCGAACACCGTCGACAGCCGGGCGACGCGCTTGTCCTTGTCGAGGTGCAGGCTCGACTGCGACGCCGGCGCGGTGATGCTCAGCGCCGCGGCGGGCAAGGCCGGGATGGCAAACACGGCGCGCACGTCGGTGCCCCGGATCAGCGTCAGCGCCGGCTGCCACGGCCCGCGGTTGAGGATCGCCTTCGCCGCCGACAGTCGCGCGCTGAAGTCGGTGCCGCGCTTTTCCAGCACCGGCGCGTCGACCGTCGCCTCCAGCCGGTACGGAAAGCCGCCCAGAACCAGCGGGCGACCCGGCACCAGCGCGCTGATCTCGGTGCGGAATTCGCGCTTGTAGCCCGACCAGAACCACCAATAGCCGGCAACCGCGAGCAGCAGCGGCACGACGGTCAGCCACAGCGGGATGCGCTTCACAGGGCCACCGCCCCTGCGCCGACCGGAGCGTTGATCGCGGCATGGACCCGCGCTTCGATTTCCTCGCGCGGCAGGCCCGGGGGAATCGGCTCGCCGAAGCGCATGGTGATGACGCCGGCGTGCTTGACCAGCCCCTTGGGCCAGACCTTGCCGCTGTCGAGCGCCACCGGCACGACCGGCAGCTTGAGCATCCGGTACAAGCCGGCAAAACCCGGCTTCAGCGCCGGTTCCTCGCCGACGGGGACGCGCGTGCCCTCGGCGAAGATGATCACCGGGCGGTCGGCGGCCTTGGCCTCGGAGGCGGCGCGCATCATCGCCCGCATCGCCGTCGTCGAGGCGTCGCGATCGACCGGGATCGCGCCCTGCCGCCGCGCCACATAGCCCCAGACCGCGATGTTCATCAGTTCGGCCTTCATCACCACTGCCGGCGCATTGAACAGCGCCAGCGTCATGATCGTCTCATACGCCGACTGGTGCTTGGCGGCGACGATGACCGAATGCTGCGGCACATTGCCCTCGATCTTCAGGCGGACCCCGAGCAGCACGCGGGCGGTGACATAGAACCACTGCGCCCACAGCCGCGACATGAACTGCAGCGCCGGATAGGAGATCAGCGACGCGATCGCCGCGCCGCTGACGATCGGCACCGAGCCGAGATAGAACACCGCCGTGAACAGCAGCGAGCGCAGCAACGCGATCATTCGACCCCCAGCTGCAGCGCGCCC
Source organism: Glacieibacterium sp. (assembly GCF_965200405.1). GTDB lineage: Bacteria > Pseudomonadota > Alphaproteobacteria > Sphingomonadales > Sphingomonadaceae > Glacieibacterium. The sequence continues at coordinate 3,189,986 of NZ_OZ241356.1, forward strand.
CAGCGCAGTGCGAACTTGTTGAACTCGCGAATCAATCCCAGCGGCTGGGGATCGACCGGCACCGCGTCGGCGAGGATGCTGACGGTCTTGGGCAGTCGCGCCTCCAGCTCCAGCCGGGCGCGCCGCATGTGCGCGGCCGAGGTCACCAGCCGCAGCGTGCGGTAGCGGTGCCGCGCCATCCAGTCCCGCGTCTCCTCGGCATTGGAGCGCGTGTCGATCGCCGCGAAGCCCAGGTCGACGCGGGTATCGAACAAGGCGCGGGGTGCCCCGACGATGGCGGCCAGTTCCGCATCGGTGACGCCGCGCGCGACGCCCGAGACCAGCATCCGCTCCGCCTGCCCCGCCGTCAGCACCTCGACGCCGCGCGCCAGCCGCCCGGAACTGCCGGTCAGGACGACCACCGCGTCGGTGCGCAGGTCGAGCGGCGCATCCTGCCCCAGCGTCACCACGAACCAGGCAAAGACGAAGCCCCAGACCATCGCGACCAGCGCGAACAGGCGGACCAGGATCTTCACGGACGCGCGCCCATCACGAGAGCGTCCTGGCGGTCACATCTCTCCCCGTGCCCGGCGGATGGCGAACCACTTGGCGACGTTGGCATTATGCTCGGCCAGCGTGTCGGCGAAGACATGCCCGCCGGTGCCGTCGGCAACGAAGTACAGCGCCTTGGTCGGGGCCGGATCGAGCACCGCGGCGATCGAGGCGCGACCGGGATTGGCGATCGGCCCCTTGGGCAGGCCGACCATGACATAGGTGTTGTAGCCGTTGTCGGCGTGGAGCTCGCTCTGCTTGATGCGGCGGCCCAGCGCCCGGCCCTTGGTATAGGGATAGATCACCGTCGGGTCGGCGCCCAGCTTGATGCCCTGCCTGAGCCGGTTGCCGTAAACCCCTGCAACTGTGCGGCGTTCGGCGGCCTTGCCGGTCTCCTTCTCGACGATCGAGGCAAGCACGATGGCTTCCTCCGGAGTCTTGACGACGGCGGTCGGCTTGCGCGCCTTCCACAGCGTCGCCAGCTCGCGCGTCATCGCCGCCTGCATGCGCTTGAGCACCGCGGCGCGTGGTTCGCCGGCCTGGAAGTCATAGGTGTCGGGCAGCACCGAGCCCTCGGCCGGCACGTCGATGGTGCCGGTGAGCTGCTTCTCGGCGCGCAGCCGGTCGGCGACCATCACGGCAGGCCAGCCTTCGGGAATGGTGATGCGATAGCTCAGCACCTCGCCCGACTGGAGCGATTCGAGGTAATGCTTCCAGCCGTCGCCGCGCGCGAAGCGGTACACGCCCGCCTTGATCGGCACCGGCTTGCCGAGGATGCGCGCCAGCCACTCGAAGTGCCGCGCCGAAGTGACCAGCTCGACGTCCTCGAGCTGCTCCGACGCCTTGGCCAGCGACGACCCCGGCGCGATGGTGACATCGACGGTCTTGACCGGCTTGTCAGGACCGCCCCACCACGGCGCGAGCAGCATCGGAGCACCGAGCAGCGCCAGGAGCAGCAGGAAAACCAGCCCGGCGCGCCCGACCTTCACAGGCTCTGGAAGACCAGTGTCGCGTTCGTCCCGCCAAAGCCGAAGCTGTTGTTGAGCACGGCCTTGACCTTACGCTGCTTGGCGACGTGCGGCACCAGGTCGACACCGACACAGGCATCCGACGGATCGTCGAGGTTGAGCGTCGGCGGCACGATCTGGTCGCGCATCGCCAGCAGGCAGAAGATCGATTCGACCGCACCGGCACCACCGAGCAAATGCCCGATCGCCGACTTGGTCGACGACATCGACACCGTGTCGATCGCCGAGCCGAACAGGCGGCGGACCGCGCCCAGTTCAAGCTCGTCGCCCATCGGCGTCGAGGTGCCGTGCGCGTTAATATAGTCGATGTCGGACGGGTCGAGCCCGGCCTTCTTCAACGCCATCGTCATCGAGCGGAACGCCCCCGACCCTTGCGGGTGCGGCGCCGTGACGTGGTACGCGTCGCCGGTCAGGCCATAGCCGATGACCTCGCCATAGATTTTCGCACCGCGCGCCTTGGCGTGCTCATACTCCTCCAGGCAGACGACGCCGGCGCCCTCGCCCATGACGAAGCCGTCGCGGCCCTTGTCATAGGGGCGCGAGGCGCGGGTCGGCTCGTCGTTGAAGCCGGTGGACAGGGCGCGGGCCTGCGAGAAGCCGGCGATGCCGAGCGGGCAGATCGCGCCCTCGGCGCCGCCCGCCAGCATGACATCGGCATCGTCGAGCGCGATCATCCGGGCTGCGTCGCCGATGGCGTGTGCGCCGGTCGAGCAGGCGGTGACGACCGCGTGGTTGGGTCCCATCAGTCCGTATTTGATGCTGACCTGGCCGGAGATCAGGTTGATCAGGCGGCCGTGAACGAAGTGCGGGCTGACCCGGCGCGGGCCTTTTTCGTGCAGGACGATCGATTCTTCCTCGATGCCCGGCAGGCCGCCGATGCCCGAACCGATCGAGCAGCCGGCGCGAAAGCGCTGCTCCTCAGTCATGTCGGTCAGGCCGGCGTCTTCCAGCGCCTGCCCGGCGGCATCGATGCCGTAGGTGATGAATGGATCGACCTGGCGCTGGACCTTGTGGTCGACGCGCTTGCCGGCGTCGAAGGTGTCGCCGCTGCCGTCGCCGCGCTTGACCTCCATCGCGATGCGGCAGGCGTAGTTGGTCGCGTCGAAGCGCGTGATCGGACCCGCCCCCGACTTCGAAGCGATCAGGCTGGCCCAGACGGTTTCGACATCGCTGCCCAGCGGCGTCACCATCCCCACTCCGGTAATTACGACGCGGCGCATTCGCGCTCTCCTCAAGTCATTGTATCTGCGGAAATACGCAAAACGGCCCCCCGCGGGTGCGGAGAGCCGTTTTAATCACGGGTCGACCCCAGCCGGCACCCTTAAAGCGCCAAGGCAAACTAAGCTCAGGCGGCCTGGTTGGCGCCGATGAAGCTGATGGCGTCCTTGACGGTCAGAATCTTCTCGGCGGCATCGTCGGGAATCTCGACGCCGAACTCTTCCTCGAAGGCCATGACCAGCTCGACGGTGTCGAGGCTGTCTGCGCCGAGGTCGTCGATGAAGCTGGCATCTTCGGTGACCTTGTCGGCATCCACACCGAGGTGCTCGATGACGATCTTCTTCACGCGGTCTGCAACGTCGGTCATGTTAACCTCTCCCGGCTCGCTGGGTCGGCGGCCCTGTTGTGTACGTCCTGCCGATACCCGTGGGCGTGCGACGTGGCAAGCGTCCGTTAACGTGGAATGCACGACACCGGCACGATCTTCGCACCGATCGACGTACCGGTCAGATCATCGCCATCCCGCCGTTGACGTGCAAGGTCTGCCCGGTGACGTAACCGGCCTCGCGCGAGGCGAGATAGACCACCGCCGCGGCGATGTCGGCGCCCTCGCCCAGTCGCCCGGCGGGGATGCGTCCGGTCAGTGCGTCCTTCTGCACCTCCGGCAGCGCGTCGGTCATCGGCGAGACGATGAAGCCCGGCGCGACGCAGTTGACCGTGATGCCGCGCGTCGCGACCTCACCGGCCAGCGCCTTCGACATGCCGATCAGGCCGGCCTTGGATGCGGCATAATTCGCCTGGCCCGGATTGCCGGTCACGCCGACGATCGAGGTGATCGAGATGATGCGGCCGAAGCGCGCCTTCATCATCGGCTTCATCGCCCCCCGGCACAGGCGGAACGCCGCCTCCAGGTTGACGCGGATGACCATCTCCCACTCCTCGTCCTTCATGCGAAGGGCGAGGTTGTCGCGGGTCACGCCGGCATTGTTGACGAGGATATCGAGCTGGCCCAGCGCGGCGACCGCCTGCGGCACCAGTGCATCGACCGCCTTGGCGTCGGCCAGGTTGCACGGCAGCGCGACGGCACCGTTGCCGATCGAGCGCGCCAGCTCCTCCAGCTTGTCGAGACGGGTGCCCGACAGCGCGACGCGGCAGCCGCGAGCCTCGAGGCCCCGCGCTACCGCTTCGCCAATACCGCCCGACGCCCCCGTAACCAGCGCCGTCATACCACTAAGGTCGAACATCGGTCTTCTCACTTCGCTCTCCCCATGGTGCATCAAGCCCCATGGAGCAGTAACATTTAAAAAGTCTTCGCAATGGCTTCGATACCGGACATGTCGATGGCCGAAACGTTGCTTGCGTCGGGTGAAATACGCTTGTTCATCGGTCCGAGAACCTTGCCGCCCAGCTCGATGAACTGGTCGACCCCGAGCCCGGTCATCGTTGCGACACTCTCACGCCATCTTACCATTCCAGTAACCTGTTCGACCAGAAGTCGGCGAATACTGGCGACATCGCTTACCGGCTGGGCGGTGACATTGGCGACCAGCGTCACGAACGGCGCATCGAGGCGCGTCCCGGCCAGCGCCTCCTCCATCGCATCGGCCGCCGGCTGCATCAGCGAACAGTGGAACGGCGCCGACACCGGCAGCAGAACGGCATGCCGGGCACCACGGGTCTTGGCGAGGGCGATGGCGCGGGTCACCGCCTCGACATGGCCCGAGATCACCGCCTGCCCGGGGGCATTGTCGTTGGCCACCGCACAAATCTCTCCCTCGGCGGCTTCGGCAGCGACCGCCTGCGCCGTCGCCAGGTCGATACCGAGCAGCGCCGCCATGGTTCCGGCGCCGACCGGCACGGCGGCCTGCATCGCGGTGCCGCGCAACCGCAGCAGCCGGGCCGTGTCCGCCAGCGTCAGCGATCCCGCGGCGCACAGGGCGCTGTATTCGCCCAGGCTGTGCCCCGCAACATAGGCCGCCTTGTCGGCCAGCACGATGCCGCCCTCGCCTTCGAGCACGCGCAGGACCGCGATGCTGAGCGCCATGATCGCCGGCTGGGCGTTGCGGGTCAGCTTGAGCTCGTCTTCCGGGCCGTCGAACATCAGGCGCGACAGCCGCTCGCCGAGCGCATCGTCGACTTCCTCGAACACCGCCCGCGCCACCGGGGAGGCGCCGGCCAGCGCCGCGCCCATGCCGACCGCCTGGCTGCCCTGCCCGGGAAATACGAAAGCTCGCGTCAAATCCAGTCTCCAGATACGTGACTTATGCCGCCGACCGATTAGGCGCAGGTGAGAGAAGCGGCAACCTTCGGGTTTGCATGGAAGGTCGCTTCGATTTATGTCCGCAAGGCGGTTAACGGGACAGACAGATCCCGAGCCATAGAATTCACGTCAATCCATCATGCCTTACGGCAATTCGAGAGGGTCCCAATGAACTTCGTCAAGTCACTTGCGCTGGCTGCATCGGTCCCCGCCCTGATGATGGCGATGGCACCTGCCGGCGCCGCTGTTTCCTCCGCCGTCGGCAAGCCGCTGACCGCCGCATCCAAGGCTGCTGCCTCGGGCAACACCGCTGCCGCGATCGCCTCGGTCAACGCCGCTCGCACCGCGGCCAAGACCCCCGAGGAGCGCAGCAAGGTCGGTCAGATGGCCGCCTATGTGTACACCAAGGCAGGTCAGTACGGTAAGGCCGCGACCGAGCTCGAAGCGCTGGGCGCACCGCCCAAGCAGCTCGCCCAACTTTATTATAACGCCGGCAACCTCGACAAGGCTGTCAGCTACGCTCGCAAGGCCGGTGGCGACGACATGCAGGTGTTGATCGCCCAGGCCGCCGCGCGCCAGGGTCGCTACGGCGAGGCGGTCACCGCCTACAACAACCTGATCAAGACCAACGGTCCCAAGCCCGCCTATCTCGAGAACCTCTCGGCCGCCCAGTACAAGTCGGGCGACAAGAAGGGCTACATCGCCACCACGACGCGCCTGATCAAGATCGATCCGTCGCCGGCACGCTGGAAGACCCTGCTGGTCAACATGCGCCAGGGTTCTATGAGCGCCGATGCCAAGCTGGCGCTGTATCACCTGATGAGCCAGACCAACACCATCGACCGCAACGAGGATTACCTCGAGTTCGCCAAGCTGGCGCTGGTCGCCGGCCAGTCGGGCACGGCACGCGACGTCCTCGCCAAGGCCGGCACCACCGGCACCGACGCGATGAGCCAGCGCCTCGCCCAGGCCGCTACCCAGCGCGCCGCCGCATCGGCCGCCCAGGCGCCCAAGCTCGTCGCTAGCCCGGCGACTGCGCTGCAGGGTGCCCAGGCCTATCTCGGCCTCGGCCAGTATCCACAGGCGATCGCGGCCTACGACAAGGTCATCGCAGCAGGCGGTGGCCAAGCCGACCAGGCGCGCATCTACAAGGGCATCGCCCAGGTCCGCGCCGGCCAGATCGGTCCGGCCAAGGCCAGCTTCGCCGCCATCACCGATGCCAGCGAGTTCCGCGACATCGGCAACATGTGGGCGCTGTACACCTCGACCAAGGGCTAACAGCTTGCGTTTACCGGCGGGTTCCCCTAGGGAGCCTGCCAGCACCGGCGGGGGCAAGTCCTCCGCCGTTTGCTTTTCGAAAGCCAGCCGGAGGGGTGTCGCATGGTGCGCCATCAACGATCGGCCGACACGGAGTAACGGACACATGCCGTCATACGAGCATGTCTTCCTCTTGCGACAGGACCTGGCGACAGCCCAGGTCGAGGCGCTGAGCGAGACTTTCACCAAGATCATCACCGACGGCAAGGGCGCCGTTACCAAGAACGAATATTGGGGCCTGCGTACCCTCGCCTACCGGATCAAGAAGAACCGCAAGGCGCATTACGTGATGTTCAACATCGATGCTCCGTCGCCGGCCGTCGCCGAGCTGGAGCGCCAGGTTGCGCTGAACGAGGACATTCTCCGCTACATGACCGTCAAGGTCGATGCGCTCGAAGTCGAGCCGTCGGCGATGATGCGTCGCAACGAAAGCCGCGAGCGCGACCGTGATGGCCGTGGCGGCGATCGTGACCGTGGCGACCGCGGTGATCGCGGCGACCGGGGCGACCGTCCGCGTGGCGGTGGTGGTGGCTTCGGCGGCGAGCGCTCAGGCGCTGGTGCCGGTGGCGGCGAGCGTGGCGGCGGTTTCCGCCCGCGCACGGCTTAAGGAGGGCTGATACATGGGACGTCCATTTTTCCGCCGCCGCAAGAGCTGCCCGTTCTCCGGTCCCGATGCGCCGAAGATCGACTATAAGGACGTTCGCCTGCTGCAGGGCTTCGTCTCCGAGCGTGGCAAGATCGTACCGAGCCGCATCACTGCCGTCAGCGGCAAGAAGCAGCGCGAACTCGCCCAGGCGATCAAGCGCGCGCGCCATCTGGGCTTGCTGCCCTACCTCGTTAAGTAGGAGCAAATTCAATGGATGTGATCCTGCTCGAGCGCGTCGAGAAGCTTGGCAACATCGGGGACGTTGTCTCCGTAAAGCCCGGCTTCGCACGCAACTTCCTGCTGCCGCGCCAGAAGGCGCTGCGGGCCAGTGAAGCCAACAAGAAGCGGTTCGAGAACAACCGTGCCCAGATCGAAGCCGACAACGCCGGCCGTCGCGACGTCGCGGCTGTCGACGCCAAGGACATCGAGGGCAAGACGGTGACGCTGATCCGCCAGGCTTCGAACACCGGCCAGCTGTACGGTTCGGTCGCTACCCGCGACCTCGCCGACGCGCTGATCGCCGACGGTGCCAAGGTGACCCGTAACCAGATCGTCCTCGACAAGCCGATCAAGGCGCTCGGCCTGTACGACGTCAAGGTCGCGCTGCACCCCGAGGTTTCGGTGACCATCAAGGTCAACGTCGCTCGCTCCCCCGAGGAGGCCGAGCTGCAGGCCAAGGGCGTCAACGTCTCCGCCGACATGTTCGAGCGCGACGGTGCCGGCTTCACCGAGGACTTCGATCCCAACGCCGAGCCCGGCCTGCAGGGCGACAACGCGCCTGCACCAGCCGCCGAAGCGCCTGCGGACGACGAAGCCTAAACTCTCGTTATATCGGTCATCCCGGCGAAGGTCGGGACCGAGTTACGCTACGGGGCACATACCCTGTAAGGTGGCTCGGTCCCGGTCTTCGCCGGGATGACAGTTTCAAGATGAGGTCACGATCATGACCGACGACACCTCGATCCCGACCACCGCGACCGACGTTCCGCCCGACCGCCTGTCGGCGACGCCCGGCACGCCCTATTACGACGAGGCGACGCTGAGCCGCGGCATCGGCATCCGCTTCAACGGTACCGAGCGCACCACCGTCGAGGAATATTGCGTGTCCGAGGGCTGGGTCCGCCTGACGGTCGGCAACAGCCGCGACCGCCGTGGGAACCCGATCACCATCAAGCAGCAGGGCGTCGTCGAGCCGTGGTTCAAGGATATCGCCTGAACCGAGACGGCGGTTGCCGCTGGTGAGGAAGGCCGGACGATGATCGTCATCCCGGCGCAGGCCGGGACCCATCAAGCGCCTCCAGCAGCATTGCGCGCCGCAGGCCTGGCCAAGTCGAATTTCGAGCTGAATGGGTCCCGGCCTTCGCCGGGATGACGGTCTCTCTCAATAGCGCGACCTCTCACGCCCTCTCGCTCCCACCCCCAAAACCTTGTGTTTCGTCCCCGTAACGTGCATTGCGCCGCCGTAACCACGGGGAGCGCGACATGGCACGCGAGCATTCGGCCGGGTCGTTGTCCGGGGTCAACCTCGCCGGCACCATCGGCGACGCGCTGCTCATGCACGCCCGCGAGCGTGCCATCCATTTCTTCCTGTTCCTGTTCGCGCTCGATGCGACCTGCCGCCGGGTCGCGGTGCTGGGCACCGGCCTGGTCGTCGAGCCCGCCCACGCCTTCGAGGTCGCCGCGACTCACCAGATCGACAGCGGCTTCCGCTCCACTCACATCGACCATTACGACTTCGACGAGACCGACCCCAAGGTCGTCGACAAACCCTCGACGTCGTGCCGGCGCACCGACGCGGCGCATTTCTGCAACCTCGGCCTCGAAGCCCGGGTCTTCGCGCAACTCGCCGCTGCCGGCGGACGCGACGCCCATGCCCGCGACCTGCTCGACATGGCCAAGCGACTGGCGGGCAACACCAAGCAACTGCCGCAGCGCGTCAACATCGGCCCTGACCGGGTCATCGATGTCCTGCACGGCGAGCTGGCCGGGGTCTTCCTCCGCGCCGCCCGCCCGATGACGGTACCACCGCGCAACCAGGTCATGTCGCGCGCCAACCTTGCCGCCTATCTCGCTGCCGCCATCGCCGCGATGACCATCTACCGTGCCCAACAGGTCGTCCACGGCCGCCACGGCCTTGCCGCCTGCTGCGACAGCTATCTTATCGTCTATGCCAATCACGGCGAGACGATCTGGATGTCGCTCACCGGCTATATCGCGGCCGAGGCACTGGCCCGTCGCGACGCGCTCAACCTCGACGATTATCTGAACTGGTAGCGCCGGGCCGCCCCGCCTATATCGCCAGTCGATGTCCGACCTGTTCGCCGCCGAATTGCCGCCCGCCAGCAACCTCCCCGGCCAACCCCTGGCCGAGCGGTTGCGCCCTCGCGCGCTCGACGAGGTCGTCGGCCAGGAGCATCTGACCGGCACCGACGGCGCCATCGGCCGCATGGTCACGGCGGGCAAGCTCGCCTCGCTGATCCTGTGGGGGCCGCCCGGCACCGGCAAGACCACGATCGCGCGGCTGCTCGCCGATGCCGTCGGCCTGCGCTTCGTGATGATCTCCGCCGTGTTCTCGGGGGTCGCCGACCTCAAGAAGCTGTTCGCCGAGGCCCGCGCTGCCGCCCGCGCCGGCCAGCGCACGCTGTTGTTCGTCGACGAGATCCACCGCTTCAATCGCGCCCAGCAGGACGGCTTCCTGCCCTATGTCGAGGACGGCACGATCACCCTCGTCGGCGCGACCACCGAGAATCCGAGCTTCGAACTCAACGCCGCGCTGCTCAGCCGGGCGCAGGTGCTGATCGTCCGCCGCCTCGACGCCGCGGCGCTGGAGAAGCTGCTCGACCGCGCCGTCGCCGACGAGGGCCGCCCGCTGCCGCTCACCGCCGAAGCCCGCGATGCTCTCGTCGCCAGCGCCGACGGCGACGGCCGCTTCCTGCTCAACCAGGCGGAGACGCTGTTCTCGATCCAGGTCGACGCGCCGCTCGAACCCGGCCAACTTCGCGACCTGCTGCACCGGCGCGTTGCGGTCTACGACAAGGACCGCGAAGGCCATTACAACCTGATCTCGGCGCTCCACAAAAGCCTGCGCGGCTCCGACCCGGACGCCGCGCTCTACTATCTGGCGCGGATGCTGACGGCGGGCGAGGAGCCATTGTACGTCCTGCGGCGGTTGGTGCGCTTCGCCAGCGAGGACATCGGGCTGGCGGACTCCAACGCGCTGGTGGTGACCCTGGCGGCCAAGGAATCCTACGACTTCCTCGGCTCGCCCGAGGGTGAGCTGGCGATCGCCCACGCCTGCCTGTATCTCGCCACCGCGCCGAAATCGAACGCCGCCTACAAGGCGCAGAAGTCTGCGTGGCGGTCGGCGAAGGAGACCGGCTCGCTGATGCCGCCGCAGAACATCCTCAACGCGCCGACCAAGCTGATGAAGACGCTCGGGTACGGCAAGGACTATGCCTATGACCATGACCAGGCCGACGGCTTTTCGGGTGCCGATTATTGGCCCGAGGAGATGAGCCCGCAGAGCTTCTATGCGCCGACCGATCGCGGCATGGAGAAGCGTATTGCCGAACGCCTTGCCGCCTGGGCCGAGCGCCGACGGGTGAAACCGCAATAGCTGCCGACGGTTGGGGCGGGGAGAGGAAACGAACATGCTGGAAAACCTGCCCGGAGCAATCGGCCGTGCCCTCAGCGGCATCCGTCCCGGCGTCGAGAAGACGACGATCCACGATGCGCGCCTCACCGCCCTGCCCGACACGATCACCCTGACGAGCCACGCTTTTCTCGACGGCGATGCGATGCCGGCGACCTTCACGGCCGACGGTGCCGGGACGTCGCCGCCCCTCGAATGGCGCGGCGTTCCCGCCGGCACGGCCGAGGTCGTCATCATCGTCGAGGATGCCGATTCGCCGACGCCGGCGCCGCTGGTCCACGCCATCGTCCACCGCCTGCCAGGCCGCGACTTCGGCATCGCGGAGGGCATGATCTCGTCCAGCCCGACGACATTGGCGCTGGGTCGCAACTCCTATCTCAAGGCCGGCTGGCTGCCTGCCGATCCGCCCAAGGGCCACGGCGTCCACCGCTACGTCTTCCAGATCTTCGCGCTCGGCAGCGCGAGCAGGCTGGGCGATCATCCCGGCCGTGCCGCGATCCTGGAGGCCCTGGTCAAGCATGCCACGGCGAAGGGCGTGCTCATCGGCACCTACCAGCGGGTGTGAACTGACCCCGTTCACCCGCTTCGTCGGCATCGACTGGACCGGCGCCAAGGGCGAGCGCCACCGCGCCATCGCCGTCGCGGAGGCACTGGTCGGCGATGGTCCGCCGCGGCTGCTGGCGCCCGACCGCCCCTGGTCCCGGGCCGAGGTCGCGGCGTTGATCGCCGGCTACCGCGACGCCGGCGAGCGCGTGCTGGTCGGCATCGACATGTGCTTCGGCCTGCCCTTCGCGGATGCCGGCGGCTATTTCCCGGGTGGTCCGTCGCCCGCCGATGCCCGGACCCTGTGGCGCGAAGTCGATGCCGTCTGCGCGGCCGATCCGCACCACGGCATCGCGACCTATGTCGATCACCGCCGCGATCACTTCTGGCTCGGCGCCGGTGACGGACCGCGCCGCGATCGTGCCCGCCTGCGCGTCGCCGAGCGGCTCGACCAGTCGCGTGGCAACGTCCCGTCGTCGGTGTTCGTCCTGCTCGGCGCGGCACAGTGCGGCAAGGCCAGCCTGTCGGGAATGCGCGTCCTTGCCGGGCTCGACGGCGTCCCGGCATGGCCGATGGACCCGCTGCCCGCCGACGGACCGGTGCTGGTCGAGATCTATTGCCGGCTGTTCGCGCAGATGGGCGGAGCGCGCGGCAAGCTGCGCTCGCGGCAGGTACTCGACGCGGCGCTGGTCGCATTGGGCAGCGCACCGTGCGGCGACACCATCCCGGAGACGTTCGACGACCATATCGGCGACGCCCTCGTGTCGGCCGCCGGCCTGCGTGCGGTCGCCGCCGACCCATCGTACTGGTCGCCGGGCGACCTCACGCCACAGATCGCCGCCACTGAAGGCTGGACCTTCGGCCTGCGCTAGTCCGCGCCGATTGCGGGCTTCGCCCTCGTCGCTAATGTCATCCGATGAAGATCAGGAAAGCGGACGCCGGCGATAGCGAACCCATCCTGGCGGTCATCCTGCCGACCATAAGGCAGGGCTCGACCTACGCTCTCGACGCCGACATGAGCCCGGCGGCGGCGCTGGCCTATTGGCTGGCGCCGGACAAGGACGTCTTCGTGGTCGAGGACGACGGCGCGATCGTCGGCACCTATTACCTGCGCGCCAATCAGGCCGGCGGCGGACGCCACGTCTGCAACTGCGGCTATATGACGAGCGCGGCGGCAACCGGCCGGGGTGTCGCGCGCTTGATGTGCGAGCACTCGCTGGAGCAGGCGCGCGCCTCGGGTTATCGCGCGATGCAGTTCAACTTCGTCGTCAGCGTCAACGAGCGGGCGGTGCGACTGTGGCAGTCGCTGGGGTTCGAAACCGTCGGGCGCCTGCCGCTGGCGTTCCGGCACCCGGAACAGGGCTATGTCGACGCGCTGGTGATGTTCCGGACGCTTTGACAGCCGGGGCGGCGTTTCGGGACCGGGCTGGGGCCGTTCACTGATTGCGCCAAATCAATTATCTATTTTCCTACAGACTCTCCTATACGGTACATCACTCCGTTCACGTTGCCTTTGGAAAACATGTTCGTCCGCGTCTGTTGAGTCGCGCCTCCCGTTCCTCTCACCCGCCGCAGGAAAGGACACCGCGATGCGCGTTTATACCATGAAGTTAAGTGAACTTCCGCGGTTGGTCACCGGCGCGGCGTCGAGGTTCCCAAAACCGCCTACTCCAGCTAAACAGCGCCCGATGCTCTCACTTACAAATTTTCCGCCGGTGCTGCTGGTCATGATCGGCGGCGGCTTCGGTGCTGCGATGCGCTATCTCGTCGGGCGCTGGACGTTCGAGACCCTCGGGCCGGGACTGCCGTTCGGCACCTGGGGCGTCAACATCCTCGGCGGCCTGTTGATGGGCATGCTGGTCGGCTGGCTGGCCCTGCGCGGCGACGGCGGCGAGCCGCTGCGGCTGCTGCTTGGCGTCGGCGTGCTGGGCGGCTTCACCACCTTCTCGGCCTTCTCGCTGGAGGTCGTGCAGATGATCCTGCGCGGCGATGTCGGGCTGGCCGGCGCCTATGCCGTGTCGTCGGTCGCGGGCAGCGTCGTCGCGCTCTACTGCGGCACCCTGCTGGTGCGCTCGGCATGAGCCGCAACTTCACCATCGTCGAGGACGATGACGGCATCCGCGTCGACCGCTGGTTCAAGCGCCACGAGCCGGAGACGAGCTTCAACATCGTGTCGCGCTGGGCCCGCACCGGTGTCCTGCGCCTCGACGGCGCCAAGACCGATCCCGGCGACCGGCTCAAGACCGGCCAGGTGCTGACCATGCCACCGCCCGAGGAAGTCCCGTCGGGCGCTCCAGGCGTCGCGCCGCGCCGCCTGCTGTCGCCCGGCGAGGTCGAATACGCGCAGACGCTGGTCATCCACCGCGACAAGCACGCGCTGGTCATCAACAAGCCACCGGGCCTCGCGACGCAGGGCGGCACCGGCACGACGACCCATGTCGACGGCCTGCTCGACGCGTTGATGTTCGACTCCAACGTCCGGCCCAAGCTGGTCCACCGGCTCGACAAGGACACGTCGGGCGTCCTGCTGCTGGCCCGCACGGCGCACGGCGCGGCGTTCTTCAGCAAGGCCTTTGCCCAGCGCACCGCCCGCAAGGTCTATTGGGCGCTGACCGTCGGCACCCCCGAGCCGCACTCTGGCGAGATCGACGCACCGCTGGCGAAGCAGCCCGGCAGCGGCGGCGAGAAGATGCACGTCGACCCCGAGGGCGGCCAGTCGGCGCGGACCATCTACCGCGTCATCGACCATGCCGCTGCGCGTGCCGCCTGGGTCGAGTACCAGCCACAGACCGGCCGGACCCATCAGATCCGCGTCCACTCCGCCGCCATCGGCCACCCGATCGTTGGCGACGGCAAGTACGGCCTGAAGGACTCCTATCTGACCGGCGGGATCAGCCGCAAGCTGCACCTCCACGCCCGACGCCTGATCATCGAACATCCCGACGGCGGCAGCCTCGACATCACCGCGACGCTGCCCGAACACATCTCGCAGAGCTTCGAGATGCTGGGCTTCACCGAGGCCGATGGCGACAAGCTGCCGCTCGAGCAGGTGCGCTTCAAGGACACGCCCGAGGGCAAGGCCAAGATGGAGGCGCAGGACGCCAAGCAGCGCCGGCTGGCACGTCGGGGAGAGCGCCGCAGCCGGGGCGCGCGCTGATGCACCCGTCCCCGGCGTTCGCCTGGGATGACCGCGCCGCCGCCCTCGCCTTCGTCGCCGAAGTGTCGTTCGCGCACGTCTTCCTGCAGACGCCCTTGGGGCCACGGGTGGCGCATGTCCCGGTGCTGGTGGCGGGCGAGACGCTGCGCTTCCACCTCGCCAACAGCAACGCCCTGACCTCGGCGTTGAACGGCGCGACCGCATTGGCGAGCGTTGGCGGCCCGGGCCACTACGTCAGCCCGAACTGGTACGCAGACGAGCGTGGCCAAGTGCCGACTTGGAACTACCTCGCCGTCGAGTGCGAGGGACCGGTGCGACGCATGAGCGACGGCAAGCTCGTTGACCTGCTCGACGCGACGACCACGGTCCACGAAGCCCGGGTCGGCGAGGACTGGACGCGGGCGAAGATGGACCCGCGCCGCTTCGCTGCGATGTGCGGCGCGATCACCGGCTTCGAGTTGAGTGCCACCGTGATCCGCGCGACCCGCAAGCTGAGCCAGAACAAGGGCGAGGTCGATGTCCGGGGCGTCGTTGCCGGGCTGCAGGCGAGTGGACAGGCCGACGCGGCGGCGGTGCTGGTGGCTGACCGGGGATGGTGAAGCTCGCCGTCTTCGACTGTGACGGGACGTTGGTCGACAGCCAGGCGAACATCGTCCGCTGCATGGCCGACAGCTTCGTCCGCAATGGCCTTGCGCCGCCCGACGACCATGCCACCCGCCGCATCGTCGGGCTGAGTCTGGTCGAGGCGATGCAGGTGTTGCTGCCGGACGCCGAGGAGGCGCTGCACGACGCGCTGGCCGCCGACTACAAGGACGCCTTCTACAAGCTGCGCGCCGAAGGACGGCTCGATCCGGAACCACTGTACGCCGGGGTGCGAGACGGCCTCGACGCGCTGCGGGCGAGCGGCTGGCTGCTCGGCGTCGCCACCGGCAAGTCGGACCGCGGGCTTGGCTTCCTGCTCGCTCACCACGGCCTGGCCGACCATTTTGTCACCCTGCAGACCGCCGATCGCCACCCGTCCAAGCCACACCCGGCCATGCTGCTGGCGGCCATCACACAGGCGGGCAGCACACCGGCAGAGACAGTCATCATCGGCGACACGACCTTCGACATGATCATGGGCCGGCGCGCCGGGGTCCGCGCCATCGGGGTCGACTGGGGCTATCACGAAGCCCATGAACTGCTCGCCGTCGGGGCCGAGGCGGTGGTCGAGACGATGCCCGAGCTGATCGCCAGGCTGGAGACCGCATGACCGACAAACAGGCTTTCGGCGTCTATTTTGCGGTCCGGCTCGTCGGCCTGCTGCTCGGCTTTGCCGGGCTGTACCTGCTCAACCGACACCAGATGCTCGCGGGCGGCGCCCTGCTCGTGCTCACCGTCGCCAGCCTGTTGCTCCGCCCGCGCCACCTCGGGCTGACCTCCAAGCGATGAAGCGCTTCTACAAGGCGGTCACCACCATAGAGCATCCGGAGGGCCACGGCCTTGCCCTCGACGGTCGCCCGGTCAAGACCCCTGCCCGTTTGCCGTTGCTCGTCCCGACCGCCCAGCTGGCGCAGGCGATCGCCGACGAATGGCGGGCGCAGGAGCAGGAGATCCGGCCCGAGACAATGCCGCTGACCGGCCTCGCCAACGCTGCGATCGATCGCATCGCCCCTGACACAGCCACCTTCGCCGCCGGCCTCGCCGCCTTCGCCGAGAGCGAGCTACTCGCCTATCGCGCCGAGTTCCCCGACGACCTCGTGGCGCGGCAGGCGGCGGTGTGGGACCCGCTGCTGGCCTGGGCCCGGCAACGCTACGACGTCGCCTTTACCGTCACCACAGGAATCCTCCACAAGCCCCAGCCTGCCGCGACGCTCGCCCGCATGCTCGCCGCCTTTGCCGCCTATGACCCGTTCCGGCTGGCTGCCCTCAACCACGCCGTGACGATCAGCGGCTCCGCGGTCATCGCCCTCGCCTTGGCAGAAGCGCATATCGACGCCGACCAGGCCTGGCATGCCGGGCAGCTCGACGAGCTGTGGCAGACCGAGAAGTGGGGCCGCGACCCGCTGGTCGAGGCCGGCTGGGCCGACAAGCGCAAGTCCCTCGACGCCGCCGAGCGTCTGCTCCGCCTCCTGTAGTCGACAGCCCCCTCCCCCGACGCTAAGCCTGCCGCAACACCGCGGAGACCCCATGCTCAAGACCCTCGACGAACTCGAACGGCGCCGCGAGGCAGCGCGCATGGGTGGCGGCCAGGCCCGCATCGACGCCCAGCACAAGAAGGGCCGGCTGACCGCGCGCGAGCGCCTCGACGTGCTGCTCGACCCCGGCAGCTTCGAGGAGCTCGACATGTACGTCGAGCACAACGCCGTCGAGTTCGGCATGGCTGCCCAGAAGATCCCCGGCGACGGCGTCGTCACCGGCTCCGGCACGATCAGCGGCCGGCTGGTCTATGTCTTCAGCCAGGACTTCACCGTCTTCGGCGGCTCCCTGTCCGAGCGCCATGCCCAGAAGATCTGCAAGATCATGGACATGGCGATGAAGGTCGGCGCCCCGGTGATCGGCCTGAACGACAGCGGCGGGGCGCGCATCCAGGAGGGCGTCGCCTCGCTCGGCGGCTATGCCGAGGTCTTCCAGCGCAACGTCCTCGCCTCCGGTGTCATCCCCCAGCTCTCTCTCATCATGGGGCCTTGCGCCGGCGGGGCGGTCTATTCCCCCGCCATGACCGACTTCATCTTCATGGTGAAGGACTCAAGCTACATGTTCGTCACCGGCCCCGACGTGGTCAAGACCGTCACCAACGAGGTCGTCACCCAGGAGGATCTGGGCGGCGCGATCACCCATTCCACCCGCTCCGGCGTCGCCGACCTGGCGTGCGAGGACGACATCGACGCCCTGCTGCGGACCCGCACCTTCTTCGACTTCCTGCCGCTCAACAACCGCACCGGCGTGCCCTTCCGCCCCTCGACCGACGACCCCGAGCGGCTCGAGCCCAGCCTCGACACGCTGATCCCGTCCTCCGCCAACAAGCCGTACGACATGCACGAGCTGATCCGGAAGGTCGCCGACGAGGGCCAGTTCTTCGAGCTCCAGCCCGGTCACGCCGGCAACATCATCATCGGCCTGGCCCGCATCGAGGGCTCGACCGTCGGCATCGTCGCCAACCAGCCGATGGTGCTGGCCGGTGTCCTCGACATCAACTCGTCCAAGAAGGCAGCGCGCTTCGTGCGCTTCTGCGACGCCTTCTCCATCCCGATCGTCACCTTCGTCGACGTCCCCGGCTTCCTGCCCGGCGTCGCGCAGGAGCTTGGCGGCATCATCAAGCACGGCGCCAAGCTGCTGTTCGCCTATGCCGAGGCGACCGTCCCCAAGATCACCGTCATCACCCGCAAGGCGTACGGCGGCGCGTACGACGTCATGGCCTCCAAGCACCTGCGCGGCGACCTCAACTACGCCTGGCCGACCGCCGAGATCGCCGTCATGGGCGCCAAGGGTGCCGTCGAGATCATCTTCCGCGGCAAGTCGCCCGAAGAGATCGCCGAGCGCACCGCCGAGTACGAGGCGCGCTTCGCCAACCCCTTCGTCGCCGCCAGCATGGGCTTCATCGACGAGGTCATCATGCCCCATTCGACCCGCCGGCGGATCGCCATCGGCCTGCGCAAGCTTCGTACCAAGAAGCTCGAGAACCCGTGGAAGAAGCACGACAATATCCCGCTGTAGGGGCCGCGGAAGGTTACGAAGGTTACACGAGTGAGAGGTTGTCGTCGGGCTGGGCTGCGGCCGGCGGCGGCGCCTCCTCCGACCATTCAGGCAGCGGCGGCGGCGGGCTGATCGCGTCGAGCGCCTCGTTGAGGTCGGCGCGCATCTCGTCGGGGTCCTCGTATTGCAGGCCCGGCGTGAAGGCGAGATCGGTGTAGGTCAGCGGATCGCGGTGCTTGAGCAGGAACATCAGCAGGCGGTCGTTGAAGACGATACGCTCGCCGCAGACCTCGCCCCGGTGAAACACCGGCGTCGAGACGCCGTTGATGGCACGGCTCATGGCGCTGTCGCCGAGCTGCTTGATCACCACCTTCAACGCCAACCCCCAGGCCAGCGCGAAGCCCGCCCCCTGCGGCGTCTTGCGGAAGCGATAGGCGGATTGCGTGGTCAGCCCGACCGCCTCCGCCGCCTCGACGACGCTCGACGTCCGCGCCAGCCGCTCGATGAACATTCGCTGTCGCACCGGCGTCCAGCCATCGGCGCGAGTGCGGAGCGGACGTTCAGGAGTGAAGGTTATACTCATCCCCATGATGAACCATATGGGTTCCTACATGTCAACTGGATCGTGAGACGCCTCCTGCATGGAGAAATGCGCCTCCAATGAAATCTGCGCGATCTGTCGGAATTCCTTACATTTCGGTTACGATCCGCAAGCGCGCGTTGCGCTAAGCCGCTGGCAGGACAACTTTTCGTCAAAACAACGAAGATGGCATGATTGTTGCGTATCCGTAAACATCGCCTGTATTTGCAGGCTGGGGGTACCGCTTTGTTCATCTCGACGACCTTGAAGACCGTGTTCGTGGCCGGCGTCCTTGCCGCGGCCGCCCTCAGCTCCAACAGCGCCTCGGCGACCGTCGTGCTCAGCACCGGCTATGACCTGCCCAACGGCGACGGCAGGGCGTCGAATGGCACGTACAACTATTGGGATGCCGCCTATACCGGCAGCGGCAGCACGACGACCGATGGCGCTGCCCTTTCCGGCGGACATGGCAAGCTGACCGACGGCGTCGTCGCGACCACGCCATGGGACCAGGTCTCCAACACCTCCGGTACCGGACTGTACGTCGGCTGGCTGCAGCAGGCGACGTCCAACCCCGTGCTGACCTTCCACTTCGCCAGCGGCACGAAGATCGATACGATCACGATCAATCTCGACAACAGCAATATCGGCGGCGTCCTGGCACCTGCCTCGATCCTGGTCGACGGCATCGCGCAGAGCTTTACCGCACCGACGCTCGGCACCGTCGGCGCCGTGACGCTGGGCGGGCTGAGCCTGACCGGGACGAGCCACACCATCCAGTTCGAGCAGGTTCCCAGCAACTGGGCCTTCGTCAGTGAGATCGGCTTCTCCACCGCTGTTCCGGAGCCGGCGACCTGGGCGCTGATGATCGCCGGATTCGGCATGACCGGCTTTGCCGCCCGTCGCCGCCGGAGCAATATCGTCGCCGCCTGACACTCGGCAAAACCGGCATGATGGGGCGGCAGGGCAACCTGCCGCCCTTCCTGTTGTGGAGGCTAGCGCTTGACGTCGCGGGCTGCGCCCGGTTGAAGGGTCGGCACAGGGAGCCTCGATGTTCACCAAGATATTGATCGCCAATCGCGGCGAGATCGCCTGCCGGGTCATCAGGACCTGCCGCAAGATGGGCATTGCCACGGTCGCGGTCTATTCCGACGCCGACGCAGGCGCGTTGCACGTCGAGATGGCCGACGAGGCCGTACGCCTGGGGCCGCCGCCCGCCGCCGAGAGCTACCTTCTTGCCGACGCGATCATAGCGGCGTGCAAGGCGACCGGGGCGCAGGCGGTCCATCCCGGCTATGGTTTCTTAAGCGAGCGCGCCGCCTTTGCCGAGCGGCTGGCGGCTGAGGGCATCGCCTTCATCGGGCCGCCCGCTTCCGCCATCGCAGCGATGGGCGACAAGATCGAGTCCAAGAAGCTGGCGCGCGCCGCCGGCGTCTCGGTGGTGCCGGGCTTCGTCGGCGAGATCGACGACACCGACCATGCCGTGCGTATCGCGTCCGAGATCGGCTATCCGGTGATGATGAAGGCCAGCGCCGGCGGCGGCGGCAAGGGCATGCGGTTGGCGTGGAGCGAGACCGATGTCCGCGACGGCTTCGAGGCGACCAAGCGCGAAGGGCTGGCGAGCTTCGGCGACGACCGGGTGTTCATCGAGAAGTTAATCGAGCAGCCGCGTCACATCGAGATCCAGCTGCTCGGCGATACGCAGGGCAATATCGTCTATCTCAACGAGCGCGACTGCTCGATCCAGCGCCGCCACCAGAAAGTCGTCGAGGAGGCGCCCTCGCCGTTCGTCACGCCCGAGATGCGCAAGGCGATGGGCGAGCAGGCGGTCGCACTGGCGCGCGGCGTCGGCTACACCAGCGCCGGCACGGTCGAGTTCATCGCCGGCGCCGACCGCTCCTTCTACTTTCTTGAAATGAACACCCGCCTGCAGGTCGAGCATCCGGTCACCGAGGCGATCACCGGACGCGACCTGGTCGAGGACATGATCCGCGTCGCGTATGGCGAACCCCTTGGCTTCACCCAGGCCGACGTCAGGCTGGACGGCCATGCGATCGAAACGCGCGTCTATGCCGAGGACCCGTACCGCGGCTTCCTGCCCTCGATCGGCCGGCTGGCGCGTCTGTCACCGCCATCGGGCCACGGCGTCCGCGTCGATACCGGCGTTGTCGAGGGCAGCGAAATCAGCATGTTCTACGATCCGATGATCGCCAAGCTGATCACCCATGCGCCGACCCGCGCGGAGGCCATCGCGCTGCAGGCCAAGGCGCTCGACGCCTATCTGGTCCGCGGTATCAGCCATAACATCGACTTCCTGGCCGCCCTGATGCGCCACCCGCGCTTCATCGCCGGCGAGCAGGTGACCACCGCCTTCATCGCCGAGGAATATCCCGACGGTTTTCACGGCCGGCCACTGGACGACGACACCCGCACCGCCCTGGTCGCGGCCGCCGCCGCCATGCACGCCACCGCCGCCGAGCGCGCCCAGCTCATCGACGGGCAGCTGAACGGCCAGGGCGCGCAGTTCGGCGAGGACTGGGTGGTCCAGCTCGACGGCAACGACCATGTCGTCAACATCGTCGATGCGGGCGGCTTCCAGCTCGACATCGACGGCGCGGAACACGACCTGACCAGCGACTGGCGCTTCGGCGAGGGCCTGTTCAACGGCAAGCTCGACGAGCGCGACATCACCATCGCGGTGGACCCGACCGCCACCGGTTACCGCCTGACCGCGGCGGGCTTCAGCCATGTCGTTCGCGTGCTGACCCCGCGTGCTGCCGCCCTGGCCCGGCACATGATCGCCAAGGTCGCGCCCGACCTGTCGCGTTTCCTGCTGTGCCCGATGCCCGGGCTGATCGTGAAGCTCGACGTCAAGGCCGGCGACCGCGTCGAGCCCGGCCAGCAGCTCGCCACCGTCGAGGCGATGAAGATGGAGAACATCCTGCGCGCCGAAAAGGCCGCGACGGTCAAGGAAGTCCGCGCCAAGGCCGGGGATTCGCTCGCCGTCGACGCGGTGATCCTCGAGTTCGAGGTCTAGTCGCCGAGCTTGGGCGCAGCATATCGACCTGCCCGCGATCCTGTACGCGCGGCCGGTCCTGTCGATGAACCGCAGGCATCGTACCGGCAATGTTTCATTCATCCAGGAACCGCATATTGCCGCCAGCCACCGCATCGGCGGAGGCAGGCTTACAGGAGGTCCCCATGAAGTTCGTCATTCTCGCCGCCGCAGCGATCATCGCCGGCCCCGCGCTTGCCCAGACATCGACCACGACCAGCTCGACGACCACCCATCACAGCGAGAGCACCACGCCGAGCGTCGTCGTGGTCCACAAGGCGCCCGTCCATCACCGCGCCAAGCACAAGGTCAAGCACGTCGCCAAGACAACGACGACCAGCGCCAAGACCACGGCACCGGGCACGACGACGACCACGAGCAGCGCCTCGACAGCGACCAACTAGCCACTGGCCCGGCTGCCGTTCGGAACATCGGACGGCAGCCGCGGTTCTTCCAAGGGTGCAACAATCCCTGATCAAGGCGGTCGCGGCAGTCGAAGCCGCGGATATCACCGTCGCCCACGTCCTCGCCCCCGTCGACGAAAATCCGCTGGTCCACGCGCTGGGCCGCCTCGGCGACCTGGGCGACCAGCCGCCGATGATTGCCGCGGGGCTGGCGGTGGTGACGCTCGGTATCCTGCGCTGGGACCGCAAGCATTGCCTGGCCGGTACCCGGATGCTGGCGGCGCTGGGGCTGGCGACCGCGCTGAAAACGGTGGTCAAGAAACAGGTCAACCGCTCCCGCCCGGCCCTGATGTTCGAGGAAGGCCGCTATATCAGCGAAGTCGGCGACACCCAGGACAAGCGCCTGAAGTCCTTCCCCTCGGGCCACACCGCCGGCGTCGTCGCCATCGCCGCCACCGCCGCGCGCGCCTTCCCGCATCATGCCGTACCGGTGTGGAGCACCGCCGCCAGCGTCGCCCTGGTTCAGATTTCGCGCCGCTCGCACTTCGTCTCCGATGTCGTCGCCGGTGCCGCAGTCGGGTTGGTCGCCGCGGAAATCATCGACCGGCTGTTTCACCGCAGCACTGGAACGAAACGCGTCCATCGCCCATATTAGGCGCATGGCCGAAATCCAGATCCGCACGTCGCTCGCCGAGATCGAGACCGAGGGAGTCTTCCAGCCCCACCGTCCGGCCCGCCCGCCCAAGTCGGAGGGCGGCAAGACCTTCACGCTGGCGACCGACTATATCCCCGCCGGCGACCAGCCCAACGCCATCGCCGAACTGGTCGCACAGGCCAATGCCGGCGAGCGCGACCAGGTGCTGCTCGGCGTCACCGGATCGGGCAAGACCTTCACCGCCGCGAAAGTGATCGAGGCGGTCCAGCGCCCTGCCCTGATCCTTGCGCCCAACAAGATCCTCGCAGCGCAATTATACGGCGAGTTCAAGAGCTTCTTCCCCGACAACGCCGTCGAGTATTTCGTCAGCTACTACGACTATTACCAGCCCGAGGCCTATGTCCCGCGCTCCGACACCTACATCGAAAAGGAGTCCTCGGTAAACGAGGCGATCGACCGGATGCGCCACTCGGCCACCCGCGCATTGCTGGAGCGCGACGACGTCATCATCGTCGCCTCGGTGTCGTGCCTCTACGGCATCGGCTCGGTCGAGACCTATTCCGCGATGACCTTCAGCCTGAAAAAGGGCGCCGGGGCCGACAGGCAGGAGATCATCCGCAAGCTCGTCGCGCTGCAGTACAAGCGCAACGAGGCGGCCTTCGCGCGCGGCAATTTCCGCGTCCGCGGCGACTCGCTGGAGCTGTTCCCGTCGCATTACGAGGACAGCGCTTGGCGCATCGGCTTCTTCGGCGACGAGATCGAGAGCATCGTCGAGTTCGACCCGCTGACCGGCAAGAAGATCACCGACCTCGACTCGATCAAGGTCTACGCCAACTCGCACTACGTCACCCCCGGCCCGACGCTGATGCAGGCCAGCGGCGCCATCCGCCACGAGCTGACCGAGCGGTTGAAGGAGCTCAACACCGAGGGCAAACTGCTGGAGGCGCAGCGGCTGGAGCAGCGCACCAACTTCGACCTCGAGATGATCGCCGCCACCGGCAGCTGCGCCGGCATCGAGAATTACAGCCGCTTCCTGACCGGTCGCCTGCCCGGCGAGCCGCCCCCCACCCTGTTCGAATACCTCC
This sequence comes from Glacieibacterium sp., assembly GCF_965200405.1. Lineage (GTDB taxonomy): Bacteria > Pseudomonadota > Alphaproteobacteria > Sphingomonadales > Sphingomonadaceae > Glacieibacterium. The sequence goes on from NZ_OZ241356.1 coordinate 3,213,792, forward strand.
CCGACAACGCCCTGCTGTTCGTCGACGAGAGCCACGTCACCATCGGCCAGATCAACGGCATGTCGCGCGGCGACCACCGGCGCAAGATCACGCTGGCCGAATATGGTTTCCGCCTGCCGTCGTGCATCGACAACCGCCCGCTGCGCTTCGAGGAGTGGGAGGCGATGCGCCCGCAGACGGTGTTCGTCTCCGCCACCCCCGGCAAGTGGGAGATGGAGGCGACCGGCGGCGTCTTCGTCGAGCAGGTCATTCGCCCGACCGGGCTGGTCGACCCGCCCGTCGAGATCAAGCCTGTCGAGGACCAGGTCGAGGATTGCATCGCCGAGGCGCGCAAGGTCGCCGCCAACGGTTACCGCACGCTGGTCACCACGCTGACCAAGCGCATGGCCGAGGACCTGACCGAGTTCATGCACGAGGCGGGCCTGCGCGTGCGCTACATGCACAGCGACGTCGAAACACTTGAACGCATTGAACTCATCCGCGACCTGCGGCTCGGTGTCTATGACGTGCTGGTCGGCATCAACCTGCTGCGCGAGGGCCTCGACATCCCCGAATGTGGACTGGTCTGCATCCTCGACGCCGACAAGGAAGGCTTCCTGCGCTCCGAGACCTCGCTGATCCAGACCATCGGCCGCGCCGCGCGCAACGTCGAGGGCCGGGTCATCCTGTACGCCGACCACGTCACCGGCAGCATGGAACGCGCCATGGCCGAGACCGGCCGCCGCCGCACCCGGCAGGAGGCGTACAACCTCGAGCACGGCATCACCCCGACCTCGATCAAGCGCAACATCTCCGACGTGCTGGCGGACGTGTCGAACCGCGACTCCGTGCTGATCGACACCGGCGACGATGCGACGCCCAACCTCGTCGGCCACAATCTCAAGGCGTACATCAACGACCTCGAGAAGCAGATGCAAAAGGCCGCCTCCGACCTCGACTTCGAAGTCGCCGCGGCCATCCGCGACCAGATCCGCCGCCTGGAGTCCGACGAACTCGGCATCCCGGAGGGCGAGCGCAAGGCGCCGGTGCAGGGCCGCAGCATGGGCGGCGCGCCGGGCACCCGCACGACGCGCTTCGCCAAGATGAAGGCCAAGGGCGGCAAGCGCTTCGGGGCGGGCAAGCGCTAGTCGACTGAGTCTGAAGCCTGTCGCGGAGACTGCAAGCAAATCGCGCCGGCGTGCCGCCTGTTACTTCGCCGGTGCGGCCGCTGCTTCTGGAGCCACGGCCCTGAAGCGGATCGCGGTGCCGGTCGCGGTGGTACTCCCCCAGCTCAGCGCATTGATATGCGAGTTGCCGTATTTCGCATTGATCACCGCATCGGCGCCAAGCTTCTGGCCGCGCTCCCAAAGCTCACGGTAGATCTTCGCTTCCGACGCGGCGGGGCTGAACACCGTTGCCTTGCGGACGCCGGCTTTGACTTCGCCGATGACATCATAGGGGCGCTCGGGAAGGTCGCCGGGGAAGACCGGTATTCCAGTCGCCGGATTGACGAACGCCGGAACCGTCTGAGCGGTCGCCACCGAGATCGTCGCGGCACCGAACACCATGCCCACCGCAACAACTATGTGCTTCAACTCAACTCGCATCTTCCCCCCGGCTCAGCGTCGCTTCCTGCAAGCTATCCTCGAACCCAGCGATGATAGCGTCAATGCCGAGCAGCTAGCGCGGACCGTCGCCGATGCTGAGCGAGGCAAGTTGCACCGACGCGCCCTGCGCCTGATCGTCGCTTGCCAGTGCCTCGCCGTGCAGGACGGGGGCGGTCGCGATGATGACTGCAGTCGCGGCGGCAGCTGCCTTGGCCTCGGCGGCCGAGGTGTAGAGGATGTTCTCCAGCACCGCCTTGATCGGCAACGGGGTCTCGTTGAGGATCTTGGTCGGGAAGCGGCTGCCGGGGCGGACGTAGTTGGACTGGTAGTAGAACACCGCGCCGACCTGCTCGGTGTAGATTGCGACCTGCATCGGGTCGGATGTCTGGGCGGGGAGGACGCGGGCGGCGTGGGCGACCTGCGCTTCGTAACCAGCGAAACCCGACGAGTGACAGACGGTGCCGGCGCTGGCGGCGGAGGCAGTCGCGGCAAGGCAGGCGCCGATGATCGTCGGATGGAGACGCGACCGAACACGGTAAAGCATTACACGAACTCACATTACTGAACGCGGCGGCTACGACGACTGTGAAATCGTGCGACCGACACGCGGAGTGTGCGCCCTCGATGCTAATACCGGGTAAAGGCCGGCTAGATGCCGTCCCAGCCGGCCAGCTTGGCGCGCAGCCGGTCGAGGGCCGCTTTCTTGATCTGGCAGATACGCGCGGCACCGACGTTCATGGTCTGGCCGATCTCCTCGAGGTTGAGCTCCTCGACATAATAGAGCTGCAGGACCAGCGCCTCGCGCTCGGGCAGGACGCCGATGGCGGCGGCAACAGCGCGCTTGAGGTCGTTGCGCGCAAGGTTGTCGAAGGCGTCGGGCGCGTCGTCGGCGAACCATTCGCTGTGGTCGGAATAGACTTCGTCGAGCGAATCGTAGCGCAGGGCGTGGGTGGTGTCGGCGGCGGTGCGATAGGCTTCGACGGTCATCTCCAGCGCCTCAGCCATCTCGGCGTCGGTCGGCGGGCGGCCAAGCTGGCCCGACAGGCGGCTGGAAACGATGCCGAATTCGCGGCGGCGGCGGATCGCGCTGCGGACCAGCGTCGCCGATTTGCGGAGGTTGTCGATCATCGCGCCGCGGACGCGGACACTGGCGTAGGTGGCGAAGGCGGCGTGGCCGCGATCCTCGAAGGCGCGGGCGGATTCGATCAGCGCGACCATGCCGATCTGGACGAGATCCTCGACCGGGATCGCCGTCGAGACGCGGGCGTGGACGTGCCAGGCGATGCGGCGGACCAGCCCGAGGTGCGAGCCGATCAGCCGTTCGGGATCGGTCTTCGCCAGCGCGGCGGGCGCATAGAGCGCAAGGTTCGAGCCGAGGCGGGCGTCCATGTGGTCAGGCTCCTTGGGGTTCGGCGCCGCCGACCGTGGCGACAACTTCGATGGCGCGGTCGTCGGGGATTTCGAAGATGCTGAGGACGTTGGCGCCGGGCAGGCGGTAGCGCAGCAACTGGAACAGGGCGCGGCGGACGGCGGGCGTGGTGACGATGGTGACCGGGTCGCCGTCGCGTTGCAGCGGGGCAGCGGCCTCGCCCAAGGCACCGGCGACGCGCTGGGCGAGCGCGGGATCGAACGGATAGAGCGTCGCCGGGTTGGCGCGGATCGAGGCGGCGAGCAGGTCCTCCAGTTCGGGCGCGAGGGTGATCGCCAGCAGCGGCGCGCGCGTCAGGGCGAGGGTCTGGACGATGGCCGCGCCGAGCAGCGGGCGGACGAGTTCGGTCAAGTCTACGGAATCGGTGCTCCGCGCCGCGACGGTGGCGAGCGCGCCGATTGTGCGGCGCAGGTCGCGGATCGGCACGCCCTCCTCCAGCAGTCGCTGCAGCACGACGGTGACGGTGGCGAGCGGCAACAGCTTGGGCACCAGTCCGGCGACGAGCTGCGGCGCCGTCTGGGCCAGCGTGTCGAGCAGCTTCTGCACCTCGTCCTGCCCGAGCAGCGAGGCGGCGCGGGCGGTCAGCAAGGTGTTGAGATGGGTGCCGATCACCGTCGCGGCGTCGACAACGGTATAGCCCGCCGCGGTGGCAAAGTCCGCCTCGCCGGGGTCGATCCATCGAGCGTCGAGACCGAAGGCGGGATCCTTGACCGTACGGCCGGGGATCTCCGGATCGACGGGCCCGGCCTCAAGCGCCAGCATGTCGTCGGGCCAGGCGCTGTCCTCGCCGACGACGACGCCGTCGATCAGGATGCGGTAGGTCTGCGGGCTGAGCCCGATCTCGTCGCGGACACGCACCACCGGCACGACGAAGCCGAGCGACTTGGACAAGGCGCGGCGGATGGCGGTGATGCGGACCATCAGCGGGCTGCCCCGCGCCTCGTCGACCAGGGCGATCAGGCCGTAGCCGAGTTCGAGCGCGACGACCGCGGTGTCGGCGACTTCGTCCCAGTCGATGGTGGCCGGGTTGTCGGGAGCGACGGGTGCGTGGACGACGGCCTTGGGGCGGGACAGCTTGAACGCGGCGAAGGCTGCGCCTCCCGCGAAGCTGAGAAGGACGAAATGCGGCATGCCCGGCAGCAATCCGAGTAGGCCGAGGATGCCTGCCACCGGAACCCAGGCGGCAGGCCCGGCGAACTGGCGGCTGATCTGGCCGGCAAGGTCGTGCTCCGAGGCGACGCGGGTGACGATCATCGCGGCGGCGATCGACAGCAGCAACGCCGGGACCTGTGCGACCAGCCCGTCGCCGATCGCGAGCAGGAGGTAGGTCCGCGCCGCCTCGCTGAGCGACAGGCCGTGCTGGACGGTGCCGAGGACCAGCCCGCCGATGATGTTGATGAACAGGATCATCACCCCGGCGACGGCATCGCCCTTCACGAACTTGGAGGCGCCGTCCATCGAGCCGTGGAAGTCGGCCTCGGTCGAGACCTCGGCACGGCGGTCGCGCGCCTGGTCCGCGGTCAGCAGCCCGGCGTTGAGATCGGCGTCGATGGCCATCTGCTTGCCCGGCATGGCGTCGAGGGTGAAGCGCGCCGCGACCTCGGACACGCGCCCGGCGCCCTTGGTGATGACGACGAGATTGATGATCATCAGGATCGCGAAGACGAAGATGCCGACGACATAATCGCCGCCGATCAGGAAGCTGCCGAATGCCTCGATGACGTGGCCCGCCGCCGCCGTGCCCTTGTGGCCGCCGACGAGCACGACGCGGGTCGAGGCGACGTTGAGGCTGAGGCGGAGCAGCGTCGCGAACAGCAGGACGGTCGGGAACGCCGAGAAATCCAGCGGCTTGCGCGTGTTGATCGCGACCATCAGGACGATTAGCGAGATGGCGAGGTTCAGCGTGAAGAACACGTCGAGCAGCAGCGGCGGGATCGGCACGACCATCAGCAGCACCAGCGTCAGGATCGCCAAAGGCAACAGCGTCGCGCGCGGCTCGATCACCGACAGGCCGTGGCGCAGGATCCCGGCAGCGGTCATGCGCCGAGCTCCGCGAGCAGGAGATAGGCGAGGCGCGCGGCTTGTGGCGCGGCGGCAATCTGGACCGTCTGGGGCCATGCGGGCGGCACGATCTTGCCGGCCCGCGGCAAGGTGTTGCCGGTGCCGAGCCGGGCGGTGAAGCGGTCATACACCTCGGCCAGCGAGCGCGAGCGACCGTCCTGCGCGGCGAAGATTGCTCGGTTCGCGGCGGCAGCAGCAGGGGCGATCGCGGCGGCGGCGCTACCCGGGTCCGCGTCCTTCGCAGCGAGGAAACGCACCGCACCGGCGGGGCCGAGGAAGTGGGCAAGGTACAGGTCGGTGGCGGCCGGTTCGCGCCCAAGATGTCCTTGCAGATAGGCGGCATTGTCCTGTGCGAATGCGGCCGCCATCGCTGCGGAATCGGCGGGATTGCGCCGTAGATCGAGGATTGTCGCGCGCAGGTTGGTGGACACCGGGCCGCTCAGTGCCGCCGCTGCCCAGCCAAGGCCGTGCTCGGCGCCGTGCTTGCGGACGGTGTCGAGCCAGGTCGCATCGGTGAACTGGTACAGCCCGCGGGCGCTGCTGGTGACGGCGGCAGCGTCTGAGTTCAGCCCACTTTCGACGCGAGCCTGGGCGAGGAGGTAGTCGAAGTCGACGCCGGTACGCGCGGCGGCCTGCCGGACCGCACCGACTGTCGCACTCTCGCCACCGACCGCCGCGATAGACATGTTTGCCCCGCCCCTTCGCTGGAAGCAGTGCAAAGCCCGTGCCAATCCCGCCGGAACGACTTGCTTGCCGTCGTGTTCACAACTTCATGAGCACCCGACCCCAGTCCGTCGTCCGTCCGCTTCGCCGCCCGGTCGACACTGGCCTGAGCACGCTGTTCGCGGTGCTCGCCACCCTGATCGGCATCTTCGTGCTGGCCTATGTCGTGCTGTACGTCACCAAGGGCCGCTTCCTGAAAGGGCCGTTCGAACGCTACGCGAGCAAGACCGCGGAGCGTCCGGTCAAGGTCGCCGGCGACTTCCAATTCTATCTCAACCCGCACATCAAATTCTATGCGGAGGGCCTGACCGTCGGAAACCCGAACTGGGCCAAGGATCCGCAGCTGTTCAGCGCCCGCACCATCGACACCGAGGTCAACGTGCTGCCGCTGCTCCACGGTGAGCGCCAGGTGCGCTACCTCAACCTCGACGGTGGCAATGTCGGCGCCGAGGTCGATGCGCAGGGCCGCAACACCTGGACCTTCAACAGCACCGAGCCGTTCGAGATGCCGGAGATCCAGCGCGCCGCGATCACCGGCTCGACGCTGCATTTCCTCGACGCCAAGAACAAGGCCGACGTCAACGTCCGCTTCGGCGACGTCGCGGCGAGCAACCCGCAGGACAAGGGCAAGGTCCGGGTCGCCGGGCCGCTGACCTTCACCGGTGATGGTACCGCGCTCGACGCGCCGTTCACCCTGAAGGGCGCGATCACCACGCCCAACCAGGCTGCGGCCGGTGGCCGGTTAGGGTTGACCGCCGAGGCTCATGTCGCCCGGTCGACGATCAACGTCGCCGGTTCGCTGGCCGGCGTCTCACGTCTCGACGGCGCCGACCTGAAGTTCAGCGCGGTCGGGCCGAACCTGCAGGACCCGTTGCGCCTGATCCACAAGCAGGCGCCGGCGACCGCCTTCGACATTCGCGGCTCGGTCAGCCCGGTCGACAAGTCGAAGCCGAATGGCCAGTCCAAGCTCGACCTGCACGCCACCGCGGCGCGGACGCACGTAGACGCATCGGGGACCATCCCACGCAGCAACAGCATCGAGGGCGCACCGATCCGCCTCGCCGTGACCGGCCAGAATTTGCAGGATGCGTTCAAGCTGTTTGGCCTCGTCTCCGCCGCGACCCGCCCGTACAGATTGTCGTCGCAGCTGATCAAGAACGGCAAGGTCTACCGCTTCGACGACATGGCCGGGCGCATCGGAGGCAGCGACATCGCCGGGCGGATGAGCGCCGACGTCAGCGGCGCCAAGCCGTTCCTCGATGCCGATCTCAAAACCAAGGTGCTCGACATCCTCGATGTCGGACCGTTGTTCGGCTACTCGCCCGAGAAGCTCGACAAGCAGGGCGGCAAGGCCGTCATCACCACGGTCGCCGGCACACCGCGCGTCCTCCCCGACGCACCGCTGGCCGTCGAGCAACTCAAGGCCTTCAACGCCAACGTCAAGTACAGCGCGACCACGGTCCGTACCGGCAGCGTGCCGATCTCAGGGTTGACGCTTGGCCTCGCGCTCAAGGACAGCCGGCTGATCCTGAAGCCGGTGGCATTCAACGTCATCGGCGGCCGGATGACCGCCGACATCGACCTGAACGCCTCGGTCCGGCCGGTGGTTACCGACTACGACATTCGCATGAGCCGCGTGCCGCTGGGCAAGCTGCTGACATCGTTCGACGTCGAGAAGAGCGGCACCACGGCCAGCGTGTTCGGACGGCTCCAGCTTAAGGGCTATGGCGACACGGTGCGAACCTCGCTGGCGACCTCGACCGGTCGCATCGCGCTGGTCTTCCCCGCGGGAACGCTGTGGCTGCGCAATATCGAGCTGGGTAAGCTCGACCTGCAGAACTACATCACGACCGGCCTGATCCAGAAGCTCAAGAAGCCAACAGAGATCCGCTGCGGCGTCATCGCCTTCACGGTCAAGGACGGCATCTCGACCGCCGACCCGATCCTGTTCGACACCAAGCGCGCCAACTTCCGCGGTCGCGGTGAGTTCAGCTTCAAGGACGAGTCGGTCGACCTGAACTTCCGCGGCGACTCCAAGGAGTTCAGCCTGTTCTCCGGCCAGTCACCGGTCGGGCTTGGCGGCTTCTTCGCTGCACCGACGATACATCCGATCTCGCGCCAGCTCATCACGCGGACCGCGGCCGGCGTCGGGCTAGGCGTCGCCACCGGTGGTCTGGGTGCGATCCTCGCCTTCGTCGATCTCGGCGACGCGAAGAACGTCAATTGCGCCGCCGTCGAAGCTGCCAAGCCGGCCAAGGTGGTCGACGCCGCACCGAGCGATCCGAAGGTGAAAAAGAAGAAGTAGTCGGCGTCCGCTAATTGGCGGTTCAGGGTTCTCGACGCAGGATATTGGCCTCCGCTTAGACGATGGAGGTCATATCATGCGGAAATTCGGAACTGCCGCGCTGGCGGGTGTCGCCTGCGCCGTTATCGGTGGCGTGGCGATCGCGGCTACTGCCAACAATCATGTGATGAACGTCGCGCTGCCCGACGGCTCGGTCGCGCGAATTGCCTATCAGGGCGATGTCCCGCCGAAGCTGACAGTCGTGCCGGCGGCTCCCTCCCGGGTGGTGATATTCGATCCACTCGACGCATCGCCGTTCGGCATGTTCGACCAGGTGATGGCACAGATGGACCGCCAGGCTGCGACGATGATGCAGCAGGTGGCGGCACTCCAGTCCACGCCGGTCGCAGCGAACGGTGCGGTGGACCTGGCCGCGTTCGGCAAGCTGCCGGCCGGGACGACGAGCTACTCCTACGTGTCGACGAGCGATGGTAGCGGCAGTTGCAGCCGGACCGTCGAGATCAGCTCGACGGGTGCCAAGTCGCCGCCGCGGGTCGTTTCGCACACCAGTGGCGACTGCGCCGGATCGACGCCGAGCGTCGCGCCCAGCACGGTAGCTGTTCCGGGTCTGACGACGGCCAGTGCAAAGGCGGCGGCGCCTGCGCAACCTGCTAAGACGGCGATCTAAAACCGCTCAAAGAGACTCGTGCCTCTCTCCCCGGCCCTTACCCCAGCGGAGCAAGGGCCGGGGAGAAAGCCTTCGCTCCGGTGACGAAATCCACCACTAATCCGCGAATGCAGAGGCCCGGCCTCAAGCCCGTCCGGCGGTCGCGCTCAATTGCCCGACATCGATACCCGCCATCGCGAAGGCACGCGGCCAGCGTTTCGGCGCGGGCGTATCGAACAGCAGCCCGGCATCGCCATCGATGGCGTGCCAGCCGTGCCGGGTCAGTTCCTCGTCGAGCTGCCCAGCGCTCCATCCCGTATAACCCAGCGCCGAGAGCCACTGGCGCGGACCCGAGCCAGCCGCGATCGCCTTGAGCACGTCGAGCGTCGAGGTCAGCCCCCAGCGTCCGGCGACGTCGATGCTGCCCTGCCCCGCCCAGTCGTTCGAGTGCAGCACGAAGCCGCGACCGGGCTCGACCGGGCCCCCGGCATGGACCGGCAGGTCAGGCGTTTCGGCCGGTTCGACGTCGAGCTGCGACATCAGTTCACGTACGCTCAGGCCGACCATCGGACGGTTGACGACAATACCCATCGCGCCATCGTCGTCATGAACGCACATCGCGATCACGGCGCGCTCGAAGCGCTCGTCGCCGATGCCGGGCATCGACAGCAGCAACTGTCCGACTAGGTAGGGAGGCTGTTCCATCAGGCTGCAACTATAGGTTGCATGGTGCCTGTCCGCCAGTCTCGACGGCGCTTTACCACTGTGACGCAGGGGGCTATCCGGGCGCGGCACACCGATGGAGACTCACATGACGATCAAGATTGGCGACACCGTACCGGCCGCGACTTTGATGAAGATGACCGACAGCGGCCCTGCCCCGGTAACCACTGCAGAGCTGTTCGACGGGCGCACCGTCGCGCTGTTCTCGGTTCCCGGCGCCTTTACGCCGACCTGCTCGGCCAAGCACCTTCCGGGCTTCGTCGACAATGCCCAGGCGATGCGCGCCAAGGGCATCGACGAGATCGTCTGCATCTCGGTCAACGATGCGTTCGTCATGGGCGCCTGGGGCAAGGCCGCCAACGTCGGCGACGCCGTGACCCTGCTGGCCGACGGCAACGGCGACTTTGTCGAGGCGCTCGGCCTGACCATGGACGGCAGCCGCTTCGGCATGGGCAAGCGCGGTCAGCGTTTCTCGATGCTGGTAAAGGACGGCGTCGTCTCGGAGCTCAATGTCGAGGATCCGGGCGCGTTCAAGGTCTCGTCGGCCGAGCATCTGCTCGCCCAGCTGGGCTGATCTTACTGCCTGCCCCCTCCCCCGACAGATCGCGTCGGGGGAGGGAGCAGGAACGCTACAGCGCCGCGATGCGCGCATCTCCGGACGCCCAGCCGCACGACTGGCCCTTGTTCTGGACCTTCAGCCACTTCTGCAGCGGCGCGAAATAGGCCAGCAGCGCCCGCCCGTCGATGTCGCGTGAGCCGGTGAACTTCTCCAGCGTCTCGGGCCACGGCTTCGAGGCCCCCGCCGCCAGCATCTCGTTGAGCTTCGCCCCGACCGCCTTGTTGCCATAGAAGCTGCAGCGGTGCAGCGGGCCCTTCCAGCCGGCCTGCTTGCACGCCGCCTGATAGAACTGGAACTGCAGGATGCGCGCCAGGAAATAGCGGACGTACGGCACGCTGGTCGCGACATGGTTCTTGGCACCGGGGTCGAAGGTGTTGCTGCCGCGCTCCACCGGCGGGAAGATGCCCTGGTACTTCAGGCGCAGGTCGTTCCATGACTTGGTATAGTCGGCGGGCTGGGTCTTGCCCGAGAACACGTCCCAGCGCCATTTGTCGATCATCAGGCCGAACGGCAGGAACGCGACCTTGTCCATCGCCTGCTTGAGCAGCAGCCCGGTATCCTTCGAGGCGTCGGGGACCTTGGACTTGTCGAGCAGGCCGACCTGGACGAGGTATTCCGGCGTGATCGACAGCGCGACGAAATCGCCGATCGCCTCATGGAAGCCGTCGTTGGCGCCGTTCAGGTACAGGTACGGCTGCTTGTTATAGGCGCGCTGGTAGAAGCTGTGGCCCATCTCGTGGTGGATAGTGACGAAGTCGTCGCCGTTGACCTTGGTGCACATCTGGATGCGCAGATCGTCCTTGTTGTCATAGTCGCCGGCGTTGGCGTGGCAGACCACCTCGCGCCCCTCGGGCCGAACGATCTGCGAACGCTTCCAGAAGGTATCGGGCAGCGGTGCGAAGCCGAGCGAGGTGTAGAACCCTTCCGCGGTGCGCCACATCTTCTCGGGGGTATAGCCCTTGGCGACCAGCAGCTCGCCGGTGTCGTAGCCGATGTCGCCGGCACCCTTGGGCGCGACGACGTCATAAATATTGCCCCACTCCTGCGCCCACATATTGCCCAGCAGGTCGGCGCGGATCGGCCCGGTCTTCGCCTGCACCGCGTCGCCGTATTTCGCATTCAGCCTGGTGCGCGTGTAGCAGTGCAGGTCGTCGTACAGCGGCTTGACCTGCAACCAGACCTTGTCGACCATAGCCGCGAAGGCCTCGGGCGGCATGTCATAGCCCGACCGCCACGACGCGCCGGTGTCGGCATAGCCCAGCTCCTTCGCGCCCGCATTGGCCAGCGCCGTCAGCTCGACGTAATCCGCCTTCATCGGCTTGCCGACATTGTCGTGCCAGCTGACCCACATCTCCTTGGTCAGCGCCGGGTCACGCTCGGTACCCATCAACGCTTCAAGGTCGTTGCCCTTTTTGGGCTGGCCCTTGTAGGTGCCGGTGCCGGTCGCATAGATCGACTGTAGCTTGGTCGCGATGGTGTTGAGCTCCTCCGCCTTGTCGGCCGTGGCGGGCAGCGTCACCGCATTGCGCAGGATGCCGAGCTTGCGGGCAGTGTCGTAGTCGAGGCCGGGGGTAGAGTTGAACGCAGCGGCCTGCTTGGCCAGCTCGACCCCTAGCTGTGTGCCCTCGGTGCCGGCGCGGGCGGCGAGCAGCCCGGTGTCGTCGTTGATATTGGTCGCATAGACCCAGCCGGCGATGGCGGCGAAGTCGTACAGCTTGGCGGAGCGCAGCTCGGCATCGGCGACGAAGGCCTGCACCTCGGGGACGGTGGCCGCCTGCGCGCCGGTGGCGAGCAGCGCGGTGGCGAGGGCGGCGATGGAAACTCGGATTCTCATGATGACTCGCGGCGAATGGACTGTCCTTGCCGGTATCCTCCTCGCGGCCGTAGCGGGTCAAGCCGCCAGGAAGTCGGCGATCGCATGGCCTAGCGCCCGCTCGACCACGGCGCTCATGTGATTGCCCGGCGTCTCGATATAATGCCCGTGCGGCAGGACCTGGGCGAGCTCGGGGGCCGAGCCGTTGTCGTCGTCGTCCTTGCCGGCGACGACCAGGATCGGTGTCTGCACGGCGACGATGTCGGCCCGGGGGGTGGAGACCTGAGAGCGCAGGACATGCGCCACGGCCTCGCCGTCGATGTGGTTGGTGCGCATGAATTGGGCGGCAAACCATCCGCCGGTGCCGCGCTCGAAGCTGTCGGGATTGGCGATGACGTCGAGAAAGAATGCGCTACGCTTGGCGAACTCGGTCATGCCGCTCAGGCCCATTCCGGACAGTACCGCGCGGCGCGGCGTCATCTCGCGCACCAGGCAGCGCATCGTCGTCCGCGCGCCGAGCGAGTAGCCACCGAGATCGAAATCGCTCAGCCCCAGATGCGCGACCAGCGCCTCTACATCGCGCGCCAGCACGTCCTGCGGATACGCAGCGGCATCGTGTGGCTTGGCGCTGTCGCCGTGGGCACGAAGGTCCGGCATGATGACTCGGAAGCCGGCAGCTGCGATCGTCGCAGCAGCGCCGTATTTCAGCCAGTTGGTCTGCGCCGTGCTGAACAGCCCGTGGAGCAGAACCACCGGCCGCCCTGCCCCCAACTCGGTCCAGGCGAGTTCCACCCCGTCAAAGGACGCGAAGCGGTAATGGGTGGGTGTCATGCCCGTGCCTTGTCCCAGCGCGCCATGATGTGCACGCTATCCTCGGTTCGCGTCTCGGGCAGTCCGTCATGCGGTATCCAGCCCGGCACCCAGCTTTCGGCACCGAAATGGCTGGTCAACCGGACGGCGGACGGGTCGTCGAGCGAGCCGATGGTCAGGTCCATGTTGTCACTGCCGTCGTTGAACTCGAAGGTCAGAGGCGTACCACAATTGCTGCAATAGCCTCGCTTGGCGATCGGCGAGGATGCGAAGCGATCGGGCTCGCGCGTCGTCCATTCGACGTTGGCGCGCGGAATGCCGAGGAGCGCGGCAGCAACCCCGCCGGTGGCGCGCTGGCACATCCGACAGTGGCACCAATAGGCCTCGTCATTCTCGAGGCGGGCGCTGTAACGCACGGCGCCGCACTGGCAGCCGCCGGTTTGGACTTTGGTCGTCATCCGCCACCACTAACGCCGCGGCGACAGCGGCTCAAGCCGGGGCGGGCACGATGCCCGCCCCGGTGTCGAGACGACTAGAAGTGCAGGTTCAGACCGGCGCTGACCGCGTTGCGGTTGTAGCGCACCGCTGCATTATCGGCGGCGACCAGGTCGCCAACGTTGTCGATGCTGTCGCGGCCGAAGTGCGAGTAGTTATACTCGACGCGAGCCGAGACCTGCTTGGTCAGGAACTGCTCGTAGCCAACGCCGGCGGTGTAGCCGCCGCGGTTGTCATGGGCGCTGTCGAAGCCGTTGTTGATGCGGAACTGCGCGTTGGTGTAGCCACCGCGAACGTACAGCAGGCCGAGCGGGGAGACGAGATAACCGGCGCGGGCGGTGGCGTTGAGCGTGCGGCCCTGCTTCAGGCGGAACGCGTCGCCGACACCGTCATCGAAGCGCGTGCTGCCGGTGCGACCGGTGGCGCTGGCCTCGACGCCGAGGACGATCTGCGGCGTGACCTTGGTGTCGAAGCCAAGCTGACCGCCATAGGCGAAGCCGTCCTTCTTGTCGCCGTAGCGGCTGGAGCTGCCATCGACGTTGTCGAGGCTGAGACGCTGCTTGTCCTGCTGCCAACCGCCCTGGACACCGACGAACGCACCGTTGAACGGCTCGGCGGCGGCAGCGATCGACGGAACGGCAATGAGCGCCGCGAGGGCGGCGAGAGTGTAGTTCTTCATTTTTGTTGACCTTACGCAACAGATACCGGCGGATAAGCACCGGCGCTAGGATCAAACACGAAGCGGTCGCCTTGCGGGCCAGCATCCGTGTTCACCTGATCCTCATGTAATACGCATGACGCGGGTTTCTACCCCGCAAATATCGAACAAACTTAAAGCTGTGCTTGAATAGTCACAGATCAATTATGAACGAGACTGTCTGAACAATTGTTCATCTTGCGGTTTGTCGAAATAGTCTTGTTTGAAAAAAGATAACATCTATTAGAACGCGACCGGCAGCCATGCGCGCGCAGCATCGCTGGCTCGGGAACCGATACGGGTGGATCGCAAAATCTCCCTCGCGTAGGGGAGCGCTTGGATCAGGTCGGGCGGGGCACACGTACCCAGCGCCAGACCAGGCCGTCCTCCGGGTCGTCGAATTCACCGTCGAAGACGAAGCCGTTGTACCGCAGCACTCGCGTCGAGGCGTTCGGCTCTCGGTCGGTGTGAGCGATCACCACCGGGTTCTCGGGTTGGGCCGCGGCCAGCGCGACAAGCGCCCCCGCCATCGCCTTGGCGACGCCCTGACCGCCGACCACCGCGAACGTGCCATAGGCGATCTCGACCTCGCCTCTGATCGGCGCCGTCTTGAACGAGCATAGGCCTACGGGGATGCCCCGCCGTTCGGCGACATAGGTGATCCATGGCGCCGGCCGCCGGACGCGCGTCAGGATGGCGATGATCTCCGCCAGCTCGGTCGTCGCGTCGTCGAGCCTGCCGCCGTAGTCCAGCGCCAACCGCGCCGCCTCGGCGTCGATCTTGCCGGTCAGTGGCAGCAGCTCGAAGGTCACGCCTTCTTGAGGTGGCGCCGGCCGAGCAGTTCCGCGATCTGCACCGCGTTCAAGGCCGCGCCCTTGCGGAGATTGTCGCTGACGCACCACAGGTTGAGGCCGTGCGGCACCGTCGGGTCCTTGCGGACGCGGCTGATGTAGGTGGCATACTCGCCGACGCACTCGATCGGGGTGATGTAGCCGCCGTCCTCGCGCTTATCGACCAGCATGATGCCGGGGGCCTCGCGCAGGATGCGCTGCGCCTCGGCGACCGATAGCGGGCGCTCGAACTCGATGTTGATCGACTCCGAATGGCCGACGAACACCGGCACGCGAACGCAGGTCGCCGTAACCTCGATGTTGGGGTCGAGGATCTTGCGGGTCTCGACGACCATCTTCCACTCTTCCTTGGTGGAGCCGTCTTCCATGAAGCTGTCGATGTGCGGGATGACGTTGAAAGCGATCTGCTTGGTGAAGGTCACCGAGGTCTTGGGGTCGCCGACGAACACCGCGCGGGTCTGTTCGAACAACTCGTCCATGCCCTTCTTGCCGGCGCCGCTGACCGACTGGTAGGTCGAGACGACGACGCGCTTGATCGTCGCGACGTCGTGCAGCGGCTTCAGCGCGACGACCATCTGGGCGGTCGAGCAGTTCGGATTGGCGATGATGTTGCGCTTGGTATAGCGGTCGATCGCCTCCGGGTTGACCTCGGGGACGATCAGCGGGACGTCGTGGTCCATGCGGAACAGCGACGAATTATCGATGACCACGCAGCCAGCGGCAGCCGCCTTGGGCGCATAGATCTTGGCCGGTCCGGAGCCGGCAGCGAACAGCGCGATGTCCCAGCCGCTGAAGTCGAAATGCTCGAGGTTCTGGACCTTGAGCTCGCGGCCGCTGTCACCGAAGTCGATGATGTCGCCCTGGCTGCGCCCGCTGGCCAGTGCCGCGATCTCGTCGATCGGAAACTGACGCTCGGCGAGGATGTTCAGCATCTCGCGCCCGACACTGCCGGTCGCGCCGACGACGACGACTTTATAGCCCATGTTTATTCTCCTGAGCGCGGTGCCTTACCGGCGAGGGGCGCTCCGAGCAAGTATTGAGCGTTGATGGGCGTCAGAGTTGCCAAAACGAACCATTCAGAGCGGAAATCGTTCTCGCTGGATGAGATTTCTGGAGCTCCTCGCCATCATGGCTGTGACCATCCCCGGAGCCGGCCATGCCAGCACCGTTGCCGAGATGAAGGACGCCCGCCGCATCCTGATCATCGCAGCGCCAAGCCGGGATGATCCAAATCTGGCAAAGCAGCGACAGGCGCTCGCGGGTTGGCGACAGGGTGCCGCCGATCGCGATCTCGAGACGATCGAGGTCGTCGGCGAAGCCGTCAGCGGGTCGGACGACAAGGGTTCAGCGCTGCGTCAGCGCTACGACCTACCGCCCAAGACCTTTTCGGTGATCCTGATCGGCAAGGACGGACACGTTGCCCTGCGCTCCGCCACCCCCTGGCCCGCAAGCCAGATCGAGAGCGCGATCGACGCGATGCCGATGCGCCGCGCCGGACAACGCTGACGGCAAGTCTTCCGGTTCAGGCAGTGACGGAGGCCGACCGCCGACGAGCGAGCCAGCCCACGATGCCAAAGCCGGCAAGCATCAACAGCCACGAGCCCGGCTCCGGCACGGCGGTGAGCGACCATTGCCCCGGCGCGCTGTACTCGCGGGTGTCGCCATAGGTCGCGCCGAGCGATACGATCGGGGCGGTATCGATGACGTCCGGGTCGAACAGCACCCCGTCGGCGCAATTCTCGTCGCTGCAGGCTGCGAAATCGAGGCCCGAACCATTAAAGCTGGCACGCGGCTGGCGGTACTCGCCATAAATGCCGCTGGCGGTGGTCAGCAGTGGCAGCGCGACACCCTCGACGCCGTTGAACCGTGCGTAGCCGAAGCTGTCGAGGAACACCGTATTGCCATCCGCCTGCAAGCTGCCGGAGAAGCGCCCCGAGATCGTGCCCGTTGCCAACTGATAGGCGAACCTGAAGCTGGCCGCCTCGGCGCCGCTGGCGAGGGTGAGCATGGCGACGACGGCGATCTTGAGCTTCATGACAACATCCTTGGGTTCGCCATAGGCTAGCCGCTCGATGTTACGCCGCGACGACAGCCCCGCGGTTGCGCGACAGCACCGCGGTGATCGCCACCTGCCCGGTGACATTGCCGATCGTGCGGAGAATGTCAGGAATGACCTCGACCGCCAGCAACAGCGGCAGCAGTTCGGTCGGCACGCCCATCACCGCGCATAGCGGCACGCAGGCAAGGAAGAACGATGTACCGCCGGGCAGTCCGGCGCTGGCCACTGCGACGGCGACCGCGACCAATACGCCGGCTGTGAACTGCAACGGACCCAGCGCGATGCCGTGGACCGAGGCGACATAGATCACTACCGCAAGGTTGGCGCAGGGGCTGGTGATCTTGAACAACGATACGGCCAGCGGCAGCACCAGTCGCCGCGTCGCTTCGGGAAGATCGAGCTCGGTCGCAGCCTCCACCATTGCCGGGAGGCAGGCGATCGAAGACTGTGTGCTCAGCGCGACCAGCTGGACCGGTGCGACGGCGCGCGTGAATGGGCCGAACCCGGTGCGTCCCAGCAGAGCAGCGAGCGGATAGACGCACAGGATCAGCAGGACCTGCACCGTGACGAGCAACGAGATGTAGTGGAACAGCAGCCCGAAGGCGCCGCTGCCGAGCTTTGCCCCGACGCCGGTCGCCAGTCCGAAGATCCCGATCGGCGCGGCCCATAACACCCATTCGACGATGACCAGCATTGCCTGCACGACCGCGTCGAGGAAGCCGCTGAGCTGGGCCCTGGCGGCCGGGGCGATCCGGGTCGCGGCCAGCCCGAAGATCAGCGCGAAGACGACGAGTGGCACCATCGCGCCCTCGGCAGCGGCGCCGATCGGATTGACCGGCACGAAGCTGAGCAGCCAGTCGCCGAACGGCGGTGCGGCGGGAATGGGAACTGCGCCACCCTGGCTGGTCGAGACGAGAGCGGCGGCCTCCTGCGAGGACACCGGCCAGAAATCGAGCAGCAGGGGCGACATCACCACCGAGAACACGCCCGACGCGAGGATCAGCCCGATGAACCACGCCAGCGCCCGCGCCGCGAGGCCGCCGGTCGCGGCAGTCTCGGCGGCGCTGACGACCCCGGTGAACAACATAGCGAACACCAGCGGCACGACCGTCATTCGCAAGGCATTCAGCCACAAGGTGCCGATCGGCCCGGCGAACGCCTCGACGGTGGTGAGTGCCAGGCTATCCGTGGCGCTCAGCCACGCGCCGAGCGTCAGGCCGGCCACCAGCGCAGCGAGGACGAGCAGCGTGCGGGTGAGGCCGGAGTTGGTCACAGTCCGGCAATAATCGCATCGGCCATGGCTGTTGTTCCAAGCTTTCCCCCAAGGTCGCCGGTGCGGGCGCCATTGTCGAGCGCAGCCTCGACCGCCGCCTCGACGCGCTCCGCCAGATCGGGACGGCCAAGGCTGTAGCGCAATGCCATCGCCAGGCTGAGGATCGAGGCGCAGGGGTTGGCGACGCCCTGCCCGGCAATGTCGGGCGCGCTGCCGTGGATCGGCTCGTACAGGCCGGGCTTGCCGGCCTCGCCCAGCGCCGCGGATGGCAGCATGCCCAGCGAGCCGGTCAGCATCGCTGCTTCGTCGGACAGGATGTCGCCGAACAAATTGTCGGTGAGGATGACGTCGAACTGGCGCGGGTTCTTGACCAGCTGCATCGCGGTATTGTCCGCCAGCATGTGGCTAAGATCGATGTGCGGATACTCGGCGTCACGCAGCGCCTGTACCTCCTCACGCCATAACAGCCCGGATTCCATGACATTGGACTTCTCCGCCGAACAGACCCGCCCGGTGCGGCCCTTGGCCAGGTCGAACGCGACCCGCGCGACGCGGCGAATTTCGGACGATGTATAGACCTGGGTGTTGACGCCGCGGCGCTCGCCGTTGCCGAGATCCTCGATGCCGCGCGGCTCGCCGAAATAGACGCCACCGGTGAGCTCGCGGACGAACAGGATGTCGAGGCCCTCGACCAGCTCGCGCTTCAGGCTGGAGGCGTCGGCGAGCGCTGCGAAGCACCGCGCCGGGCGCAGATTGGCGAAGGCACCCATGCCCGACCTGAGCTTAAGCAGTCCGGCCTCGGGGCGCTTGTCATACGACTGCTTCGCCCATTGCGGGCCACCGACCGCGCCCATCAGCACCGCGTCGGCAGCCAAGGCCTGCGCCAGCGTCTTCGGGGTAAGCGGCACGCCGTCGGCGTCGATCGCCGCGCCGCCGAAACGGGCCTCGCTCATCACCACATCGAGGCCGGCGTCGGCGTTGAGGCGGTCGACGATGCGCCGGCTTTGCGCCGTCACCTCAGGGCCGATACCGTCGCCGGGCAGGAGGAGGAGTTGCTTGGTCATCGGGTTCCCGTCTCGCTGAGCCGACGCTGCCACCAGCGCCGCGCCGCAATCACTGCCCAGATAGCCTCGACCACGCCGAAAGGCCAAGCGCCCTGCAGGAATCCATAGACGGAGCCCAAGGCGCAACCGAGCGCGAAGCCCAGCCCCCACCAATGCGAGCGTGTCTCGAAGGTATAGCACAACAGCATGAACGACACGGCGAACAAGCCGAATGCAGTCAGCGCGTCCATCACAGCTGAAACTTGGGCGTCAGGCTGCCTGACGCTGCGCCGCGCCGCCGACCCAGGGCTTGCTCGTCGCCAGCCGGCTTTCATAAGCCGTGATGTCGCTGCCCATCGCCAGTGTCAGGCCGATCTCGTCGAGGCCGCCGAGCAGGCAATGCTTGCGGAACGGATCGACGGCGAAGGTGAAGCGGTCCTGATACGGCGTCGTCACCACCTGGTTTTCGAGGTCGATGGTCAGCGGTTCGGTCGCCGCAACCTCCATCAGCCGGTCGACCTGCTCCTGTGGCAGGAGCACCAGCAGCATGCCGTTCTTGAAGGCATTGCCCGCGAAAATGTCGGCAAAGCTCGGCGCGATGACGACACGAAAGCCCATGTCGGCGAGCGCCCAGGGCGCGTGCTCGCGGCTCGACCCGCACCCGAAATTGTCGCCGGCGATCAGGATTGGTGCGCCACTGTTGCGAGGCGTGTCGAAGATGTTGTCCGGGTCTTCGCGCAGGACCGCGAACGCCCCCGCTCCCAGCCCGGCGCGCGTCACCGTCTTCAGGAAGCGCGACGGGATGATCGCGTCGGTGTCGACATTCTCGGCGCCGTAGGGGACGGCGACACCGGTGAGTGTGTGGAAGGGCTGCATGTCTATCCCATCAAGGTCCGCACGTCGGTCAGGTGACCGGTCACCGCCGCTGCTGCCGCCATCGCCGGGCTGAGCAGGTGGGTGCGCGCGCCGGGTCCCTGCCGGCCGACGAAATTACGGTTGCTGGTCGAGGCGCAGCGCTCGCCCGGCGGCACCTTGTCCGGGTTCATGCCGAGGCACATCGAGCAGCCCGGCTCGCGCCAGTCGAAGCCCGCCTCGATGAAGATGCGATCGAGCCCCTCGGCCTCGGCCTGGCGCTTGACCAGTCCGGAGCCCGGCACGACCAGCGCCTGGCGGATGTTGCCGGCGACTTTTCGGCCCTTGGCGACGGCGGCGGCAGCGCGGAGGTCCTCGATGCGGCTGTTGGTGCAGCTGCCGATGAAGATGTTCTCGATGACGACATCCTCAAGGCGCGTGCCCGGCGTCAGTCCCATGTACTCGAGCGACTTGGCGGCAGCGGTCTGCTTGCTGGCATCGGCGAAGCTGGCGGGCGCGGGAACGGTGCCAGTGATCGCGACGACGTCCTCGGGACTGGTGCCCCAGGTGACCAGCGGCGCAATCGCCGAGCCGTCGATGACGACCTCACGGTCGAACACCGCGCCGGCGTCGCTGGGCAGGGTCCGCCAGTAAGCAACGGCGGCGTCCCAATCGGCGCCCTTGGGCGAGCGCGGACGGTCCTTCAGATACTCGAATGCCTTGTCGTCGGGAGCGACCAGTCCAGCGCGAGCGCCCGCCTCTATCGCCATGTTGCAGACCGTCATCCGGCCTTCCATGCTCATCGCCTGGATCACCGGGCCGGCGTACTCGATCACCGAGCCGGTGCCGCCGCCGGTGCCGAGCGCGCCGACGATCGCCATCGCGACGTCCTTGGCGCTGATCGAGAAGCCTAAGGTGCCGGTAACCGTCACCCGCATCGAGTTGGCGCGCTTGAGCAGCAGCGTCTGGGTCGCGAAGACATGCTCGACTTCCGAGGTGCCGATGCCGAACGCCAGCGCACCGAAGGCGCCGTGGGTCGCGGTGTGGCTGTCTCCGCAAACCATGGTCAGGCCGGGCAGCGTGAAGCCCTGCTCAGGCCCGATGACATGGACGATGCCCTGCTCGGGCGCGTTGACGTCGATCGCCTCGATACCGAAGTCGCGGGTGTTGCTGGTCAGCATGGCGAGCTGCAAGGCGCTGGCCGGGTCGGTGACCGGGCCGTGGCCGGGCGTCGTCGGGACATTGTGGTCGGGCACCGCCAGCGTCAGGTCGGGACGATGCACGGGACGTCCGGCGGCGCGCAGGCCCTCGAATGCCTGGGGACTGGTGACCTCGTGGATCAAATGGCGGTCGATCCACACGAGATCGGTACCGTCATCGCCGGTCTTGACGACATGGTCGTCCCAAATCTTGGCATAGAGGGTGCGCGGACTGGTCATGTCATGGGTTAGTCACAGCATACCCGAGGGGTCAAGCCGGTGGGCGGCGCTTGACTGCATGGCTGCCATGCTGGCCAAGGGCGTAATGGATACCAGAGACAGCAATGGCGCACTGTTGGCAGACGGCGATGCGGTGACGCTGATCAAGGATCTGAAGGTCAAGGGCACCTCCGTTACCCTCAAGCGCGGCACCCGCGTCACCAGCATCCGACTGACCGGCGACCCCGACGAGATCGAGTGCCGGGTCGAGAAGGTCAAGGGCCTCGTCCTGCGCACCGAGTTCGTCAAGAAGGCCTGATCTTGCTGCCAGCGTCGACCATGTCGCGCAGCGCCCGTGCCAGCAGCGCGGTCGATACCAGCTTGTCGCGCCAGCTCAGCGCCACGATCGGTCCCGCATCGGTCTTATTGACGTCGACGATGTAGATCCGGCCATCGGCATTGTCGCGCAGGATATCGAGGCCGCACCAGTCGGCGCCCATCGCCTTGGCGAAGGCGCCGATCAGGACCAGTTGTTCCTGGCTGAACACCTCGGCAGGTGCGTGGGTCGTGGCCGAGACGTTGGGCGGCAGGAAGCGAACCGCCGCCTCGCGCCGCTTGATCCAGACGACCACCGGGACGCCACCGATGCAGTGCGTGCGCAAGTCGCTGGCAAGACCGTCGCCGCCGATTGTGTCGATCAGCCGCTCATAGACCTTGCCGGGCAACGGCTCGCACGGGCAGTCGATGATGCGGCCGTCATGGGTGCCGTTGGTCTCGCTCTTTTCGATCGCCGGCCCGTTCCAGCAGCGCGGATCGATCGCGAGCGGATAGCCAAAAACCTGCTCGAACACCGCGGCAACACGGCTTTTGGAAATGTCGCCGCAGCCGAAGTTGAAATGCCCGGCGAGTGTCGGCGCAGGTGGCAAGGCGCTGGTCGTGTCCTCCAGATAAAAGGCAACCCTGCCCTGCCCCGCTGTGCGCGCGACCGGTATGCCCGCCCATAACGCAGCCGCCCGAACCATGTAGCGCGGATGCGGCCGCTGCGGGGTGAACCAGATCGCCGGACCCTGGCGGTGCAGCACGCGCAGCACCGCCGCGCGGGCAAAGACGATGGCGATGAAGCCGAGCCAGGTCGCGACTTCGGCAAGCAGCCGCCGGTCCAGCGCAGCGGAGTTGCCGGTCTGGCGCAGATAGACCTTGCCACCGCGGATATCGAAGTCGCCGAGGATCAGGGATCGAGCTCGTCGAGCAGCGGCAGTTGCGGCGAGGACGCGGGCGGCGTGATGCCGAGGTGCTTCCACGCCGCCGGATTGAGCATCCGGCCGCGCGCGGTTCGCGCCACCAGCCCGGACTGGATCAGATAGGGCTCGATAACATCCTCGACGGTGTCGCGCGCCTCGCTCAGCCCGGCGGCCAGCGTTTCGATACCGACCGGGCCACCGCGGTAGATGTCGGCGATCATCATCATGTAGCGCCGATCCATCGCGTCGAGGCCGAGCTTGTCGACCTCCAGCCGGTTGAGCGCCGCGTCGGCGATCTTCGCGGTGATGGTCATGTCCCCGGCGACCGCGGCAAAGTCGCGGACGCGGCGCAGCAGCCGCCCGGCGATACGCGGCGTGCCCCGTGCCCGCGCCGCGATCTCGCGCCCGCCGTCGTCCGTCAGGTCGAGCCCGAGCATCCCGGCGGCGCGGCGCACGACCAGCTCCAACTCCGCCACCGTGTAGAATTGCAGGCGAAGCGGGATGCCGAAGCGGTCGCGCAGCGGCGTCGTTACCAGCCCGGCCCGCGTCGTTGCCCCGATCAGCGTGAAGTTCGGCAGGTCGATCCGCACCGACCGGGCCGAGGGGCCCTCGCCGATCATCAGGTCGAGGACGCGGTCCTCCATCGCCGGGTAAAGGATCTCCTCGACCGCGGGTGATAGGCGGTGGATCTCGTCGATGAACAGCACGTCCATATGATCGAGGTTGGTCAGCAGCGCCGCGAGGTCACCCGCCTTGGCGATCACCGGGCCAGAGGTAGCGCGGAAGCCGACACCCAATTCACGTGCGATGATCTGCGCCAGCGTCGTCTTGCCGAGCCCCGGCGGGCCGTGCAGCAATACGTGGTCGAGCGGCTCGCCGCGGCTCAGCGCCGCCTGGATGAACACGCGCAAATTGCCACGAAGAGCCGCCTGGCCAACGAACTCGTCGAGGTTCTTCGGGCGCAGGGCTGCGTCGATGTCGTCGACCTTGCGCTGCGGCGCGATGGCGCGGGTGTCGGTGGTATCGATGGACATCCTCGCCTCTGTAACGCCACGCGGCGCAGGGCGCTATCGTCCTGCACGCCGCAAGCAGCGCCGATGTGCGGCTAATTGCATGGCAGCTATCAGGAACTGCAGCATCGGAGCTTCGTATCAGATGCAGCAAAGCCGGTTCGGATGCCGGCCGCAAGGATTCCGACCATGGCAGATCGATACGCGACCTCGTCGATGACGGCGCAACGCCGCCCGTTATTCCCGACCCTGATGACCTTCCCGGCGGCGTGTTTCATCGGCGCACTCATCACCGATGTCGCTTACGCGAAGTCTTATGAGATGACCTGGGAGACGTTCTCCGTCTGGCTGATCACCGCCGGGCTGGTCGTCGCTGGCATCGCGTTGGTCGTTGGGCTGTTCCAGGCATTCGCGCAGCGTCGTTGGCCGACACGAGTGCAGATGCTGGGCTATGTGGTCGTGCTGATCCTGTCGCTGTTCAACGCCTTCGTCCACAGCCGCGATGGCTATACGTCGGTGGTGCCGACCGGGCTGACGCTGTCGGCTTTGGTTGTCGTCGTCCTGCTCGTCATGGGCGTCCTCGGCCGCAGCGGCTTCACCGCACGCCGCGCCGGGGCGACGATCTGATGCGTGCTTTCTCTAAAGGTAATCCGATGCTGAAGTCTCGCCACCTGTTGCTCGCCGCCGCCCTGCCCGCACTCGCGCTGGCTGGGTGCGGCGACAAGACGACTATCGATCCCGCCACCCAGATCGGCGCCAACCCGGTGCTGCCGGAGCCGCAGCAGTACCTACTGCCGCCGATGAAGATCGCATCGCCGCAGCCGTGGAAGGTCGGCGAGACGCCGGTCGCCGCGGCCGGGCTCAAGGTCGAGGCGCTCGCCACAGGGCTGATCCATCCGCGCTCGCTTCTCGTATTGCCGAACGGTGATGTCCTGGTCGTTGAATCCGACGGTCCCAAGGCTCCGGTCAACCGGCCCAAGGATGCAATCATGGGCTTCGTCCAGGGCAAGGCCGGCAAGGGCGGCAGCGTGCCGAACCGCATCACCCTGATCCGCGCCGCCAGTCCGGGTCACCCGGCGCTGCGCACCGTGTTCCTCGAGCATCTCGACTCGCCGTTCGGGCTCGCCTTGGTCGGCGGCAATCTTTACGTCGCCAACACCGATGCGATCGTGCGCTTTCCCTATGCCGAGGGCCAGACGAGCATCACGGCGCCCGGCGTCAAGCTGACAGACCTGCCCGGCGGTCCGATCGACCATCATTGGACCAAGAGCCTGCTGGCCAGCCCTGACGGGTCGAAGCTGTATGTCAGCATCGGCTCCAACAGCAACATCGTCGAAAACGGCTTTGGAGCCGAGCTCGACCGCGCGATGATCTGGGAGGTCGACCGGGCCTCCGGTGCTCACCGCACCTATGCCAGCGGCCTGCGCAATCCCAATGGCCTGCAGTGGCAGCCGCAAAGCAAGCAGTTGTGGGCGGTGGTCAACGAGCGTGACGAGTTGGGTCCCGACCTGGTCCCGGACTATATGACCTCGGTCAAGGATGGCGGCTTCTACGGCTGGCCGTACAGCTATTACGGCCAGCACATCGACCCGCGCGTCAAGCCGCAGCGGCCGGACATGGTGGCGAAGGCGATCAAGCCGGATTACGCGCTCAGCTCGCATGTCGCGGCGCTGGGGCTGGCGTTCAACACGAGCACGACGCTTCCCGCAGCGTACACCGGTGGCGCGTTCGTCGGCGAGCATGGTAGCTGGGATCGCAGCCCGTTGAACGGCTACAAGGTGATCTACGTACCGTTCGCCAACGGCATGCCGGCGGGCAAGCCGGTCAATGTGCTGACCGGCTTTGTCGATGCCAATGAGCATGCGCACGGCCGCCCGGTCGGCTTGGCGATCGCCAGCGATGGAGCACTGCTGGTCGCGGACGACCTTGGCAATACAGTGTGGAAGGTGACGGCTGCGGGTAGCAGCGCACCGGCAGCGGCGACTGCAGCGGTAACGACGAAAGCTAGCGCGCCGACTTCTTGAGGGCGACGCGGATCAGCGCGCCGGGCTCGGCATCCTCGCCGAGCTCGGCGACCGCTTCCGCGACTGCACGACTGGCATCGAGTGGGCGGAAGCCGAGGTTCGCCAGTGCCGACAGCGCGTCGCCCACCGGGCCCCGCGCGTTGGCGAGCGGTGCCACGGTGCCGGCCGGGACCGGCAGGTTGCCCGCCTTGTCCTTCAGCTCGTTGACGATGCGCGCCGCCAACTTGGGCCCGACGCCGTTGGCCCGCGCGACGCTGGCGGTGTCCCTGGCGGCGACCGCGTGCTGGAGTTCGGACGGCGTCAGCACCGATAGAATTGCCAGCGCAACCCGACCGCCGACGCCCTGCACCGACAGCAGGAGGCGGAACCAGTCACGCTCCTCGACCGCGACGAAGCCGAACAGCTGGATGGCATCCTCGCGGACCTGCGTCTCGATATGGAGGACGACCGCGCTGCCGGTCGGGCCGAGCGAGCCGAGAGTACGGGCACTGGCGGACACCAGATAGCCGACGCCGCCGACGTCGATCACAGCGGTGTCGAGCGACGCCGAGTCGAGCAATCCGCGCAACCGCGCGATCAAGCGACAAGCCTTCGGTGTGTCGCCATGTGGGCGTGACAGATAGCGACAGCGAGCGCGTCCGCGGAGTCTTCACCGTCGACGACGCAGCCGGGTAGCAGGCGCTCGACCATCGCGCGGACCTGTGCCTTATCGGCCGAGCCGGTACCGACGATTGCCTTTTTGACGAAGCGCGTCGCATATTCCGCGACCTCCAGCCCCGCCAGCGCCGCGACCAGCATGACCACGCCCCGCGCCTGGCCCAGCTTCAACGTCGACTGCGGGTTGGTGTTGACGAAGGTCTCCTCGACCGCAGCCGACACCGGGGCGTGTCGCGCGATGACCGAGGCGAGCCCGTCGTGGATCGCGACCAGCCGCAACGCAAGTGGGTCGGCGGTCCGGCTGGTGACCCGCCCGTTCGCGACATGGCGCAGGCGATTGCCCTCGGCAACGATGATACCCCAGCCGGTCGTCTGCAGGCCGGGATCGAGGCCGATAAGTATCAACGGTGGCGCCTAGCCGAGTTTCGCCAGCACGTCCTCGGGTACGTCGTAATTACCCCAAACCGTCTGGACGTCGTCGTCCTCCTCCAACGCGTCGATCAGCTTCAGCAGGATCTCGGCATCGCCCTCGCCAACCGTGACTTCGAGCTGCGGCCGCCACGCGAGCTTGGCGCCCTCATACTCGCCGAGCACCGGCTCGAGCGCCTTGGCAACTTCGTGAAGGCTCTCGATCGCCGTCCAGATCTCGTGGCCGTCATCGCTGGAACTGACATCGTCGGCGCCGGCCTCCAGCGCTGCCTCGAACACCTTGTCGGCGCTGCCGGCCTTGGCGGGATAGCTGATCAGGCCGAGGCGGTCGAAGCTGTGGCTGACCGAGCCCGAGGCGCCAAGGTTGCCGCCGTTGCGCGACACGATGGTGCGGACATTGGTGGCAGTGCGGTTGCGATTGTCGGTCAGCGTCTCGATGATCAGGCTGACGCCGCCGGGACCGAAGCCCTCGTAGCGGATCTCCTCGTAGATCTCGCCGTCGGAACCCGAGGCCTTGTTGATCGAGCGCTCGATATTGTCCTTGGGCATGCCGCCGGCGCGCGCTGCAAGAACGGCAGCACGAAGGCGCGCGTTCATCGCCGGATCGGGCAGGCCGGCCTTGGCCGCGACGGTGATCTCGCGGCTCAGCTTGGAGAACGCCGAGGCGCGCTTCTTATCCTGCGCGCCCTTGCGGTGCATGATGTTCTTGAATTTGCTGTGGCCGGCCATGGGTCTCGCAAGAAGTCGCTGAAGGATGCGCAGGCTGTAGCGCAAGCCGGCGCCGGTTGCCACTATTCAGCATCGGCGTTTTGCGCCAAGCGGCGAACGCGGGGTGTTGATTGGGGGGACGATAATGGAAGTGCTGCCGGCGTTGCGGGTCGCTGTGCTGCTGCCCTGCTTTAACGAGGAAGCGGCGATCGCTCGGACCGTGGCGGAGTTCCGTGCCGCCCTGCCCTCGGCGACCATCTATGTCTATGATAACAATAGCCGGGATCGCACCTGCGAAATGGCAGCGGCGGCTGGCGCGGTGGTGCGTAGGGAGCGTCAGCAGGGCAAGGGCGCAGTGGTCCGCCGGATGTTCGCCGACATCGACGCCGACATCTATGTCATGGCCGACGGCGATGCGACCTACGAAGCCGCCGCAGCTCCGGAGATGGTGCACCGGCTGGTCGACGAACAGCTCGACATGGTCGTCGGGGCGCGGGCCAGCGAAATCGACGCAGCCTATCGCTCGGGCCACAAACTCGGCAATCGACTGCTGACCGGGCTGCTGACCCGCATGTTCGGCCGATCGTTCAGCGACATCCTGACGGGCTACCGCGTATTTTCGCGCCGCTTCGTCAAAAGCTTCCCGGTCCTGTCGGCCGGCTTCGAGATCGAGACCGAGATCAGCGTCCATGCGCTGGAGCTGTCAATGCCGGTTGCCGAGGTCGTCACGGCTTATGGCGCGCGGATCGAGGGCTCGGTTTCCAAGCTCAGCACCTACAGCGATGGCTGGCGCATCCTCAACACCATGGTCTCTCTATACCGATCAGAGCGACCGGTGTGGTTTTTCGGGATCGTCGCGCTGCTGCTGATCGGGCTGGCGATCGTGCTCGGCATCCCGCTGGCTGTGACCTATGCGCAAACGGGACTGGTGCCGAGGATCCCGACCGCGATATTGATCGTCGGCCTGATCATCATCGCGGTGCTCAGCCTGTTCGCCGGGCTGATCCTCGACACGGTTACCCGCGGCCGCCGCGAGGTGAAGCGACTATTCTATCTCCAGTCGCCAGCCCCTGGCAGCCGCTGAGCGCCGAACCGGCTCAGCCAGCTTCCGCCACGGCCTGAGCCAGCATGATGCCGGCGAGGTGAGCGCGATATTCCGCAGAGGCGTGGATGTCGGTGGACAGGTCACCGTCGTCCAGCACCAGCCCGGCGACCGCGGCAGGATCGAGGCGAGCGGACAAGGCTGCCTCGGCCTCGGTCCAGCGAAATGCCCCCGGGCCGGCACCGGTGACCGCAACGCGGACCTCGTCGGCGAAGCGCGCGACATAGACGGCGGCGACCGCATACCGCGACGCCGGGTGGCGGAACTTGGCATAGGCGCTGGCCAGCGGCACGCGGAAGCCGATGCGGGTTATGATCTCACCGTCGCTGAGCGAGGTGGCGAACATGCCCTGGAAATAATCACCAGCAGCATGGCTGGCCCGGTCGGTCTCGATAATCGCGTCGAGCGCCAGGCAGGCTGCGGGATAATCGGCGGCAGGATCGTTGTTCGCGATGACGCCGCCCATCGTGCCCTTGTTGCGGACCTGCGGATCGCCCACGAGCAGCGCCATCTTCGACAGGCCCGGAATCTTCGCAGCCAGCCCGGCATCACCGGCAATCGCTGCATGCGTCGTCATCGCGCCGATCCAGACGCGATCGCCATCGACCGAGATGCCACTCAGTCCCGGAATGCGCGACAGGTCGATCAGCGTCTCGGGGGCGCGCAACCGTGCCTTCATCGCCGGCAGCAGGGTGTGACCGCCCGCCAGGAAGGCGCCGTCACCGCTGGCCGCGAACGCCGCCGCGGCTGCAGCCAGCGTCTCCGGCCGCTCGAATGCGAAATCATGCATCGACCGTCTCCAATGTGGTGGACGCCATCGCACGTGCGCCGGCGCCGATCGCGCTGATGATGTTGAGATAGCCGGTGCAGCGGCACAGATTACCCTCGAGTTCATGCGCGATGACAGCGTCGCTGACCTGAGCGCCATGTCGCTCGGCTATGCCGATGCCGGCAATCACCATGCCGGGTGTGCAGAAGCCGCATTGCAACCCGTGATGCTCGCGGAATGCCGCCTGCATCGGATGCAAGCCTTCGCCCTGCGCCAATCCCTCGATCGTGGTGACCTTGCCGCCGTCGAGCGACACCGCGAGCACCGTACAAGCCTTGACCGCCAGCCCGTCGACTAGGACGTTGCAAACGCCGCACTGGCTGGTCTCGCAGCCGATGTGGGTGCCAGTCAGGCCGAGGTGGTCGCGCAGCAGTTCCACGAGCAACGTCGCCGGCGGCACGTCGACTGCATGGCTGTTGCCGTTGATGGTGAGCGTCGCCTGCATGATCTCTCCCGATTTTGCGTCAGTCTAGCGCGGCGTTGACCGCATGGCGACAGGCCGTGGCATCGTTCCGACATTTGGCATTTCACCGCAGGCCCGAGTTCGGATGGATATTTGATACGATTCAAGCGTCATGTGTTCAGACGCCAAGACGTACTTGCGTACAAGATTTGTGTGGAGTTTGAGTGGCACAGCGATACCCACCGAGCAGATTGCGCGGCGATCCACCGGCGGCAAGCCACCCGACCGCGATGGAGGATCGAGCGGAACTGTCGTTCATCGCGGTCGAGCGGACCCGGATGCCGATGGTAATCTGCGATCCTCGACAGCCAGACAACCCTATCGTGCTAGCCAATTCGGCGTTCCTGACCATGACCGGCTATCCGGCCGATGCAGTGGTCGGGCGCAACTGCCGCTTTCTGCAGGGCCCGGGGACCGATCCCGCAAGCGTCGACCAGATCCGCGCCGCCATTGCGGAGCAGCGTCCGCTGACGATCGAGATCCTAAACTACCAGAGGGACGGCAAGCCGTTCTGGAATCAGCTCTTCATCGATCCGATTTTCGACGATGCTGGCACTCTGGTCTATTATTTCGCGTCGCAGGTCGACGTCACCGAGAAGCGTCGCGTCCTCCAGCTGGAGGCGGCCGAACACGATCTTCTTATGGAAGTCGACCACCGCGCCAAGAACGCCTTGGCGCTGGTGCAGGGCATCGTGCGCTTGAGCCGCTCGGAAGATCCGAAGGCCTTTGCCCGGGCAGTCCAGGGGCGTGTCGATGCCCTCGCCAAGGCTCACGCGCTGCTTTCCGATTGGCGCTGGCAGCCAGTCCCCCTCGAGAGACTGATTCGCGCCACCCTGATCGACACCGATGAGGCTCAAATCGAGCTGTCCGGGGATACCGCAGTCGTCGCCCCGACCCACGTCCAGCCCCTTGCGCTAGTTCTCCACGAGTTGGTCACCAATGCCGTCCAGCACGGCGCCCTTTCCCACGAACGCGGCCGGTTGCGGATAACCTGGCGCGACACGGCGCCAGGTTACGAGATCGACTTGTTCGAAACAGGTGGCCCATCGCCGGGCAGCGAGCGCCGATCGGGCTTCGGCTCGACAATCGTCGACGCGATCGTCAAGCGCCAGCTTGTCGGGAGCGTGGCGCTGGATTGGGAGCCGGGCGGATTGCACACCCGGCTGACCCTCCCCACCGGCATGAGCGCAACGAAGGCCGTTCAGTCGGTCAGGCCAAGCGCCGTCTTATAGGTGTCGAGCAGGGCTTCGGCTTCCTGTCGGGCGGCCTTCTCCATCTTGCGGAGGCGGACGATGGCCCGCATCGTCTTGGTGTCGAAGCCGGTGCCCTTGGCCTCGGCGTAGGTGTCCTTGATGTCGTCGGCGATGCCCTTCTTGTCTTCTTCCATGCGCTCGATGCGCTCGATGAACTGCCGCAGCTGTTCGGCGGAGACGTTTTCCGTCGACATTGATTCTCCAATTCCGGGGTTACGAGCCCGCTCTTAACGGACGCTGCTTGGCTCGGAAAGGCGTGTGCGGAACGTAAAAATCGCCGCCGCCCGGTCAGGCGACGGCGATCATGTCGTATCGGCGGGTATCAGCCGAAGCTGACGGCGACCTTCTGGCGGCGCAGTGCGGTTCCGGCAAGACCGAAGCCGACCAGCATCAGCGCCCAGCTAGCCGGCTCGGGAACCTGCGAAGCGATGAAGGCGAAGTTGCGAGGACTATGGCTGAAGTCGCCGACGTAGGCAGATACGGTATCGAGGGCCGCGTCGAACGTATAGACATCCTGGTAATGGGTGGTGCCCTCTGAACCACGGAAGTAATTATCCGCGAACACCGAATACCCGACGCCGATGATGGCGTAATTCGACATAAAGTTGATGTTGAGCGGATTGTTGTCGACCGTCGAGATTACATATTGGGAAGCGCTGCCGCCGAACAGCAAAGCTGCGGCGCCCTTGCCTGAGTAAGCGAGCGGATTGCTGCCCCAGGTAGAACCATCACTCACCGCCCAGGAACCGGCATAGGTGTAGCTGACGGCGCCCGCTGCGCTTGAAACTGCAAGCGCAGCGACAGCGGCAAACGACAGAAAAATCGACTTCATACAACCCCCGGGATTAATGACACGTTGTTCGGGGGTGCCGATTGCAAGCCTGGACATCTCAGGCGTTGCAATAGTTATACCATTACCTTGCAGTAACGTATATAAATGGTTATAGTAGTTAACAATTAATAACTGTAAGGTGTACCGACACTTTGCTACCCGCCGGTCACCGCCGAGATTGCTTCACGGACCTTGGCGATACCGAAGCGGATCGCCTGGCCCGGTTTGATGTGCGGCATGGCGGGGATTTCGTCGGGGTCGACCACGGCGTGCAGGATCGCTGGGCCGGACGTGGCAAGGAACTCGCGCATCGTCTCGGCCAGCGCGCCTGGATCGCGGGCGGTGAAGCCCTTGACCCCGCAAGCGCGGGCGAAGGCGGCGAAGTCGATGTTGGGGAAGGTCGAGCCCTTGGTGGCCGGGTTGCCGGCGCCCTCCTGCTCGAAATGCACCAGCCCCCAGCCGCCGTTGTCATAGACGATGACCTTGACCGCCAGGCCGTGCTCGACGCTGGTCATGAATTCACCGAGCAACATGGTAAAGCCGCCGTCGCCGACGTGCAGGACGACCTGCCGGTCGCGGTCGAGCAGCTGGACGCCGTTGGCGATGCCGAGCCCGGTGCCGACCGCGGCGTTGTTGAAGGAGCCGGTGATCCGCTGCGTGCCGCGTGGCCGGATCCAGTTGCCGGCCCATAGGGTGACCTCGCCGGTATCGGTGACGAACACCGCATTATCGTCGGCGAGGTCGCTCGACAGGCGGGCGACGGCTTGCGGGTGGATCAGGTCCTTGCTGCGCGCCGGGTCGGCCTTTTCGTCAAGCATCGTCGTCCAATCGGTGCGGACCTTCTGGGCCTTGTCGAGGAAACTGGTGTCGCTGCGCTGGGGCAGGTCCTGCAGCAGCATCGCAACCGCCGGGCGCACCGACCCGACGATGCCGAGCTCGACCGGCGTGCGGCGGCCCAGCGCAAAAGCGCGCTCGTCGACCTGCACGACGCGGCCGTGCTTGGGCAAGTATTCGACATAAGGGTAGTCGCTGCCGAGCATCAGCAGCAGGTCGGCATCGACCACCGCGTCGGTCCCTGCCCTGCCGCCGATCAGGCCGAGGCCGCCGATCCAGTTAGGATGGTCGAACGGCATCAGGTCGAGCGCACGGTAGGTGTGGACCAGCGGCGCGTGCAGCTGGGCCGACAGCGCCTCCAGCTCCGCCACCGCACCATGCGCACCGTTCCCGCACAGAAGCGTGATCGTCTTGGCGGCCGCCACCAGCTCACGCAGCGCGGCGATGTCGGCGGGCGCCGGAGCGACCTCAGGATTGGGGCGCAGCGTGGCGAGGCTGGGCACTTTGCCGTGCGCCCGGGCGCCGAACACGTCGGCGGGGATGCTGATATGCGCGACGCCGCGCCGGCCGTACGCCTCGGCGATCGCCTGGTGGAAGACTGCCGGGGCCTGCGACGCGCTGGCCAGTGTCTGGGTGTAGACCGCGACGTCGCGGAACAGCAGGTCGGGGTTGTCCTCCTGCAAATAGTCGGTGCCGCGCAGCTCCGTCGGCACGCCGCCGCTGATCGCCAGCACCGGGGCATGGTCCTTGCTCGCCTCGTACAGTCCCGCGACCAGATGGTTGCCGCCTGGGCCGGTGGTGCCGCAGCACACGGCTAAGCGCCCGGTAAGCTTGGCCTGGCCCGCAGCCGCCAGAGCCGCGCCCTCCTCGTGGCGGACGCCGATCCACTCGATGACCTTCTGCTTGCGGATCGCGTCGGTGAACGGGTTGAGAGCGTCGCCGACCACCCCGAAGACCTGCCTCACGCCGATCTCGGCCAAGGTTTCGACAAGCAGTTCGGCGATGGTGGTCATGGGCTCAGGCTCCGCTCGATGAGCCGGGTCAACGCGCGGAGGCGGCGAGACGGTTCCGCCTCAGCCGGGTTCGCTGCGACTAGGCGGGTCGCTGGCCGGGAAGCTCTCGTCGAGGGCTTCATCCAGCGCCCGGTTCCGCGCCACGCTGGCGGCCATGCGCTCCAGCTGCTCGGGTGTCGCTTCAGTGTGGTGCGCTGCTTTGTACGCCTCATAGGGCATGCCATAGACCCATTCGCGCGCCTCACCCTTGGTCACCGGCGTACCGGCGTCCATTGCCGCCTCGCCGATCCAGTCGGACAGGCAGTTGCGGCAAAAGCCGCCGATCCCCATCAGGTCGACGTTCTGTACGTCGCTGCGGCCGCGCAGATGCTGGAGCAGGCGCCGAAAAGCGGCCGCTTCGATTCGTTCGCGGGCGACTGAGTCCATGGACCTTCTCCGGGTTGAGGTTGCGGCCTTATAGCGCTAGCCATGCCCAGAACTACCCGGGGAGAACAAGTCTTGAGCGTCCGCACCGATCCGCGCCAGCGACGTGTCAAGATTTTGGCGACGCTGGGACCGGCCTCCAGTTCGCTCGAGATGATCCGCGCCCTCTATCTTGCCGGGGCGGACGCTTTTCGCATCAACATGAGCCACGGCACCGCCGAGGCTCGCGCCGCGCTGATCGCCAACATCCGCACCCTGGAGAAGGAGATCGACCGGCCCCTCACTGTCCTCGCCGACCTGCAGGGGCCGAAGCTGCGTGTCGGCAAGTTCGGCGGTGGCCCGGTCGAGCTGATGAAGGGCGCAACCTTCGTCCTCGACATGGACCCGACGCCGGGCGACGTGACCCGCGTCCAGCTGCCCCACAAGGAGCTGTTCGCCGCGCTGACCGAGGGTGCCCGGCTGCTGCTCGACGACGGCAAGATGGTGCTGCGCGTTACCGAGGCCGGTGCGACACGGCTGGTTACCGAGGTCGTGGTCGGCGGCAAGCTGTCGGACAACAAGGGGCTCAACGTTCCCGACGTCGTCGTGCCGCTGGCGGCGCTGACGCCGAAGGACCGCACCGACCTGGCTTTTGCGCTGGATCACGGCGCCGACTGGATCGCGCTGTCGTTCGTCCAGCGCCCAGAGGATGTCGCCGAGGCACGGGCGCTGATCGGCGGCAAGGCTTCGCTGCTCGCCAAGATCGAAAAGCCGCAGGCGATGGAGCGACTGGGCGAGATTCTCGAGCTTGCGGATGCGGTCATGGTGGCGCGCGGCGACCTGGGCGTCGAACTGCCCCCCGAGCAGGTTCCCCCGGCACAAAAGCGCATCGTCGCGATGGCGCGCGCGCTCGGCAAGCCGGTGGTCGTCGCAACCCAGATGCTCGAGTCGATGATCATGTCGCCCTCCCCTACCCGGGCTGAGGTCAGCGACGTCGCGACCGCGATCTACGACGGTGCGGATGCGGTGATGCTGTCGGCCGAAAGTGCCGCCGGCGCCTTTCCGGTCGAGGCGGTGTCGATGATGGATGCCATCGCGCGGCAGGTCGAGAATGATCCGCAATGGTATGGCCGCGTCCACTTCACCGAGACCGCGACGAGCGCCACCACCGCCGATGCGATGTCTTATGCCAGTGGCTCGATCTCGCGGACCATCGGCGCCAAGGTTATCTGCTGCTTCACCATTTCCGGCTCGACGGCCCGCCGTGCCGCCCGTGAGCGCGCGACCGTGCCGATCTTGTGCCTGACACCGTCCCGAGCTACCGCCCGTCGCATGGGGCTGGTCTGGGGGGTCCACGCCGTCCAGACACGCGACGTCGGCGACTTCGAGGAAATGGTCGCCAAGTCCAAGCGCATGGCGCTCCGCACCCGCATTGCAGCTGGTGGTGACTTGATGGTCCTGATCGCGGGCGTGCCGTTCTCGACCCCGGGAACGACCAACGTGCTGCACGTCGTCCGGCTGTCGGGCAAGGAACTGGACGGGTATTGATCCGATGAGCGCTTGGAAACGGATCAGCTACCTGGCTTTTGCCGGGCTTGCCTTCGCGCAGGTCGGCGCGGCGCCTGGACCGATCATGCCTGCGGCGACACCGGCATCGTTCGCGGACCACCAGGCGCAATGCGCTGGTAAGGACGGCTGGAGCGACGCCGCGCCGCCCATCCGGATCTTCGGCAACGTCTATGACGTCGGCTCGTGCGGGATCGTCGTGGTGCTGATTGCCGGTCCAAAGGGCCATATCGTCATCGACGCGGCGACGGCCGAGGCAGCCCCCGGCGTGATCGCAAATATCCAGCGACTGGGATTTCGACTTGCCGACGTAAAAGTCCTGTTGTCGAGCCACGAACATTTCGATCATGCCGCCGGTCTCGCTCAGTTGCAGCAACAGACCGGGGCGCGGATGATGGCGGTCGCAGCCTCGAAGCCGTCCCTCGGGAGCGGCATCGCATCTACCAGCGATCCGCAGGCCAGCGAGTTGCCGCCATTCAAGGGTCCCCGGGTCGATCACGTGCTGAAAGATGGCGAGATCGTCGCCGTCGGACCGCTTCGCCTGACTGCTCACGCGACGCCGGGCCACGCTCCGGGCAGCACCAGCTGGTCATGGACCTCGACCGACAACGGCGTGTCGCATTCGATCGTCTACGCCGACAGCGTAACGGCGATCGCGTTGGGCAAATACCGGTTTTCCGATCATCCGGACTATGTCGCCGTGTTCAAGACCAGCCTTGGCAAGATCGCGCACCTCCCTTGCGACCTGCTCATCACGCCGCATCCTGCCGTGAGCAACTTCTACGCGCGCCTCGCGGGAGCAGCGCCGTTGAGCGATCCGGCGGCCTGCATGAATTACGCTGCTACCGGTCGCCGGAAGCTCGACGAAAGGCTTGCTGCGGAAGCCGCTGGACGGAACTGATAAGGCAGCGGGCTGACCGGCCTCCTGGTCAAGCACGACTGAACATCGAAACCGGCGTCAACTTCCTGTGCAAAGGATGCTGGGGTTTTCCTAACGACGATCGTGTTGCGGCTGCCTTGCCTCGGCCAGATCAGTAGCTCGCCGAAAACGTTGCTAGATCGAATACGAAGACGCTGGTGAGCAGCACGAGAGCTGCACATCCCGCGACCGACGCCCAGACCTTGCGCCACAAGCCGCGAACCCGATCGCTCCACGCAGACCAGGCGTCGACGACCAGGGCGATGGCGCCGAACACGCCCAACACCGTGACCGCACCAAGCAGAAGCAGCCAAGGGCCAGCCTTGTTGGTCAGCAGGGCGACGTCTGCTTCCGCTTTCACGAGGTAGACGATCCACAGCACCCCCGCTGCCGAAACCGCCCAGGCGCCGAGGCGCGCCCGGCGAAACCACCGTTGCTCGCGCTGGGGTCGCGTCGACCGGCGAACATGCCAGGCCCAGCGCAGGAACGCCGTCGCCGGCATCGTCAAGGCGGTAAGGACGACGATTGCCAGGGAAAATGCCATGACCGGCGCGGCGCTGGACATCCAGCGGCCAACCCGATCGAACTCGGCAACCGGGTAGGCAATCTCGCCGGCCATGCCACGGACCCGACCTTTGGCGTCGCGCGTGAAGACCAGTGGAGCGCCCGTCTCTGCATCGGCAAAGCGGTCATGACCCACCGGCACGAAGCGCCGCTTACTGCCGTCACTGCGAGTGATCGTCGACACCGTGATCGACCCGTCGTCAGCCGCCGTGACGTCGGCAACCGACAGGATATCGAGGAGCTTGAGGAAGCCGGAGTGACTGCGCCGCGCGCTGAGATAGGAGCCGGCGACAATGCTGGCCGTGGACTGATCTGCTGGAATGGCAATTGGCCGGGAGTTGCTGCCACCTAGCCGCGCCACCAGAGAAGAGACGATCGACTGCTCAATCGCGTGTGCGCCGCCGCTGATGCCCTGCCCGTTAAAGACGACATAGATTCCGAGTTTCTGCTCCGGGAACAGGGTCAGCTGCGTCGCAGCAGCCGCCAGATTGCCGCCGTGTCCCATGAAGCGAACACCGCCTTCGGTGCCACCTTCGAAGCCGAGGCCGAAGCCGGTCGGCAACCCCGGTGCAAGCGGCCTCGCGATCTGCAACATGGCAGCCAGCGTGGCAGGCCGGATGATCTGCACGCCGTCGAGGCTGCCACCGCCCAGCAACATCGCCATGAAGCGCCCGAGATCACTCGCGGACGCCGACATGCCGCCTGCCGACGGCGTGCCGACCCATTCGAATGGGGCTGGCGTGCGGCTCCCGGGGAGATAGCCCTGTGCCAGCAGCGGCGCGAGGACACGCGGTAGTGGCTGGGAAAAGGTCGAGTGCGTCATCCGGAGTGGTGTCAGGATCCGCTGCTGCACCAACTGCTCGAACGGCTGACGCGCCGAACGTTCGACGATATAGGCAGCCAACGCAGCGCCGTAGTTCGAATAGGCCATCGTCGCGCCGGGCGCATAGACTCGCGCCGGGATGTTTTCACGCAGCAATTTGCCGAGGTCGGTCGGCGGCCCTTGGTCGAAAAGACCGCGGACGCGCTCGTCGAACCCCGGTGTGTGGGTCATCAAATGGCGCAGCGTTATCGGACGGCCGAATGCGTCGGGAATGCGGAAGTCGAGATAGTCGTTGATGTCGTGGTCGAGGCTGAGCTTGCCTGCCTCGACCTGCTGCATGACCAGCAACCATGTGAAAAGCTTCGACACCGACGCCTGGCGGAACAGCGTGTTCTCGGGCGAAATACGGCGACCGGTGGCAAAGTCGGCAAAGCCATAGCCGCGCGACAGGATCGTGCGTCCGTCGCGAACGACCACTACCGCCGCTCCGGGCAGGCCGAGCGTCTCGACGCCAGTAGCGACGGTAGCGTCCACGAACGCGGCGATCATGTCGTCCGAAACGGGCGGCCGGACCGCTGCTTCGATCGTCATCGACCGTGGCTTGAGCGGCGCGAACGACTGCGCCAGCGTCGGTGTTGCGAACAACAGGGCGGCGAGTGAAGCCAGGATGATCGCCCGCAAACCGCCCAGCATCGCGTCCCCCGACGTTACGGGTCCGACTATGGCAGCTTGTTGGTTCCCGGCAAGGGCAGGCCGACTAGAGCAAGCCCGCCGCGACCAGCGCCGCCCGGACACCGGGCTCACCGTCGAAGATATGACCGATCAGCCCGACGGCCTCGCCGGCGTGGACGTTATCGGCGCGATCGTCGATGAACATCGCCTCGCCGGGCGCGAGGCCGAAGCGCTGCATCGCCAGCGTGTAGATTTCGGGGCTTGGTTTGACCATTCGCTCGACGCCAGAGACGACGATGTCACGGAAATGGCCGAACACCGGTGCTGTCGGCATGAAGCGCAGCCAGAACTCGGCACTGAAGTTGGTGATCGCGTATAGCGGCACGTCCTTGGCGGCGAGTTCGTCGACCAGCTCAATCATTCCCGGCATCGGACCGGGGATCGTCTCCAGCCAGCGCGGCACGTACTGCGCAATAAGCTCGGCATGGTCGGGGAATGCTGTCGTCAGCTCCGACGTGGTGTCCGCAGCGGCGCGGCCCTCGTCGTGCTGAAAGTGCCAGTTGGGCGTCACGACGTTCGCCAGGAACCACTCAAGGTCCGCTGGCGTGTCGATCAGCTTGCTGTAGAGATACCGAATGTCCCAGTCGTACAGGACGTTACCGACATCGAAGACGACGGCCTTGAGCGGCGTGATCAGCCCTGGCGCGCCTTGAAGCGACGGTTGGTCTTGTTGATCACATAGGTGCGGCCGTGACGACGCACGACCTGGCAATCGCGGTGGCGCGACTTGAGCGACTTGAGCGAGTTGCGAACTTTCATGGCGGCACCGGAATTAGAATTTAAGAAGGTCGCGCTGCCTAGGCCGCCGGACGGGTTTCGTCAAGCTTTCGCTCCCACGCCAGCGCATCGCGGACGATGGTGTCGAGGTCGTTGAGCCGTGGCCGCCAGTCGAGCGTCGACAGAATACGCGCGTTGGACGCGACCAGCGCATCGGGATCGCCAGCCCGGCGGCCCTGCAAGTCGCGCGTCAAGGTCACGCCCGCCACCCGGTCCACGGCATCGAGCACCTCCAGCACGGAGAAACCGCGCGAATAACCGCAGTTCACGGTCAACGACTTCGCTGGATTCGCGGTCAGCCAGCGCAAGGCGGAAACATGCGCTTCGGCCAGGTCGGTGACGTGAATGTAGTCGCGCACCCCGGTGCCGTCAGGCGTCGCATAGTCGGTCCCGTACACTCCGACCGAAGCGCGCTTCCCCAGCGCCGCCTCAGCGGCGATCTTGATCAGATGCGTCGCGCCTGCCGTCGATTGGCCGGTGCGACCGTGCGGATCGGCGCCGGCGACGTTGAAGTAGCGCAGAACGCCGTAGTTGATGTCATGCGCGGCCGCGACGTCGCGCAGCATCGTCTCGGTCATCAGCTTGGAGGTGCCATAGGGGTTGATCGGCTTGGTCGGCATGTCCTCGTCGATCGGCGAGCTCTCGGGGATGCCGTAGACCGCCGCGGTCGAGGAAAAGATGAAGTGCCTGACGCCGCCGGTCACCGCCGCCTCGATCAGCGCGCGGCTGGCGGCGGTGTTGTTACGATAATATTTCAGCGGGTTGTGGACCGACTCCGGCACGATGATCGATCCGGCGAAGTGCAGGATCGCGCCGACCTGGTGCTCGTACAAGGTGCGTCCGACCAGCGCCATGTCGGCGACATCGCCCTCGATGAAGGCAACGCCCTCGGGTACCGCCCAGCGGAAGCCGGTGGTCAGATTGTCGAGCACCGCCACCTTGTACCCGGCGTCCCGCAACGCGAGCACCGCATGACTGCCGATATAACCCGCACCACCGGTGACCAGAACCGTGCCCGTATCGGCCATCTTCAATCCCTATGTATGACGCACGCCAATAAGTTGCGACGTTGTCGCGCTCGTGCGACTTCAGCGTTGATGCGGCGTTGTAACGGCAACGACAAGCCAATCCGAGGGTCAAAGTTCCATGCTTACACTTCGCAAGTTGCTCGTGCCGGCCGCCGCGCTGACGGTTCTTGCGGGCTGCACCACCGGGCCGAGCGGCACCGACGTCACCCGCTTCCACCTCGGCCAGCCGATCGCACGTGGCGCCATCGCGGTCGTGCCGGCCAATCCCAACATGGCTAACGACCTGGAATTCCGCACTTATGCAGAGGCGGTCGGCAATGAGCTTCGCAATCAGAACTTCACGCCGGTTTATGGCAACGACCAGAGTTCACCCTATGTCGGCGTCATCACGATCGAGCAGGTCGACCGGCCGGGTGCGACGCGGCGGACCGGCCTGTCGATCGGCCTCGGCCTCGGCGGCGGCAGCTTCGGTCGTCGCGGTGGCGGCTTCGGGGGCGGTGCCGGCGTACAGGTGCCGGTTGGCGGCCACACCCGCACCGACTATACCCGGGTGAATACGCTGGGCCTGCAGATCAAGCGCCGCTCCGACAGCAGCATCGTCTGGGAGGGCCGCGCGACGGCCGCCCGCGATGACCGGAACCCGTCCGCGCAGCTTCCAACCGCGATTCCGGAACTGGCGCGCGACCTGCTGGCGGACTTCCCGGGGCCGGCCAACCAGACGGTGCATTACAAGGGCGGGCGCCGCTAGGCAGCGGCGGCTGAGGGGTCGACTTGGCGGCGGTGAAGCGGCAATAGCTCTGGCATGAGCATCGCCATTTCCGCCGCCTTCGACAGCGGCAATATCGAGGTCGTTCGCATTGCGGGTCCGGGGGCGATCGACCTCAGCATCCGCAAGGATGCTCACTCCGACTTTTACCAGTGGTTCCACTTCCGCCTGACCGGGGCGGCGGGCCAAGCCTGCACGTTGCGCATCGTCAATTGCAAGGGTTCGGCTTACGAAGGCGGCTGGCCGAACTACAGGGCAGTGGTCTCGGAGGATCGACAGAACTGGACCCGCGTCGCCACCAGCTACGACGACGGCGTGCTGAGCATCCGCGTCACGCCGCGCACCAACTCGATGTATGTCGCCTATTTCGCGCCCTACAGCATGGAGCGGCATCACGACCTCATCGCCCGCATCGGCCAATGTAGTGGCGTCTCGACCTCGGTGCTGGGCGTCTCGCTCGATGGCCAGTCGATCGACTGCGTGACGCTCGGCGAGGGTCCGCGCCACGTCTGGCTCTACGGTCGACAGCATCCGGGCGAGTCGATGGCCGAGTGGTGGATGGAGGGCGCGCTGGAGCGGCTGACCGATCCCGCCGATCCGCAAGCGCGCGCTCTGCGCCAGGCGGCCACCTTCCACCTTGTCCCCAACATGAATCCCGATGGATCGCGGCGTGGTCACCTGCGCACCAACGCGGCTGGTGTGAACCTCAACCGCGAATGGCATGCGCCGACGGCTGAGAAGTCGCCCGAGGTCCTTTGCGTCCTCGCGGCCATGAACGAGACTGGCGTCGACTTCGCGATGGACGTCCACGGCGACGAATCGCTCCCGCACAATTTCATCGCCGGCTTCGAGGGCATTCCCTCGAGCACCGATCGCCAGCTCGGCCTGCTGGGCGACTACAAGACGATCCTGTCGCGCCTCAGCCCCGACTTCCAGACGCGCATCGGCTACCCGGTCGCAGCTGCGGGTCGCGCCAATCTGACGATGAGCACCAATGCGGTCGCCGAGCGCTTCGGCTGCGTGGCGATGACCCTCGAAATGCCGTTCAAGGACGCCGACGACCTGCCTGACCCTCGCGCCGGCTGGTCGCCGGAGCGGTGCAAGGCATTGGGTCGCGACTGCCTCGCTGCACTGCTGGAGATCGTCGGACGGCTGCGCTAGCCGCGACCGTTTACGATCCACGCCAAACTGATCGACACGAACGAAGGACATAGCGATGCCCACCCTCGTCCTCCTCCGCCACGGCCAATCGTCGTGGAACCTCGAGAACCGCTTCACCGGCTGGTGGGACGTCAGCCTGACCGACAAGGGCATCGCGGAGGCGACCGCCGCGGGCGAGTTGCTGGCCGCCAAGGGCTATGATTTCGACCTGGCCTTCACCAGCGTCCAGACCCGCGCCATCAAGACGCTCAACCTCGCACTGGAGGCGATGGGCCGGCTGTGGCTGCCGGTGGTCAAGGACTGGCAGCTCAACGAGCGGCACTACGGCGGCCTGACCGGGCTCAACAAGGCCGAGACCGCCGCCATACACGGCGACGCGAAAGTGCTCGAATGGCGGCGCAGCTTCGACATTCCGCCGCCACCGCTGGAGGCTGGATCGGAGTACGACCTGTCCGCCGACCGCCGCTACGCCGGGCTGAACGTGCCGGTCGCGGAAAGCCTGAAAGACACGATCGCCCGTGTCCTGCCCTATTGGGACAGCGCCATCGCGCCTGAGCTGAAGTCCGGCAAGCGCGTGATTATCGCCGCGCACGGCAACTCGCTGCGCGCGCTGGTCAAGCACTTGTCCAACATTGCCGACGACGACATCGTTCATGAGGAAATCCCGACCGGCAAGCCGATGGTTTATGAGCTGAACGACGATCTGACCGAGCAGCGGCGCTTCTACCTTTAGGGCCCTCGCTTCCGTCGCGGGTCATGCCGGCAGCGGTGCGAGGTGCGTCCGAACGCGCGGCACCAAATGCTATATTCCGCCCCGATCATAAGGCCGCTCCCGCGCTATGCCTTGTCGCGGATATAGACCCCGCCTCCTTCGGGTCGACGCACCTCGAAGCCGCCTGACTTGGTGACCAGGTCGACCAGCTTGGCATGGCCGTAGGTCCGCGGATCGAAGTCGGAGGCCAGTTCGAGCAGCCGCTTGCCAAGAACGCCGAGCGACACCCAGCCGTCGGCGTCCTCGAGCTGAGCCAGTGCCGTACGGACGAGCCGCATCGCCTCGGCGGGAGGTGCGAGCAATTTCTCCGGCTTGGTCGCTATCGCGGGTGCGTTGACCGTCGCGGGCTTTGGCGCAGCCGGCAGCAGGTTCTCGGTGTAGATGAAGCGCCTGCAGGCCTGGCGAAAGCTCTCGGGCGTCTTCTGCTCGCCAAAGCCATAGACGTCGACACCCTGCTCCCGGATGCGCGCCGCCAGCCGGGTAAAGTCACTGTCCGACGACACGAGGCAGAACGCGTCGAAGCGCCCGGTGTGGAGCAGGTCC
Organism: Glacieibacterium sp.; assembly: GCF_965200405.1. GTDB lineage: Bacteria > Pseudomonadota > Alphaproteobacteria > Sphingomonadales > Sphingomonadaceae > Glacieibacterium. The sequence continues at coordinate 3,257,643 of NZ_OZ241356.1, forward strand.
ATCGCATCGATGACCAGTGCGATGTCGCTGGCGTTCTTGCCCGCGACGGCGGCAACGGTGTGCTGGGGCATGATCGCGAAGCGTGCCAGGATCTTGGCCCAGCCAGACAGTTGCTGACCGGAAAAATCGCCGTAGATGCGCCGGACGCTGGCCTCGCCGATCTTGGCGATCTCCTCGAACAGGCCGTTGGCGATCTTTGCCGAGGCGTTGTCGGCGTCGATCAGGACCGCCAACCGTGGTGCGCGTGCTTCGATTGCCATGCAAATTCCCTCAAGCCGCAAGTTCGCGCGAAATGACGGCGGCGGCAAGGTTGCCGATGCGCCGCCTCGCCCCTAAGGTCCGGCGCTTCCTGAAGCGGGGGGCACGGTGGACCAGCCACAAGTCGGCATCATCATGGGCAGTCAGTCCGACTGGGCGACGATGCGCCACTGCGCCTCGACGCTGGCGGAGCTCGGCATCGCGCATGAAACGCGCATCGTCTCGGCGCACCGCACCCCGCAAAGGCTGTACGACTATGCGCACGAGGCGGTAGCGCGCGGGCTCAAGGTCATTGTCGCGGGCGCGGGCGGCGCGGCTCATCTGCCGGGCATGTGTGCCTCGATGACCCGCCTGCCGGTGCTCGGCGTGCCGGTTCAGTCGCGAGCGCTCAGCGGCATGGACAGCCTGCTCTCCATCGTCCAGATGCCCGCGGGGGTGCCGGTCGGGACCTTGGCGATCGGTGAAGCGGGGGCAGTCAATGCCGCCCTGCTCGCGGCGGCGATGCTGGCGACGACCGACGCCGCGCTGGCCGATCGGCTGGATGCGTGGCGGGACGCGATGCGCGACCGGGTGGCGGAAACCGTCCAGGACGTAAGCCCCGAATGATTCCACCCGGCTCGACCATCGGCATTCTTGGCGGCGGCCAGCTCGGGCGGATGCTTGCTCTGGCAGCGGCCAACATGGGCTATCGCGTCCACATCCTGGCCCCCGAGGATGAACTGCCGGCCGGCGACGTTGCGGCGGAGGTGACGCGCGCCGATTATACCGACCGTGCCGCGCTGCGCAGCTTCGCCGCCTCGGTCGACGTCGCGACTTTCGAGTTCGAGAACATCGAGGTCGAAGCGGTGCGCTACCTGTCGGAATTGGTCGAGGTCCAGCCACCGGCCCGGGCGCTCGAAATCGCGCAGGACCGCCTGGCGGAGAAGCGCTTCGTTTCCGGCCTCGGCGGCCGTGTCGCGCCCTTCCACGCTGTCGACAGCCTCGACGACCTGCACGCGGCTGTCGCAGCCATAGGTGGCCCCGTAGTCCTGAAGACTCGACGGATGGGCTATGACGGCAAGGGGCAGGCACGGATCATGCAGCCCGCTGATTGCGCCGCCGCGTGGGAAGCAATCGGCCGCCAACCGGCAATCGCCGAGGCGTTCGTCAGCTTCGAGGTCGAGTTCTCGCTGATCCTGGCGCGCGCCGCGTCAGGGGAGACAGTGATCTACGACACGCCCCGCAATCGCCACGACGACGGCGTGCTCGCCGAGAGCCTGATCCCCGCTGGGCCACTGATCGAAACGCAACGGGCCGAGGCGACTGTGTTGGCCAAGTCGGTGGCGGACGAGCTCGACTATGTCGGCGTACTGACCCTGGAGTTCTTCGCCTGCGCCGACGGTCCGGTGTTCAACGAGATGGCGCCGCGCGTCCATAACAGCGGCCACTGGACGATCGAGGGCACGCGCGCCTCGCAGTTCGAGAACCATATCCGCGCCGTCTGCGGCCTGCCCCTCGGCTCGACTGCGCTGACCGCCCCCCGCGTCCGCATGCGCAACCTGCTCGGCGACGCCGTCCACGACTGGCAAGCCCTGCTGGCCGACAACCAGGCCCACCTCCACCTCTACGGTAAAAGCGAGATCAAGCCCGGCCGCAAGATGGGGCATGTTACCTGGCTATAGCGCGACCGCGGACATTAAGCGGTTTGCAACGACGGGTGTGCTTATTGCGACGCAGAAGGTCGGCACTATCGGGCGACCCGACGGGGGCATTGAATGTCGGCACTCAGGATCAGTCCACTCCTTATCACCCCCGAAGCCTCCGCAGATCACGCAAATATCACAGGCCATTCCAATGTATCTAAGGCGCTTACGGCCTTTGCATCGGCAACTCGTCATAACCGTGGGCAACTTTTAGCTTTCGTTCTCTTTGCCATGGTCGACTTCGCCTGGGCTTGTGCCGTAGGCATCAGATTCACTGGAATTGTCGAATTCATCCTGTCAGGTGCAGGACTTCTTGCAGTCGGTCTATTATGGCGATCGTTTCGACGAATTGAAAAATTTGGCGAGGCGGTCGGCAATTTTGGCCTTTGGATGTGCTTGGTCGGCGCCATAGTGGTATTCAGCTATTTGTGCGCGCATCTTTCATTGCCGCTGCTCGATTCTAGATTTGTTGCTGCGGACCGCGCGCTTGGCTTTGACTGGCTCGCGTGGAACAGCTTCGTTGAAGCTCACCCTTCGTTCAAGATAGTCTTGGCAATCGCTTATGGCAGCTTGTCATGGCAACTGATGGCGGTCTGCTTTATCGCTCCGTTCTCGCACGATCGCGGCCGGGCGAGCGAATTCCTTTGGATTACACTGCTGACGGCGATTAGCGCTTGCCTGATCAGCGGCGTACTGCCCGCGGAAGGCGCGCTGCCATTCTTCAATGTTGGTAAGGCAGTGTGGATCGACGATCTCCATACCCTGCGAAATGGCGGACCGATGACATTTGAGATCAGTCATTCCCAGGGGATCGTCACTTTCCCGTCATTTCACGCCGCGTTATGCTTAATTTTCTCTTGGTCGTTTAGACGGATGCGCTTCTTCGGCGGGGCTGCCATCGGGCTCAACCTGATGATGCTAATCTCGACCCCCACTAAAGGTGGTCACTACCTAGTGGACGTCATCGCGGGCCTGGTCTTGGCCTTGGTGGCGATACTGGTCGTTCGCCGATGCCGCAACACGGGCGCGCTCGAACAGCCAGACGCGGATGGCGGATGACAGGTTGGTGGTGCGCGCCTCGTCAATCTCTGTGACGAGCGCGACCAGGGTCCGGTCGTCCTCGGCGGCTGCAGTGCGCAACGCCGCCCAGAACACCGGTTCCAGGCTGACCGAAGTGGCGTGGCCCGCGATCTTGAACGAGCCCTTGACCAGGCCGCTCGCAGGCTTTGCCACCGCCATCAGTACATGTGCTGCCCGCCATTGAGGGACAGCGTCGAGCCAGTGATGAAGCCCGCATCCTCGCCGGTCAGGAAAACGACGCCGCGCGCAATCTCGCTGGCCTTGCCGAGGCGCCCGACCGGAATCTTGGCGACGATCTTTTCCAGCACGTCGGCAGGGACGGCAGCGACCATGTCGGTGTCGATATAACCCGGCGCGATGGCATTGACCGTGATCCCGGCGCGCGCGCCTTCCTGGGCCAGCGCCTTGGTGAAGCCGTGGATGCCGGACTTGGCAGCGGCGTAGTTGACCTGGCCGTATTGGCCGCCCTGCCCGTTGATCGAACCGATGCTGACGATCCGGCCGAAGCCGCGCTGGCGCATCCCGGCAAACACTGCCTTGGCCATGTTGAAGCAGCCGCCGAGGTTCACGTCCATGACCTCGCGCCACATTTCGTAGGTCATCTTGAGCAGCGTGCCGTCACGGGTAATGCCGGCATTGTTGACCAGCACGTCCACCGGGCCGAGGTCGGCTTCGACCTGCTTGACGCCGTCGAGACAGGCCTGGTGATCGGCAACGTTCCACTTATAGGCCTTGATGCCGGTGCGCGCCGTGAACCCGGCCGCCTTCGCGTCGTCGCCGCCATAGTTTGCCGCGACGGTCATGCCTTCGGCCTGAAGCGCCAGACTGATCGCCTCGCCGATACCGCGCGTGCCGCCCGTGACGATCGCTACCCGTGCCATGCTATTCTCCCAGGATGTGTTTTGCGGCGAGACTATTGCGGCGTGGCCCAGCCCGCAAGTTCACGCCTCAGTAAATCTTTCAGCATCTCGACGCCGATGTCGGTTGCGTTCAGGCATGGCAGGTAGGCGAAGTCCACGCCACCATTCTCCATGAACGTCTCGCGGCCTTCGCGCGCGATTTCGTCGAGCGTTTCCAGATTGTCGGCGGAGAAGCCGGGCGACACCACCGCAACCTTCGTGATGCCCTCCGCCGCCAGTTCGGTCAGCGTCGCGTCAGTATAGGGCTTAAGCCATTCCGCCCGCCCCAGCCGAGACTGGAAGCTGACCCGCAGCGGCAGGCTGAGCCGCCCAGCCAGCAAACGCGCCGTCTTGCGGCAATGGCAATGATAGGGATCACCGAGGTCGAGCGTCCGTCGCGGCATGCCGTGGAACGAGGCAAGGACCAGTTGCGGCTTAAAATCCAAAGCGGACAGGCTTGCCTCCACGGACGCGGCCAGCGCCTGGATGTAGGCCGGATCGTCGTGATAGGCGGGCAAGGTACGCAATGCCGGCTGCCAGCGCCAGCTGGACACGGTCTCGTAGACCTGCTGGTTGACCGTGCCGGTCGTAGCACTGCTGTACTGCGGATACAGGGGCGCGATCAGGATGCGCTCGCAACCGGCATCCTTAAGTGCGGCGAGGCGGTCAGGGATGGAAGGATTGCCGTAGCGCATCGCCCAATCGACCATGACGTCGGGAAATGCCGTCGCCATCGCCGCCGCCTGCGCCTTGGTGATCGAGGCTAGGGGCGAGCCGTCGCCGGTCCACACCCGGGCATAGTTCGCCGCCGTCGTCTTAGGACGGCGGCGCAGGACGACGCCGTGGAGCAACGGCGTCCAGAAGATGCGCGGCAATTCGACAACGCGGCGGTCTGAAAGAAACTCCGCCAGATAGCGGCGCACCGATGGAATGTCGGCCGCATCGGGCGTGCCGAGATTGACCAGCAGCATCCCGACCTTGCCGAACGCGACGGGTGGATGATCGACAGGCAGGCTCACGCCGCAGTCGCAAACGGCAAGTCGCGGAGGCGCTGGCCGCCCGCCGCGAAGATCGCGTTGGCGACGGCGGGAGCAATAGGCGGGAGGCCGGGCTCGCCGACGCCTCCCAGCGGTGCAGTGCTGGTCATGATGATGGTCGTGATCTCCGGCGTTTCGGCAAGCGTCAGCAATGGATAGCGATCGAAGTTGGCCTGCTCCACTACGCCGTCCTTGAAAGTAATGCGGCCCTTCAGCGCGGCGGTCAGTCCATAGATGATGCCGCTCTCGATCTGGGCGCGAACGATGCCTGGATTCACGACCGGGCCGCAGTCGATCGCTGCCCAGACGCGGATGACGCGGGGACCATCCTTGCCGATGACGACCTCGGCGACCTCGGCGACGATGCTGCCGAAACTCTCGACCAGCGCGATGCCGCGACCGGTGTTGGGCTCGACCAGCCCAAGTGGTCCCGACGCAGCCAGTACGGCGCGCACGACGGCGGCATGGCGAGGCGCATCGTGGAGCATCGACAGGCGAAAAGCACCGGGATCGACGCCCGCTGCATGCGCCATCTCATCGATGAAGCTCTCGACGAAGAAGCCCGAGAAGCTATGCCCGACGGAGCGCCAGAAGCCGAGCGGCACCGGCAAATCGACCAGCGCGTGTTCGACCGACATGGCGCCGAAGTCATACGGCAGATCCTGCGTACCATCGACGCCCTGCGCGCTGGGCTTGGCCTTGCCGCCCATCGCCGGGAAGTTGCGGTTCATGAAGCTGGTTCCGACGTCAGGGACCGCGACGCGACTGCCCCAGGCGGCGATACGGTGGTCGGCTCCGACGAGGCCGCGCATGCGGGCCGCGGCCGCAGGGCGGAAGCGGTCCTGCGCGGTGTCTTCCTCGCGGGTCAGGATGACCTGGACCGGCGCTTTCACGGCGCGGGCGATCAGCGCCGCCTGGACGCAGACGTCGGACTCTGCCTTGCGGCCGAAGCCACCGCCGAGCAGCGTCGGATGAACCGTCACCGCCGACTCCTCGATACCGAGCGCTTTTGCGACAGCCCAGACAACCAAAGTGATCGATTGCGTAGGGGCCCAGATTTCGGCACGGCCGTTACCGACGCGCGCAGTGGCGTTCATCGGCTCCATGCAGGCGTGTGCGGCGAATGGCACGGTATAGTCGGCGGTGATCACGCCCTTGCCATCGAGTACCGAGGCATCGCCGGACTTGGCGACGACCTCTCCCGGATGCGCGAGCGCGGATTTGAGCGCCAGCTCCATCCAGTTGCCCGCGACCTTGGGCTGGGCGGCGAACTTCGCCTCGACCCTCTCCAGCCCGGTCTTCGCCGCGTGGAAGCCATCGGCGACCACAGCCACCCATGAAGGCCCCTTGACGATCCGAACGTCCGCCGGTCCCGTCGCAGAAACGAGCCTGGGGTCGCCGACCGGGCCGGAGCGCACGGCGGCGTAGAGCATCCCCGGCAACCGAACATCGAGGCCAAAGTGCGCTGTACCATCGACCTTGCCCGGGATATCGAGCCGCTGCACCGCCTTGCCCATCAGCATCCGCGATTTGGCCGGCCGCAACGTTGGAGATGATGGCGCGTCCTCCATCGCCGCCTTGCCGGCCAGGTCGGCGAAGCGAGCGCTGCGGGCCTTGTAGGTGACGAAGCCGGCGCGGGTGTCGCACTCCCGCCAGTCGACATCCCAGTCCCGCGCCGCCGCGCGGCACAGCATCTCTCGCGCCGAGGCCCCCGCGAGCCGGATGGTGTCGTGAAAACCGCGGATCGAGGTGCTGCCGCCCGTCAGTTGCACGTCGTAATGTTCGATGACGGCGCCGAGCGCCCAGCCCGCGATGCCGCGCAATGGTGCCGGGATACTCGGGGTTACGTCGGCGATGAAGCCTTTGTTGGCATAGATCGGATGCAAAGGTGCCGGCTCAACGCTGACGGTCGCCCAGTCGGCGCCAAGTTCATCGGCGAGGATCTGCGGCAGGCTGGTGTAGACGCCCTGCCCCATCTCGGCCTGCGGCACCGCGACGACGATGCGACCATCGGTGCCGATCTTGACCCAGCCGTTGATCAGCGTCTCGTCTCGTGCCGCGACCCAGTTGAGCGCGCGTTGGCGCGGCCATACCGCATAGCCGACGACCAGCCCGACCGCCGAACCGGTGCCGATCAGGAAGTTGCGACGGTTGACGCGGCCGCGCTTGGGGGTCGGTGTCTCGGGATCGGAACGGGCCATGCGCAGTCGATAGCCCGGCGACGGGCACTTGTCTAAGGCAGGGTGGCAGGCCGCCGATACTTGGCAAATTGCGCCTTACGGCGTTAATGGCAGGCGATGCTGCAGCCCGCTACCGATCCGCTCGCCGTCGCTGCCGGAGTTGGCGCCTCGGTGGTCGGTGCCGGGGACGGGCTGCGACATTTCACCGAAAGTTCGTTCGCCGAAAGCGGCGACGCCGACCGCGACTATCGCCTGATGGCCGACAATCTGCCGATCCTGTCGTGGATGGCCAACGCCGACGGCTACATCTTCTGGTATAACCGCCACTGGTACGAATACACCGGGTGCAGCCCGACGCAGCTCGAAGGCTGGGGGTGGCGATCGGTCCACGATCCAGAGACTTTGCCCCAGGTGATGTCCAACTGGGCGGAGGCTGTCGAGCGCGGCGAGAGTTTCGAGATGACCTTCCCGCTGCGCGCCGCCGACGGCAGCTTTCGCCCGTTCCTGACCCGCGCCCAGCCTGTCCGTAACACCGACGGCAAGGTGACGCGCTGGTACGGCGTCAACATCGACGTCAGCGGAGCCGCGGCGCTCGCGTCCCGACTGAGCGAGTCCGAGACCGCGATGCGCGCCTTCTTCGAGACGGCGGGCGTCTACACGGCGGTCATCGAGATCGACGAGCGGGACTTCACTTTCATCGTCGCCAACCGGCGCATGGCGCGCTTCTGGGGAGCGGAGTCGATCACCGGGCGCAGCGCCCGTTCGCTGAGAAACGGCAAGCTGGCGCGCGGAATGATGACTGCACTGAAGCGCGGCCATGCCGCGGGCGAGCCGACGACCACCGAATATCCGTTCGCCGGGCCGGATGGCGAGCGCTGGTTCACCGCGACTCTGACCCCGATGCCACCCGGCACCAGCGGGCGTCGGCGCCTGTCGATTGCCAGTATCGACATTACCGCCCGCAAACGCGCCGAGGCGGCGCTGGCTACGGCCGTCGAGACAAAGGACATGCTGCTCCACGAGGTCAACCACCGGGTCAAGAACAGCCTGCAGCTGGTTACCGCATTGCTGTCGCTGCAGGCGGCACAGGCCGTCGACCCCGTGCTGCGGGCCAGCCTGGTCGAGGCGCGCGGCCGGGTCTCGGTGGTCGCTTCGATGCACCAGCGGCTGTATTCGACCAGTGCCCATGACCGGGTCGATATCGTCGCCTATCTTTGCGAGCTGGCCGAGGAAAGTGTTTCGGCGCTCAATGCCGGCGGGCGGGTGGTGCTCGACTTCGCTGCGACGGACGAGATTGTCCTGCCGTTGAGCCAGGCTGTGCCGCTGGCGCTGGTCGTCAGCGAGCTCATCACCAATGCGATGAAATACGCTTATCCCGGCGACGTTGCGGGCATCATTCGCCTGCACCTGTCACGCACGGAACAGGGCGACGTGCGCGTGTTCGTCGGCGACACGGGACCGGGACTTCCGGAAGGCTTCAGCCTGCTGCGCTCGGGATCGCTGGGCATGAAGATCGTGCGGTCGCTGACGCGGCAGCTGCAGGCAGTGGTAAACCTTTGCCCGCAAAATCCCGGTGCGGGGTTCGAGATCGTCGTACCGAGGGAAGCGGCCTAAACGCCTGCGACCTCTCCCAACTGGGAGAGGTCGAGAGACGTTTTGCTTGCCACGGACCGGGAGAGCGGCTTGTTCCCGGAATACGCCCTTCTTGGCGCTGACGCGTCGGTCCCTCCCCCCGCGGGGGGAGGGAGAGGGCTTACTCAGCCGCGATCTTCATCGCGTCGCCTGCCAAAAATTGGGCATTCTCCGTCGACTCCCCAAGCGCGGTCGTCGAGGACGAGCCGCCCGAGATCGCCATCGCGACGGCATCGAAATAGCCGGTGCCGACTTCGCGCTGGTGGCGCGTTGCGGTGTAGCCGTTCTTCTCGGAGGCGAACTCGGCCTGCTGCAGCTCCGAATAAGCCGCCATGCCGCGCTCCTTGTAGCCGCGCGCCAGTTCGAACATGCCGTGGTTCAACTGGTGGAAACCGGCGAGCGTGACGAACTGGAACTTGTACCCCATCGCGCCCAGCTCGCGCTGGTATTTAGCGATGGTGTCCTTGTCGAGATTGGCCTCCCAGTTGAACGACGGCGAGCAATTGTACGCCAGCATCTTGTTCGGATGCTCCTTCTTGATCGCTTCGGCGAAGCGCCGTGCATCATCGAGGTTGGGCTTCGATGTCTCCCACCACAGCAGGTCTGCGTGCTCGGCGAACGAGATGCCGCGCTTGATGCAGTGATCGACGCCGGTGCCGGGCTTCAGGCGGAAGAAGCCTTCAGGGGTACGCTCGCCGGTGATGAACTCATGGTCGCGCTCGTCGACGTCGGAGGTCAGCAGCATGGCGCTCTCGGCATCGGTGCGCGCGCAGATCACCGTCGCGACGCCCGAGACGTCCGCCGCCAGCCGTGCCGCGTCGAGGTTGCGGATATGCGCCTGGGTCGGGATCAGCACCTTGCCGCCAAGGTGGCCGCACTTCTTCTCCGACGCGAGTTGGTCCTCGTAATGGACGCCCGCCGCTCCGGCCTCGATGTAGGCCTTCATGATCTCGAAGCAGTTCAGCGGGCCGCCGAAACCGGCTTCGGCATCGGCGACGATCGGCGCGAACCAGTCGCGCTGAACGCCGCCTTCGCTGTGCTCGATCTGATCGGCGCGCTGCAAGGTGCGGTTGATCTTGCGGCACAATTCAGGGCCGGCGTTGGCGGGGTACAGCGACTGGTCGGGATACATGGCGCCGGCAGTGTTGGCATCGGCGGCGACCTGCCAGCCGCTGAGGTAGATCGCCTTCAGCCCGGCGCGGACCATCTGCATCGCCTGGTTGCCGCTGAGTGCACCGAGCGCGTTGACGTAATCCTCCGACTTCAAGATTTCCCAAAGCGTCGCCGCACCACGCTTAGCCAGCGTATGCTCGACCTGCACCGAGCCGCGCAGACGGGCGACGTCTTCGGCGGAATAGGGCCGCTTGATGCCGTCGAAACGGCCGGCGGAGGCGTCTGGGATCAGTTCGGCAAAGCTCGTCATGGCTGCAGTCCTTTTGACCATTTCTTTACAACTACCGGCGGGTGATGCTTTGCACCTTCCCGCCGATCCTCCCCGAAACGCTATAGATGCGCTGTGCAACCGCAGCGTTGCAGGGTCAATCGGGCTTGTCGTCAAAATCGTGTGGAGATGTGTGGAAACGTTCGATCAAACCTGTCACAGTGTACGTATTATTTACAATCGAGAGCGAGCATGGCTGCCGACCAGAAGATCTTCGCCGGTCCCCGCCTGCGCCGCCTGCGGATTGCACAGGCGCTGACCCAGACGCGGATGGCGGCCGACCTCGGCGTGTCGGTGAGCTACCTCAACCTGATCGAGCGCAACCAGCGGCCACTCAGCGCAACTTTCCTGCTCAAGCTGGCTGGGACCTACAACCTCGACCTGCGCCAGTTGACCGGCGACGACGGCGATGCGGTCGCATCCGAACTGGCGCGCGTCTTCGGCGATCCGGCACTGCACGGCATCGAGATCGGGCGTGCCGAGCTGGCCGAGGTCGCTTCTGCCTCGCCCGGTATCGCCCAGGCCCTGCTCCGACTCCACGCGCTGCTCGACGGCGATACCGTACGCGCCGACCCTGAGGCCAACCCGATCGAGGCGGTCACCGACCTGCTGCTCGACCGCCGCAACCACTTCCCCGAACTCGACACCGCCTGCGAAGCGCTCGCCGACGAACTGCGGCTGGCGGCGGGCGACCTGCGCTCCGCGATTTCCGACCGGCTGCGCGTCCGCCACGGGCTCAGCGTCCGCATCCTGCCCGCCGAGATCATGCCCAACCTGCTGCGCCGCCTCGACCTTCACTCGCGCCAGTTGCAGCTGTCGGAGAGCCTCGACGCCGCCAGCCGGACCTTTGCCGCCGCCGCCCAACTGGCGCTCAGCGAACTCCGCCCGGCTATCGAAGCCGCGCTGGCCGGGGCCAACCTTCCCACCAAGGAGGCGCAACGCCTCGGCACCCAGACGCTAGTCAACTATGCCGCCGCCGCGATCATGATGCCGTACGGCCGCTTTCACGCCGCCTGCGAATCGCTCGGCTACGACATCGAGATGCTGCAGGCGCGCTTCGGCGCGGGGTTCGAGCAGGTCGCCCACCGGCTGACGACGCTGCAGCGCCCCGGCGCCCGCGGCGTGCCGTTCTTCATGCTACGCGTCGACCGCGCCGGTAACATCAGCAAGCGCTTCGCCGCGGCGCGCTCGACGCTGGCGGCGCGTGGTGGCGGCTGCCCGTTATGGACGCTGCACGCTGCCTTCGACCGCCCGGGTGCCATCGTCCGCCAGATCGTCGAGACGGAGGACGGCGCGCGCTTCCTGACGGTGACCCGGACCGTACGCAGCTACACCATGGGCTATGGCGAGCCGCGACCGGAGTTCGCCATCCTGCTCGGCTGCGACCTCGGCCATGCCCGACCGCTGGCCTACGCCTCCGGGCTGGACCTCGACGCACCGAGGGCTACGCCGATCGGCCTGGGTTGCGCATCGTGCGAACGTACCGCATGTCGCCAGCGCAGCCTGCCGCCGCGCGGTCGTCGCCTCGTCGTCGACGAGCGCACGCGTGGCGTCACCCCGTTCAGGTTCGCATAGACCGGAGAGCAACATGGCCGTCCACGGCGTACACATCACCGGGACGATGAAGCCCGGCTTCGAGACCATCCTGACCGACGCGGCATTGCTGTTCGTCGCCAGCCTCCACCGCATGTACGAGCCGACGCGGCAATCGCTGCTGCGCGCCCGCGACCAGCGCCAGGCGTGGTGGGACGAAGGCAATGAAATCGACTTCGCGCCCGAGACATCGTCGGTCCGTGATGGAGACTGGCAGATCGCGGGCTCGCCCGCCGACCTGCAGGATCGCCGCGTCGAGATCACCGGGCCGGTCGACCGCAAGATGGTCATCAACGCGCTGAATTCGGGCGCCAGATGCTTCATGGCGGACTTCGAGGACGCCTCCACGCCCATGTGGGAGATCATGCTCGAGGGCCAGATCAACCTGCGCGACGCGGTCGACCGCACGATCACTTTCGAGGACAAGGGCAAGAGCTACAAGCTCAACGAAAAGGTGGCGACGCTGCTGATCCGCCCGCGCGGCTGGCATCTGCCCGAAGCGCACATGCTGGTCGATGGCGAGCCCGTCGCCGGCGCGCTGTTCGATTTCGGGCTGTACTTTTTCCACAACGCCCGGCGGCTGGTGGCGAACGGCAGCGGTCCGTATTTCTACCTGCCCAAGCTCGAGCATTATCTCGAGGCGCGGCTGTGGAACAACGTCTTCGTCTACGCCCAATCGGTGCTCGGGCTGCCGGTCGGCACCATCAAGGGCACCGTGCTGATCGAGACTCTCCCCGGCGCCTTCATGGCGGACGAGATCCTGTACGAGCTTCGCGACCATGTCTCGGCGCTCAACTGCGGTCGCTGGGACTATATCTTCAGCTTCATCAAGACCTTCCGCAACTCGTCGGCGCATGTCCTGCCGGACAGGGCCGCAGTGAACATGATCGTCCCCTTCATGCGCGACTATGCGCTTCACGTCATTCGCACCTGCCACCGCCGCGGCGCACACGCGATGGGCGGCATGTCGGCGTTCATCCCGGTCAAGGGCGACGATGCCGCTAATGACAGGGCCTTTGCCGCCGTCCGCGCCGACAAGGAGCGCGAGGCAAGCATCGGCCATGACGGCACCTGGGTTGCCCACCCCGGGCTGGTCGGCGTCGCCATGGAGGTCTTCGACCGGATCATGCCGGGGCCCAATCAGCTCGGCCGGATACCCGAAGGCTCGGTGACTGCCGAGCAATTGACCACCCCTGCCCCCGGTCCCAAGTCGCTGGCCGGGTTGACCAACAACGTCAATGTCGGCATCGGCTACATCGCTTCCTGGCTGCGCGGCGCCGGTGCTGCTCCACTGCACAACCTCATGGAGGACGCCGCCACCGCCGAGATCTGCCGTACCCAGCTCTGGCAATGGCGTGCCAACGACGTCGTCCTCGACAGCGGGGAGCCTGTCGATGAGGCGCTGATCGAACGAGTGATCGGCGAGCAACTAAAGGTCTGGAAAGCCGACGTTGGCGGCGACCATTTTGCAGCAGGCAAGTTCGCCGAGGCCGCAGAGGTGTTCCGTGCTCTCGTGCTGGCCGACAAGTTGGAGCCGTTCTTGACGCTGCCAGCATATCAGCACTATTTCAGCAAATAGCATTCATCGCCGTTGTGGCATCGGCGGAGATGCGAAGATCGACGATAGCTGCTCTCAGCTCTCCAACCGCCATGCCACGACCGCGAGCCCCAGCAGCGCCAACGCCGCAATCCAGAGCGCTTCAAGGCCAAAAATCGGATAGGCCAGCGCACCGATCACGGCGCCGCCGACCAGTCCGGACCACAGTCCTAGATACGGCAACCATCCCCAGCGCTCGCCGCCCGTCAAAGCGGTCGCCAGATGTTGCCCAGTCTTGACCAGCGCACCGGTCATGTAGGTGACGCCAAGCCGCACCTCGCCGCCTGTCTCGAAAACCGTATTCTCAGCGCCCATAGCCAGGGCTGCGAGCGCGAATACGCTCCACATCGGCCCAATGCGAACCATCAGAGCAGCCATCGCAACGATCGTTGCAACCAGTAGCAACACCACAGGCCGCCGGACTCGACCCACGGTTCTCCCAAGCAAGGATCCGATTATCACGCCCGCGACGAACGAAGCGATCAGACCCGCTGCCGCCGCAGCGGTCATGACCGCCATAGGAGCAGCAACGGCCATCCGGGTCGAATTGCCGCTCATGAACGAGACGAAGAAGCCGCCCGTCCCGATAAACCCGACCGCATCGACAAATCCCGCGACCGCCGACATGCACGCCGCCAGCGTCCGCCACCGGGCGTCGAACTGCTTCATCGAGCGTGTGCACTCATGCCTGCAGCAAGCGCCCGTAAGCCGCGATTGTCATTCGATATGACAAGGCTCAGCCTAATAGTCAGGATTGTTCGACCCGGCCGGACAGAAGACCGCCGCCTCCAATCAATGAAGACGGCGGTAGCCGATCAGAAAGGTGAGGTTGGCGTCAAGCTGCCTTGGGCGCAGCCTCGCGAACGCCAGCATCGACGTGATCCTCGAACTGGGCGAAGTTATCGATGAACAACTTCACCAGCCCCGCTGCCTTGACGTCGTAAGCATCCTTGTCGGCCCAGGTAGCACGCGGATCGAGGATGAGCTGGTCGACGCCAGCAACGACGATCGGCACCTGGAAGCCGAAATTCGGATCGGTCCGCATCGGTGCATTATTCAGCGAACCGTCGAGCGCGGCGTTGAGCAGCGCGCGGGTGACCCGGATCGGCATGCGCTTGCCAACGCCATAGATGCCGCCGGTCCAACCGGTGTTGACCAGCCAGACATCGACGCCGCCCTTGGCGATACGCTCCTTCAGGAGGTTGCCGTAGACCGACGGATGACGCGGCATGAACGGCGCTCCGAAGCAGGTCGAGAAGGTGGCGTCGGGCTCTGTCACCCCGATCTCGGTACCTGCGACCCTGGCGGTGTAGCCGGAGAGGAAGTGGTACATTGCCTGCGCCGGGGTCAGCTTGGCAATCGGAGGCAGGATGCCGAAAGCGTCGGCGGTCAGCATGATGATGTTCTTGGGTACCGGCCCGAGATTGTCGCTGCTGGCGTTCGGGATGAAGTCGATCGGGTAGGAAGCGCGACTGTTCTCCGCCAGCGCATTGTCGTCGAGATCGATTTCGCGCGTATCGGGATCGATCACGACATTCTCCAGCACAGTACCGAAGCGCTTGGTCGTCGCGTAGATCTCGGGCTCGGCCTCTGGCGACAGGCGGATTGCCTTGGCGTAGCAGCCGCCTTCGAAATTGAAGACCGCCGTATCCGACCAGCCATGCTCGTCGTCGCCGATCAGGGTGCGCGACGCATCCGCGCTGAGCGTCGTCTTGCCGGTGCCGCTGAGACCGAAGAACACCGCGGTATCGCCATTCGCGCCGATGTTGGCTGAGCAATGCATCGGCATCACGCCCTGCACCGGCAGTAGGTAGTTGAGGATCGAGAACACCGACTTCTTCATCTCGCCGGCATATTTCGTGCCGCCGATCAGTATGGTCTTGCCCTCGAAGTCGACGGCGATGATCGTCTCCGACCGGCAGCCGTGACGCGCCGGATCGGCCTTGAAGCTCGGCAGGTCGACGATCGTGAACTCCGGCAGGAAGTCGGCGAGTTCAGCCTCCTCCGGCCGCACCAGCATCGTGCGGATGAACATCGAGTGCCACGCGTATTCGGTGATTACGCGAACCTGGACGCGGTACTCGGGCTGCGATCCGCCGAACAGGTCCTGGACGAACAGCGTGTCCTTCTCGGCCAGCGCGGCAGCGAAATCGGCCTTGATCGTGGCGAACTGCTCCGGGCTGATCGGCCTGTTGGTCTTGCCCCACCAGATCACCGGGCCGGTGACGTCGTCCTTGACGATGAACTTGTCATTTGCCGAGCGGCCGGTGTGCTTGCCAGTCTCGACGACGAGTGCGCCGTCCTTCGACAGCAGGCCCTCGCCCCGCGCCACGGCCTGCTCGATCAGCGCCGCAGTTCCAAGGTTCCAGTGCAGGGTCGCATTGGTCGTGAAGCCTTGCGTGTCGAGGCCAGTACGGGAAGCAGTCAAGGGGGTCTCCTTGGAAATGAGAGATGGAAGCAGCGGGGGGCTGGCCTTCGTGATCCGCCGCTATTAGGCGAGATGCCGCCAGCACGTCAAAGTCATGGGTTAGATTCTTGCGCCCGTGGGAGGCCGCGCTGTGCCCGAAGCATGGGTCGCAGACAAACGATGCCAGCCACGGCATCGCCGCGACTGGCATCATCGTCTTTAGGAGCGATCAGCGCCCGGTGGTTGTCGCACCCTGCATGCCGCGCAACTCGTCCAGATGATGCTGGACGACAGGCACGATGCCGGTCGCGGCCTGCTTCAAGGCCGGCTTGTCGCCGCCCTGCGCATAGGTGGTGTGCAGCGCCAGCGCCTGCTCATGCGCCATCATCTGCTGCTTGACGTAGACCTTCTCCATGTCGGCGCCCTTGGCTGCCTTCAGGTCGGCGATCATCTTGGCCTGGGGCGGCAGCAGCTTGGGCGGTCCGGCGACGACGCCATCGGATTTGGCAGCGGCCGCGACCTGAGCGGTCGACTTGCTGTGATCGTCGATCATCATCTGGGCGAAACTGCGGATCTTGGCGTCCTTTGCGGTCTTCAGGACCATCTGGCTCGACGTCTTTTCGTAAAGATCTCCCGACCCTGCCTGTTTGACGAAGTCAGGCGCCTTGGTGGTCGGTGCGGCCGCGAGAGGTGCGGCGACGACCAGGCTGGTGGCGGCGAGCATAGCGAATCTGTTCATGACGATCTCCCAATTTCAGTAAGTCGCCTAACCCCAGCATCAGGGGGCAGTTCCGCGTCGTACTTGCCACAGGGCCGCGGTATTGGCACAGCGTTGCGCTAGGCATTCGACGCCGCGCCCGGAGACCCTGTGTCCGCCACGATCGCTCTCGTCGACGACGACCGCAATATCCTCACTTCGGTGTCGATCGCCCTGCAAAGTGAAGGCTTTGCGGTTCGACTCTACTCCGATGGTGCAGCTGCGTTGAAAGCGCTGACGGAGAATCCGCCGGACCTGGCCGTCCTCGATATCAAGATGCCACGCATGGACGGGATGGAATTGCTGAGGCGGCTGCGAGAAAAAACCGAACTGCCGGTGATTTTCCTGACGTCCAAGGATACCGAGATCGACGAGGCGCTCGGATTGGCGATGGGCGCCGACGATTATATCGGCAAGCCGTTCAGCCAGCGGCTGCTGATAGAGCGCATCCGCGCTGTTTTACGCCGCGTCGCCAGCCGTAGGGGCGAGCCGTTGGCCGAGGGCGAAACGGCGCCCGGCCCGGCCTTCACGCGCGGACGCCTGACCATGGATCCAGCGCGCCACCGAGTCAGCTGGGAGACGGCCGAGGGCAAGGCCGGCGACGTCGCGCTGACGGTCACCGAGTTCCTGATCCTGGAAGCGTTGGCCAGCCGCCCCGGCTTCGTCAAATCGCGCGACCAGTTGATGGACGCCGCCTATCAGGACGACGTCTACGTCGACGATCGAACGATCGACAGCCATATCAAGCGCTTGCGCAAGAAATTCCGGGCCGTCGACCGCGACTTCAAGGGGATCGAGACGCTCTATGGCGTCGGCTACCGCTTCAACGAAGCCTGATCCATTGACCGGGCCACCCGCGCGCTGGCGGTTCAGCCTCGCGCCGCGCATCCTTGCGGTCAACGTCTTTGCCATCCTCGCCCTGGCGTTGAGCGTCGCCTATCTCGACACGTTTCGCGAACGGCTGATCGATCAGCGCAGCAGCGAGCTCAGGCTTCAGGCCACCTTGATCGGTGATTTTCTATCGCGCGTGCCATCGGCGCAATGGCCGGCGCTCGCCGCCCGCTTCGGCGCAATCGGCGGCTCGCGGTTACGGGTCTATGCGACGGATGGCAGCCTGGCTGCCGACAGCTGGCGCGCTACCGGGCCGACCTTCGAGCTCGTCGACCCGCGTACCGAGCCGTTTCGCCGTGACGCCGCCCGCGCGCTCGACATAGTCATCGAGGGCTTCGGCACGACGCACCATCTCGACGATTATGTCGAACCGGCGCGCGATAATGCCGCGGCCTGGTCGGAGGTCCTTGTTGCCCGCAACGGCAAGGTCGTCGACCTCCGCCGTCGTGCACCCGACCGCACCGTCATCATCAGCGCCGCCGCTCCGCTCGGTACCGGCCCAGCCCCACGACCGACGCTGCAACTCACCCTCGACACCCGCGACATCACCCGCCTTGTCCGCGCCGAGCGAGCAACGCTTGGCATGGTCTTCCTCGGTGTGCTGGCAGTCAGCCTGTTCTTTTCGAATTTCCTCGCCAACACGATTGTTCGCCCGCTCCGCTTGCTGGCCGTGTCGGCACAGCGCGTTCGCCTCGGTCGTGCCCGTGAAGTCACGGTGCCCCGCTTCAAGCGCCGCCGTGACGAGATCGGCCAATTGGCACGGGCGCTCAGCGACATGACTGGTGCACTCCGCGACCGCATCGACGCGACCGAAGCATTCGCCGCCGACGTTGCGCATGAACTCAAGAACCCGCTGGCTAGCCTGCGCAGCGCAGTCGATTCGCTCGAACTGGTCAAGGACCCGGCGCTCAAGACACAGTTGATGGAGGTGATCCGCGACGATGTCGGTCGTATCGACCGGCTGATCACCGACATTGCCGACGCCAGTCGCCTGGATGCCGAGCTGTCCCGCAGCCGTTTCGAACGCATCGATTTCGGCGACCTCACCGGCAATCTGGTCAAGGCTTATGAGACCGCCGGCCTGCCGCGTGGCGTACAGATCGCCTACGCCCGACCGGAGGGCGACACCGCCGTCACGCTCGGCGAGGGCGACCGGCTTGCGCAAGTGGTCCGCAACCTGATCGACAATGCCGTGTCCTTCTCGCCCGACGGCGGCCTGGTAGTGGTCGTTGTCGTTCATGCCGGCGACCGGGTGCTGCTGCGCGTCGACGACAGCGGCCCCGGCATTCCGACCGAGAACCGCGAGGACATCTTCAGGCGGTTTTACACCGAACGCCCGGAAGGTGAGGATTTCGGCCGACATTCCGGGCTGGGCCTGGCGATCGTCAGGACGATCGTCGAAGCTCATGACGGCAATGTCGAAGTGCTCGACCGGCATCCCGGCAATGGTGCGCGCTTCATCGTCTCCCTGCCCGCGGTATGATCCGCGTCCACGCCACGGCAGTCTCGATCGACGGCCGGGCCGTGCTGCTACTGGGGCGTCCCGGCAGCGGCAAATCGGACCTGGCGCTCCGGCTGATCGACCGCGGCGCCGTGCTGATCGCCGATGACCAGGTCGAGCTCAGCCGCGACGGCGATGGCCTGGTTGCCTCTGCACCGGCGACGATTGCAGGCATGCTGGAGATCCGCGGCTGCGGCATCGCCGCGATGCCCTTTGCCCACAGTGTCCCGGTGGCGATGGCCTTCGACCTGGAAAGCCTGCCGGACCGCCTTCCCGACGCGACGACCCGTGACGTCGCGGGGGTCGCCCTGCCATGTCTGGCGCTCTCACCCTTCGAAACCGCGGCGCCCCTCAAGGTCGAAGCGGCTTTGCGCGCCCTGCGAACGGGAGTAGAAGCCGCGCCCGTGACCTCTGAACCACCTTCGCCCAGCGGCCCGACCCGGGTACTTATCATCACCGGCATGTCCGGCGCCGGCAAGTCGACGGCATTGAAGGCTCTGGAGGACCTTGGCTTCGAGGCGGTCGACAATCTGCCACTGGCGCTTCTGGATCGACTGCTGGACCCCGACGAGATCGAGTCCGGCCGACCGCTCGCCTTCGGCATCGACTCGCGCACGCGGGGCTTCGACGGCGAGGCAATCGTGGCGCGGCTCAAGGCACTCCGCGCCGACCACCTCGATGTCCGACTGGTCTTCCTCGACTGCAGTGGTGGCGAACTGACTCGCCGCTTTTCCGAAACCCGGCGCCGGCACCCGTTGGCGCTCGACCGCCCCGCTGCCGACGGCATTGCCGCCGAGCGCGAATTGACCGCGCCGCTGCGCCGCTGGGCCGATGCCGTGATCGACACCACCGACTACCGCGCCGCCGACCTGCGCGCTGCGATCGGCGAGCGCTTCGGCACCGGTGCCGGCCATGCGCTGACCATCACCTTGACGTCGTTCGGTTTCGCGCGGGGGCTGCCACGCGATGCCGACCTGGTGTTCGACATGCGGTTCCTCGCCAACCCGCACTGGGACCTGGAGCTGCGCCCGCTGACCGGCGAGGACGAGGCCGTCGCCGCCTATGTCGCGGCGGACCCAGCGTTCTCGCCCGCCTATGAGCGGATCGTTGATCTGCTGCTGACCCTGCTCCCCGGCTATGGTCGCGAAGGCAAGTCCTACCTGACCGTCGCCTTCGGCTGCACCGGCGGTCGCCATCGCTCGGTGTTCGTGGCACAAGCAGTTGCTGCACGTTTGCGCTCAGCAGGTTACGATCCGCATCTAATCCACCGTGACAAGACGGGACGCGGCAACGATGCCGCTCCCGTCAGTGAAGACAGACTGGAGCAATCGGTCGCATGATCGGACTCGTACTTGTTACCCACGGTCGGCTAGCGGCGGAATTCGTCTTTGCGATGGAGCATGTCGTTGGTCCGCAGACTGCGATCGAGGCGATCTGCATCGGCGCTGACGATGACATGGAAGCCAGGCGCGCCGATATCGCCGCGGCAGTCGCAAAGGTCGACGGAGGCAAAGGCGTCATCGTGCTGACCGACATGTTCGGTGGCACACCGTCCAACCTGGCGATCTCGTTGATGGGCACGGGGCAGATCGAGGTAATTGCTGGCGTCAACCTGCCGATGCTGATCCGCCTCGCCAGTGTCCGCAAGGTAATGACCGTCGCCGCCGCCGTCGACGCGGCGCAGGAAGCCGGTCGCAAGTATATCTCGGTCGCTTCGCAGATCCTCGGCGAGGCGGCCTGAGTTGGCTGGCCCCGTCACCGTACCGATCACCAATCGCCGCGGTCTCCATGCCCGTGCGAGCGCCCGCTTTGTGACGTTGGCCAGCACCTTCGACGCGGTGGTCACGGTCAGCAAGGACGGCTCCAGCGTCACCGGCACCTCGATCATGGGCTTGATGATGCTCGCCGCTGCGCCCGGTGACAGTGTCGACGTCGCGGCGTCAGGAACGCAGGCGGATGAAGCACTGGCCGCGCTCGTCGAACTGATCGAGAACAAGTTCGGCGAAGACTGACCGCGTCAGGCGGCGATCGGGAACCGCAACAATCGTTCTGCCGTCGGCACCAGCGCGACCAGCGGTCCACCCAGCACCCGGCCGAACACCGGGTCGCCGACGTCCAACCCCCCGGTCAAGGCACCGAAGGCCGGCAACACGATCTTGTTCGGCGTCACTGCAAAGCACCGTCGCGAGATACCCCGGCCGCGGACATGCAGCTTGAGCTTCGGATGGTAATGCCCTGAAATCTCGGGCTTGGCTTCGAGCACGTCGGCCTCGTGGCGCAGCAGGATGCCGCTCGCTTCGCACTCGGCCATTACCCGTCCGCCAAGCGAACGAGCGACCTCATGATCATGGTTGCCGGTGATCCACAGCCAGTCAAGCGTACGGGTCAGCCGCTCGAGAACCGACCGCGCCGCCGGTGGCAGGCGCTCTGGTCCGCCGGCATCTTGAAAGCTGTCCCCCAGGCACCACAACGACGTTGCTCCCGTCGCCTCGACCGCGTCGATCACCGCGGCCAGCGTATCGGTCGTGTCGTAAGGGGGCAGGAACTGCTGGCGCGTTCCGTACCAGCTCGCCTTCTCGAAGTGCAGGTCTGCGACCAGCAAGGCGTTGCGCGACGGCCAGAATAGCGCGCCCGACGTCAGCGGCACGAACTCCTGACCTGCGAACGAAAAGGCAACGGATGACATTCGTCGCGGTATAGCGACGATGCCCGTCGCTGCAAGCTAAGTCGCACGTTCAGTCGAGCCGCATCGCCTCCGCCGCCAGCGCGTCCGCCTCGATCAGCAACGCTTCGTCGGCGCCGCCGAACACGCGCTCGCGTCCAGCCTCCAGCAGCACCGGGACAGCCAGTGGCGACACCCGCGCGAGCTTCATATGCACCATCGACGTCTGCGCGCGCTCCAGCAAAGCTCCCAACCGGTCGATGTCGGTAAGCTTCGATCGCGCGTCGCTCCATGCCGCAGTCAACAGGAGATGATCGGGCTCGTGCCGGCGCAACACATCGTAGATCAGGTCGCTGGAGAAGGTCACCTGCTTGCCGGTCTTGTGCTGGCCGGGATGTTGTCGGTCGATGAGGCCGCCGATCACCGCGACTTCGCGGAACGCCCGGCGCAGGAAAGGCGTCGCGGCGATCCACTCTGACAGCTCCTCCTCGAAGATGTCCGGCGAGAACAGCGGCTTGGGGTCGAGTACCGGCTTGAGGCTCCAGGTCGCCAGAATATAGTCGCTGCCGACGAAGCCGAGCGGCTGCAGGCCGGCTGCCTCCATACGCTGCGTCATCAGCATCCCCAGCGTCTGGTGCGCATTCCGGCCCTCGAACCCATAGGCCACCATGAAGTGCTTGCCTTCGCGCTCGAACGTCTCGACGAGAAGGTCGTCCAGGCCGGGAAGCTTGGAACGCAACTGCTGATAGCTCAGCCATTCATGAACATCCGGCGGCATTTCCGACCAGCGTTCGGGCGTGTTGAACAGACCGCGCACCCGCGTCGCAAGGTTGGTCGACAATGGCATGCGCCCACCGACATAGGTCGGCACTCGCGGGTCGCCACGCGACAGCTTGACGAACATGTCCGGACCATCGAAACCCGTCACCTCAAGGACTTGCCCGGCGAACATGAAGCTGTCGCCGAGCCGCAACTGTGAGGCGAACCACTCCTCGACCTTGCCGAAGCTGCGCCCGCGCCGCCCGAGCTTGACGTTCAGGGCCGCCGCCTCGACGATAGTGCCGGCGTTGAGGCGGTGCTGCACCGCCATGCGTGGGTGGGTGACCCGGTACAGGCCGTCGACGCCCAGCGTGAGGCGTTTGTAGCGATCATAGGCACGGAGCGAGTAGCCGCCCGACTCGACGAAGCCGAGGGTGCGATCGAACTCGGCGCGCGGCAGCCCGGCATAGGGTGCGCTCGACCGAATTTCGCCGAACAGCGCATCTGCGGTGAACGGCGCGGCGCTGCCGCAAGCCATGATGTGCTGCGCCAGCACGTCGAGACCGCCGGGCCGGAAAATGTCATGGTCGAGCTCGCCCTGCTCGACCGCATCGCGCGCGGCCAGCGACTCCAGATATTCGAAGCGATTGCCCGGCACGACGACGGCTTCCGACGCCTCGTCCATGCGGTGGTTGGCGCGACCGATGCGCTGCAATAGTCGCGACGAACCCTTGGGCGCGCCCATCTGCACCACCAGGTCGACGTCGCCCCAGTCGATGCCCAGATCGAGGCTGGCGGTCGCGACGATCGCGCGCAGCCGGCCGCTCGACATCGCGGCCTCAACCTTGCGCCGCGCTTCCGGGCTCAGCGAGCCGTGATGGATACCGATCGGAAGCGAGTCGACATTCTCTGCCCACAGGTCGCGAAAGATCAACTCGGCCACAGCGCGCGTGTTGACGAAGACGATCGTCAACTTGTGGTTGGCGATCAGCTTGATGACCTCGGCGGCGGCGTAGCGGCCATTGTGCCCTGCCCAGGGGATGCGATCGTCGGGAACCAGAATGTGGACATGCGGCTCCGCGCCGGGATCGCCGACCACCAACCTGACGGATCCGGCGTCGGCATCGGGCGCGAGCCAGCCCTGATAGGCTTCAGGATCGGCAATCGTCGCACTCAGTCCGACCCGTCGCAGCCCGGGGGCGAGCATCTGGCAGCGCGCCATCGCCAGGTTGAGCAGGTCACCGCGCTTGCTGGTGGCGAAGGCATGGACCTCATCGACGATGATCGTCCGCAGGCTGCCGAGCATGCGCGCCGCGTCGGGGTAGCTGACCAGCAGCGACAGCGACTCCGGCGTGGTCAGCAGCATTTGCGGCGGCCGCTCGCGCTGCCTCACCTTGCGGTCGGAGGGCGTGTCGCCGGTGCGCGTCTCGACGCGGATGTCGAGGCCCATCTCATTGATCGGGTTGAGCAGATTGCGCTGCACGTCGACGGCCAGCGCTTTCAGCGGCGACACATACAAGGTGTGGAGGCCATCGATCGGGTTCTCGATCAACTCCGCCAGGCTTGGAAGGAACCCGGCCAGCGTCTTGCCCGCACCGGTCGGCGCGACCAGCAGCGCATGGTCCCCTGCCCGCGCCGCAGCCAGCATCTCTGCCTGATGCCGCCGCACCGACCAGTCGCGCGTCGCGAACCAGTCGAGGATCTGGGGAGGGAGGGCAGCAGTCACTGGCAGGGATATAGGCATCGGCAGGCGAAACGAGCAGGTTGCCCAGGCGCTACCAATAGCTCGCCATGATTTCGCTCGCCCAAGCGGGTTCGCGGATATCGCCGCGCGGCAGGAAGCCACGCATCACCGGCTTGATGTCGAGGACCGGTGTTCCGTCGATCGCGTCCAGGCCCTCGACGGAGATGGTCAAGCCGTCGACGCCAACCAGCCTGCAGGTGCACAGGCCGAGGCGGTTCGGTCGATTTTTGCCGCGCTGGGCGAAGATCCCGACGAGCGGCCAGTCGGAGCGGCCGCGTGGGTGGCGGGCGCCGCTCTCGATCTTGGCCACGGGCACCCGGTCGAAGTGGAAGATGACCTCGAGGTGCGAGAAGTCTGCTAGCCCGGCAAGCGCTTCGTGGGTGAACAAGCTGCTATCGAGCTCGATCCGCGCGACGCTCTCGCCCCAGTCGTCGTCGATCGCCTCCGCCCGTCCGCCACGAACAACACCGACCGGCATGACCGTGATTGCCTCGACCATGAGCCTCCCCTCTTGCGAACGCGAAGCGCCGTCTAGCACGGCGATGCCGCAGGCGTGGCATGTCCGGATGGACGGTCCTATATTCAGGACATGCCCGCCCCCGGTTCCTGGCTCCAGCCCCACCCCGAGGGCATCTACGTCGCCCCCGGCGACTTCTGGATCGATCCGTCGCAGCCCAAGGATCGCGCGCTGGTCACCCACGGCCATGCCGACCACGCCCGTTCCGGTCACAACAAGGTGCTGGCGACCAAGGGCACGCTGGCGATCATGGACGTGCGCTATGGCGAGCAGGTCGGCGGCCAGGGCGTCGACTATGGCGAGACGGTCACGGTTGGCGATGTCACGGCTCGTTTCGTCCCGGCCGGGCATGTCCTCGGCTCGGCCCAAATCGTGCTCGAGCACAAGGGCGAGCGTATCGTCGTCTCGGGCGACTACAAGCGCCGGGCGGACCCGACCTGCGAGGGCTTCGAGCCGGTGCCATGCGATATCTTCGTCACCGAGGCGACCTTCGGACTGCCGGTGTTCCGCCATCCAGACACGACGCAGGAGATCGGCAAGGCGGTGACTGCTCTGCAGGCCAATCCAGACCGCTGCGTGCTGATTGGTGCCTATGCGCTTGGAAAGGCGCAGCGGGTGATCGCGGGGCTGCGCCAGATCGGCCACACCGACCCGATCTACATTCACGGCGCGCTACAGCGCCTGTGCGACCTGTACGTGTCGCTGGGCGTCGACCTGGGCGAGCTTAGGCCGGCGGCAGGGCTGAAGCCGGCGGAGATGAAGGGCGCGATCGTCATGGCGCCGCCCTCCGCGCTCAACGACCGCTGGTCGCGGCGGCTGCCGGAGCCGATCACGGCGATGGCCTCGGGCTGGATGCGCGTCCGCCAGCGTGCCGTGCAGAAGATGGTCGAACTGCCGCTGATCGTCTCCGACCATGCCGACTGGACCGAGCTGACCGACACTTGCACCGAGCTGGCGCCATCGGAGGTCTGGGTTACTCACGGCCGCGAGGAGGCGCTGGTCCATTGGTGCCACACCCGCCAGATGCGGGCTCGCGCGCTCGACCTCGTCGGCAAGGAAGACGAGGACGACTGACCGTTCTTTGAGCGGCTAAACGGGTTACGTTTCGCAGGCCGTGCGGCTATCGTCCGGCGCAGCCTATGAACATCTACCTCCCCATCGCCGAGATGTCGGTCAACGTCTTCGTGATCGTCGGGCTGGGGGCGCTGGTCGGCTTCCTGTCGGGAATGTTCGGGGTTGGTGGCGGCTTCCTGACGACGCCGCTCCTGATCTTTTACGGCATCCCGCCGGCGATCGCGGTGGCGACATCGGCGACGCAGATCACCGGGGCGAGCGTCTCGGGTGCGCTGGCCTATTGGCGGCGTGGCGGCGTCGATTTCAAGATGGGTGGCGTGCTGATCGCCGGTGGTTTCGTCGGCGCCGGGCTTGGATCGGTGCTGTTCGCGGCGCTGCAGTCGCTCGGGCAGATCGATGTGACGATCAACATCATCTACGTGCTGTTCCTCGGCAGCGTCGGCGGGCTGATGCTGAAGGAGGCGCTGGCGGAGTTGCGCCGCTCCCGCTCCGGCGTGCCGGTCACCGGGCGCCTGCACCCGCATCACCCGTGGATCGCCGCGCTGCCGTGGAAGATGCGTTTCTACAAATCGGGGTTGTACATCTCGCCGCTGGCGCCGTTCGGGCTGGGCATCGTCGTCGGCATCCTGACCGTCATCATGGGCATCGGCGGCGGCTTCATCATGGTGCCGGCGATGATCTACCTGCTCGGCATGTCGACCGGCGTGGTAGTCGGGACCAGCCTGTTCAACATCATCTTCGTCACCGCGGCGACGACGATCCTGCACTCGGTCGAGTCGCAGACCGTCGATATCGTCCTGGCGATCCTGTTGCTCTCCGGGGGCGTGCTGGGGGCGCAGTTCGGCGTGCGGGCGGCGCAGCGGCTCAAGCCCGACAAGCTGCGGCTGTTCCTGGCGCTGATCGTCGTTGCGGTCGCCATCCGCCTCGCCATCGGCCTGACCTGGCGACCGGCGGAGCTGTTCACGATTTTCGGCCCGGCATGAGGGTCGCGGCGCTGCTGCTGCTGCTGTGGCTGGCGTGCGTCGGCGCGGCGCCGATCCGACTTATCACCGACATCAGTCAGCGCCGCATCGACATCATCTACACCTTCCGCGGTGCCGAGCTGCTGGTCTTCGGCGCGATCCAGTATCCGGCGGGCGGCGTGCCCGACGAGGTGCCCGGGCTGGCGGTCGTGGTCCGCGGCCCGGCCCAGGCCATCACCCTGCGCAAGAAGGATCGCGTCGCCGGCATCTGGATCAACACCCGCTCGGTGCGGTTCGAGACCACGCCCGGCTTCTATGCCGTCGCCACCTCCGCCCCGATCCGCAGCCTGGTCGACGAGCGCACGGCCGCGATCTACGAGATCGGCGTCGACAATCTCCAGCTCTCGCCCGCCAGCGGCAACAATGCCAGCGAGACCGAGGAGTTCGAGCGCGGCCTGATCGACCTGCGCCGCCGTACCGGCCTGTTCGCCGAGCACGAAGGCGACGTCGGCGTCACCCAGAACGTCCTGTACCGCGCCCGCATCGCCATCCCGAGCGCCGTGCCGGTCGGCAACTATTCCGCCGAGATATTCCTGATCCGCCACGGCAAGGTCATCGCCCGCTCCGAAACCCCGATCACCATCGACAAGTCGGGCTTCGAACGCTGGGTCTATGTGTTTTCACAGCGCTTTTCGCTGCTCTATGGGCTGGTCGCGGTCGGTCTAGCCCTGTTTGCCGGCTGGATCGCGGGGCTGGTCGTCCGCAGGCGGTAAACGGCGAGTCGTCAGCTCGCCCGTCACCATTCGGAGATCGCCGCTGCAGCGATTCTTATCGCGAGGCGATAGCAGGAAACGGAGCGGCCTCGTGGCGCGCCGGCTTTTGCGCGCAGTCGAGAAGCAGCGCAGTCGTCTTGTGCCGATCGACGGCCTGCGAGAAAAGATAGCCCTGCGCCAGCTTGCAGCCAGCCGCTTGCAGCAGGCGCGCCTGATCCTCCGTCTCGACGCCTTCGGCAATGACCCGAACGTCGAGCTTCTCACCGATGCCGATCAGTCCCTCGATGATCGCCAGGCTGGCATCGGTGGATGCCAGCCGATCGACGAAGCTCTTGTCGATCTTGATGATGTCCATCGGCACGGTCAGCAAATGGGTCAGCGAGGCAAAGCCGGTGCCGAAGTCATCGAGTGCGACTCTCAACCCCTTCGCCCGGAGCGCCTCGATCGCCTTGGGTACGGCGCGACGGCTGTCGTCCATGTAGACGCTTTCGGTGATCTCCAGGATTACGTGCTTGAGCGGCACGTTCTCGGCCTCGAACGCGTCGGTCAGCACCTCCTCCAGCATACCGCTGTGCATGTCGGCGGACGACACGTTGATGCCGACGTGCTGGAACGGGATGCCCATGTCGAGCCAGGTCCGGACGTCGGCGGCAACGAGCGCCATCATGCGCGCGGTCAGGTCGGCGGCCACCTGGACGTCCTTGGTCGCCTCGTGAAACAGCGAGGCAGGAAGGACCTCGCCATCGAGGTTCATCCGGCACAGCGCCTCGAGGCCGACTATGTCACGCGTGTCGAGACGCACCACGGGCTGATAAAAGGCATCGAGCGTATTCTCACGCAACGCAGTGCCGACATCCCTGATCGAACGCAGCCGCCGCGTGATGTTGGTGCCAAGCTCGGGACGATAGCGCATGAAGCCGCCACGGCGGACTTCCTTTGCGTGGTACAAGGCAAAGTCGGCGCTCTGGCGGACGCTGCTGACGGTGCGCTCCTCGGCCGACAGCGCCGCGCCGCCGATCGTCGCGCGTGGAGCGACGACATGACCGCCGCAATCGGCAGGTTCTGCAAGCACGGCGAGGATGCGCTCAGCAGTGTGTTCGAGATCCTGCAACGCTCCGGTGGACTCGAGTATGATGGCAAACTCGTCGCCACCGATGCGAAAGGTGCGATCGGGAGCAGCGGCTGCCGCGATCCGACGACTGGCGATCTTCAACAGCCAGTCGCCGGCGCGGTGGCCGAAGGTGTCGTTCGTGTCCTTGAGATTGTCGAGATCGACAATGAACAAGGCCCAATCGCGGCCGGGACAACTGTCCAGCGCGACGAGTGCATCATTGAAGGCGGCTCGATTGGGCAGGATGGTCAGCGCATCCTCGAAGACGCGGCGTTCCAGTTCCATGATATGCTGGTGACGATCGAGCGCGATCGCGCAGAGGTTCAAACACCGCTGCACGACACTTTCCTCGTCCAATGTCGGGCCACGACAGGACCGATAGTAGAAAGCAAACATGCCGACCGGCCTGCCGTCCACGCCGATGATCGGGCTAGACCAGCAAGCCCGCAGTCCCAATGGAATGACCAGGTGTTTGAACGCGCTCCAGCGACGGTCGGTAGCGATATCGAAGACCGCCACCGCCTTGCGAGTATACGCTGCCGTTCCGCACGAACCACATTCCGGACCGATCACGACACCTTCGAGCGCCGCCGAATAGGATTGTGGCAGGCTGGGCGCGGCAATGGGATGGATGACGCCGGCAGCGTCCACCGTCAGGATGCTGCAAATGGAGCCTGGTACCAGTTCCTCGACTTCGACGCACAGCCGCGTCATCGTCGCCACCAAGCTGTCACCCTTCGCGATCATCTCTAGAATGACGTTTTGAAGCTTGAGCAACGGGTTCCTACGTTTCCAGGACACGCTGCTTTACAGCCCCCTGATAAACATCTGCGCCAATTGACTTAAGATAATCTTAGGAGCCGACGTTTGTCTACGGAAACGCGAGCCGGCCAGAGCTCGCGCCCTAGATCTCGACCTGCGAACCAAGCTCGACCACGCGGTTAGTCGGCAGCTTGAAGAACTCCATCGCGGTTTCCGCGTTGCGCAGCATCCAGGCGAACAGCTTCTCGCGCCAGATCGCCATGCCGGGGCGGTCGCTGGCGAGCAGGGTCTGGCGCGCCAGGAAGAAGCTGGTGTCCATCATCTTGAGCTTGGGACCGCAATTCTCGACGGTCTTGAGAACTGCCGGAATATCGATCTCCTGCATGAAACCGTAGCGGATGATGATCCGATAGAAGTTGGAGCCGAGATCGCGCACTTCGAGACGATCCTCGTCATCGACATAGGGGACCTCGTCGATCAGCACGGTCAGGATCATGATGCGCTCGTGCAGAACCTTGTTGTGCTTGAGGTTGTGAAGCAGCGCATGGGGAACGCCAACGGCGCTGCTGGTCATGAACACAGCAGTGCCGGAGACGCGGGTAGCAGCGGTCGCGGCGGACTTGATGAACACTTCGATCGGCATCGCGCTCTCGCGCAGTCGCAGCATCATCAGGTGACGCCCCTTGGCCCAGGTCGTCAGGAAGGTGAAGACGATCGCACCGACCAGCAGGGGGAACCAGCCACCGTCGGGAATCTTGGTCAGGTTGGAGCTGAAATACGCCAGGTCTATGATCAGGAACGTCCCGATCGCCAGGCCCGACAACCAGCGGCCCCAATGCCAGACGCGATAGACCAGCACCGCCATCATGCAGGTGGTGATGAACATCGTGCCCGTCACGGCGATACCGTACGCCGATGCCAGGTTGCTGGAGTTCTTGAAGGTCACCACGATCAGGATGACCATGCCGAGCAGCACCCAGTTGACCAGCGGGATGTAGATCTGGCCCGCGGCGCTGGCGCTGGTGTGATTGATCTTGAGACGCGGCAGGAAGCCGAGCTGAACGGCCTGCTGGGTGACGGAATAGGCGCCGGAGATGACCGCCTGGCTGGCGATGACCGTCGCCATCGTCGCCAGGATGACCAACGGCAGGCGCGCCCAGTCGGGAGCCATCAGGAAGAACGGGTTCTCGACCTTGGACGGATCGCCGAGCAGCAGCGCGCTCTGGCCGAAATAGTTGAGCAGCAGCGCCGGCAGCACGAAGAACAGCCAACTGCGCTGGATCGGCTTGCGGCCGAAGTGCCCCATGTCGGCATACAGCGCCTCGGCTCCGGTTACCGACAGCACGACCGAACCGAGCGCCAGGAAGCTCAGGCGCGGATCGATCTCGAAAAAGCGGATCGCCCAATAAGGATTGAGCGCCGCCAGTATCTCGGGATTGGCGATCAGCGAATTGACGCCCATCACCGCGATGACGAGGAAATAGACCACCATGATCGGCGCGAACAGCGCGCCGACCTTGGCTGAGCCGCGTGCCTGCAGCAGGAACAGCCCGATCAGGATGCCGATCGACAGCGGCATGACGAGCGGCGCAAAACCGGCCTGCACGACGATCAGGCCCTCGACCGCCGACAGGACGGAGATCGCCGGGGTGATGATGCAGTCACCATAGAACAGCGCCGTCGCCAGCACGCCGAGCAGGACCAGCCCGCGCGACCAGCTCGACCCCGGTGTCATCCGGTTGATTAACGCCAGCAGCGCCAGCGAACCACCCTCGCCTCGGTTGTCGGCGCGCAGGATCAGCAGGATGTACTTGATCGTGACGATGATCGTCATCGTCCAGAAGATCAGCGACATGACGCCGAAGATGTGCAGCCGGTCGACGGTCAGCGGGTGATGCCCGGTGAAAGTCTCCTTCAACGCGTACAGCGGGCTGGTACCGATATCGCCGAAGACCACGCCGATGGCGCCCAGCGCCAGCTTGGACATCGATTGCGGCGCATGATGATTGACTGCACGCGCATCGGGCAGCGTCGCGGCGGGGGCGGTGGCACTCATCGATAAAATCTAACGTACATTGCGCCCAAGCGGACGCAGGGCCTTTCGACGCGGACCATCACGATGTCATTCGACCACAAGCCCCACGTCAAGCGGCGCGCGTTAGCACGGGTATGCGACCCCCGCAACGTGGCGGGCCGCTGGCGAAAGCGCTATAGGCGCGACCATCCCGTGATCGGAGAAGATTGATGCATGTCGGTGTCCCCAGAGAGATCAAGATTCATGAATATCGTGTCGGCCTGACGCCCTCCTCCGTCGCCGAGCTGACGGGGGCCGGCCACCGCGTCACCGTCGAGACCGGCGCCGGCATGGGGATCGATTTCAGCGACGACGACTACCGCGCGGCGGGTGCCGAGATCGCCGCCACGCCGGAAGCCGTGTTCGCGGCGGCGGAGCTGATCGTCAAGGTCAAGGAGCCGCAGCTTCACGAATGCGCCATGCTGCGACCGGAGCAGACGCTGTTCACTTACCTCCACCTCGCTGCCGACAAGCCACAGGCGGGGGCACTGATGGCGTCGGGTGCGACCTGCATCGCCTATGAGACCGTCACCGAGGCGCGCGGCGGCCTGCCGCTGCTGCGCCCGATGTCGGAGGTCGCGGGCCGGATGTCGGTGCAGGTCGGGGCGCACTATCTCGAGAAGGAACAAGGCGGTCGCGGCATCCTGCTCGGCGGCGTCCCCGGTGTCGCACCCGCTCGCGTCGCGATCCTGGGCGGCGGCGTGTCTGGCATCAACGCCGCGCAGATGGCCGTCGGAATGCGTGCCGACGTGACGATCTACGATATCTCGACCAGCCGCCTTGCCGAGATCGACGAGATGTTCGAGGGCCGGGTCAAGACCGTCTATTCGTCCAAGGCCGCGATCACGGCAATGCTGGGCGGCGCTCATGTCGTCATCGGTGCCGTGCTGATCCCCGGCGCAGCGGCGCCCAAGCTGATCACCCGCGACATGCTCAAGCTGATGAAGCGGGGCAGCGTGCTGGTCGACATCGCCATCGACCAGGGCGGCTGCTTCGAGACCAGCCATGCGACGACGCACCAGGATCCCGTCTATGTCGTCGACGGCATCATCCACTATTGCGTCGCCAATATGCCCGGCGCGGTGGCGCGGACCTCGGCTTTCGCCCTCAACAACGCGACGCTGCCGTTCGTGCTGCGGTTGGCGAAGCTCGGAGCCGAGGCAGCGATGGCAGCGGACCCGCACCTCGCCGCCGGGCTCAACGTCGCCGGCGGCAAGATCCGCCATGCGGCCGTAGCAGAAGCGCTGGATCTGGAATTCGTCGCCTGAGCCAGTCGGACGGGACCATCGAGACCGCCGCCTTCGATTGATCCCACGAAAAAGGGGCCGGCGCCTTCGCACCGGCCCCTCGATACTGTCTGGCTCGGGTGGACTAGCCGCGGCGGCCGTTCGACTTCAGGCGGTCCATGCGGTGGGCGACGGCATCCTGGCGGCGGTGGATGATCGCCTTCTCGCGCTTGGTGTAATGACCGTCGCGCTCGAACTTGGCCTTCTGGAACTCGATCGCACGAATCTCGCTTTTCAGTGTGCGCGCCTCACCGCGGGTCAGCTTGCCGCTGCGCAGTCCGGCGTCGATGTTGCGCTCCTGGTTGAGCTGGCGCGCGTTCACCGCGGCAGCCGCGGGAACGGCCACACCGACCGAGATCACGGCGGCGACGAGAGCGGTCAGTTTCATGTTCATCGTGCGACTCCTTGTTGGTCGGACTGCACAACAACGCCGCAACGAAATGGCTGCATGAACCTATAACAACGAGGCGAGCCGCTCGCGCACCAGCGTCAGGTCCGCAACGAAACGGTCGAACTCGAGGTCGGCCGCGGCGCGATCTTCGATCCGCAGCAGGAAGCTCGGGTGGACGGTGATCCACAGCTCCGAACCATCGGCGAGCGTCATCGCCCTGCCCCGCTCCTTCGAGATGGTCACTGTCTTGCCGGTCAACGAACGTGCCGCCGTCGCCCCCAGCGCCACAGTGACCGCCGGCTTGATCAGCGCTCGCTCCTGCTCGATCCACCATTTGCAGGCCTCGATCTCGCCGGTGCCTGGTTTGGAGTGGATGCGGCGCTTGCCACGCTGTTCGAACTTGAAGTGCTTGACGGCGTTCGTGACATAGGTGGTCGCGCGCTCGATCCCGGCCTGCGCCAGGGCCCGATCGAGCAACTGGCCAGCCGGACCGACGAAGGGCTTGCCCGCCAGATCCTCCTGGTCGCCAGGCTGCTCGCCGACGAACATTAGGCGTGCATCCGTCGGCCCGACGCCGAAGACCGTCTGGGTCGCCGGGGCGTAAAGCGGGCAGCGGGTGCAGCTCATCGCCTCTGCCCGCAGGGTCGGGATATCCGCCGCCGGCACCGCCACGGCGCCGTCGTTGCTGTCCGCGATCATCGTCCGGGTCCGCCCCGCCGCGCCTGCGATCAGGTCGGGAATCAACTCGGCCTCGGGCAGGTTCTTCCAGTATTTCTTGGGCATTTCCTTGGTCATCGCATTAACCTTGAGCCGGGCCGGATTGAAGATGTTGCTGTAATAGGTCTTCCACGTCGCCTCGATCGGGTCGCCGTCGGGCGCGTCCGCCTTGACCGCCCCAGGCGTGAAGACCAGCGTCTCGGTATCCCAATGCACGCAGGCCAGCGGCGTCAAGATCGACCAGCGCATCTGGGCGAAGCGCCGCACGAAGAAGCCGCTGTTGCGGCGGACGATATGATGCTCGGGCTCGAACCAGGCGGCAAAGCGCTCGCCGTCGGGGTCCGGTACCTCGCGGAAGCGCACGAAGGCGCGCATCTTGTGAACGTCGCGGCGCACATCCTTGTCGAGCAGGTACAAGCGGTTGACCAACGGGTCGGCTTGGTCCTCCAACAGCTTCGGCCGTGTCCGCAGCTGTGCCAACGCGGCGTGAAGCAGCGCGAACCGTTCGGGGTGGACGTTGCAGATGACGCGCCCGGCCATGTCGATGAAGGCCTTGGGGACGCGGAAACTCGGCTGCGTCGGTCCGCCGGGTGTATCGTCGCCGCCCAGCATGTCGCCATCGTCACCCGCGACCCGCCACACCACCTGGCTCGGCGGAACGTTCTCGGCGACCAGGCTCCGAGCCGCGTCGCGCCAGCCGTCGAAATCGTCCGGGGCGGCGAGGGTAACGGTGCGCAGGCGCTGCTCCTGTCGATAGGGTGGTGCGATAGCGGACTGCACCACGATCGGTTCCGCTAGGCGAACAGCTCCAGCTGCGACCGCTCGACCTTGACCAGCCGTGGCCGCAGATCGTCACGGTCGCTCAGCGCCACCGGCCGCCAGTCGGAGCAGATGATGAACGGCCGCAATTTCTCGATCCCGCGCGTCAACCTACCGATATCGGCCAGTTCCAGCCGCCGCTGCCGCCGCGCCCGCAGGATGCCGTTGACCGACTTGACGCCCAACCCCGGCACGCGCAGCAGCATCTCGCGCGGCGCCCGATTGACGTCGACCGGAAAGTCATCGCGGTTCTTCAGCGCCCAAGCGGTCTTCGGATCGATATCGAGCGGCAGCATCCCGCTGTCGGTCGCGTCCTGCACCTCGCCGACGCCGAAGCCGTAGAAGCGCATCAGCCAATCCGCCTGGTACAGCCGGTGCTCGCGCATCAACGGCGGCTGGACCAGCGGCAGCACCGCACTGGCGTCCGGGATCGGCGAGAAGGCGCTGTAATAGACCCGGCGCAGCCCGAACTTGCCGTACAACGACGAAGCACTGGCGACGACGGCGCTGTCGTCGGCTGCATCGGCACCGACGATCATCTGGGTCGACTGGCCAGCCGGCGCGAACTTGGGCGCGCTGCGGTACTTGGCGCGCGCGTCCTTGTTGTCGGCGATGCTTGCCTTCAGCCCGCCCATCGCCACCCGGATCCGCCCGGCATCCTTTTCCGGCGCCAGCAGCGTCAACCCCTCGATGGTCGGCAGCTCGACATTGATCGACAACCGGTCCGCATACAGCCCCGCCTGTTCCAGCAGCGCCGGATCGGCATCGGGAATGGTCTTCAGGTGGATATAGCCGCGAAAATCATGGTCGAGCCGCAGCGTGCGCGCCACCCTGACCAGCTGCTCCATCGTATAATCCGAGGTGCCGATGATTCCCGACGACAGGAACAGGCCCTCGATATAATTGCGCTTGTAGAACGCCAGTGTCAGCCGGACGACCTCGTCGACGGTGAACTTCGCCCGCCGCACGTTCGACGACTTGCGGTTGATGCAATAATGGCAGTCGAAGATGCACGAGTTGGTCAGCAATATCTTGAGCAACGAGATGCATCGCCCATCCGGCGCATAGCTGTGACAGATACCCATGCCCTCTGTCGATCCGACGCCGGAACCGCCTACCGAATTACGCTTGGAGGTCCCCGACGACGCGCACGAGGCATCGTATTTGGCCGCATCGGCAAGAATCGCCAACTTGGCTTTGGTGTCGAGATGGGCCACTCGTACCGTCTATGTTCTAAGCTCCGCACTGGCAATGCGGCGTCGGGTCACGCGCAACTCGTTCTAACCGAACAACCAATGCCCGAGCAGCCGGTCGAACGGAAAAGTGAAGAAGCCGGCGATCAGCAACGCCCCGACGACCATGCCGCGGACGCTGCGGCGATGCCCGACGATATTGTGCTGCCGCGCCCGCCAGACGATCAACGGTACCTGGATCACCGTCCAGATCGACAGGATGTGGATGAAGCTGAAGCCGCCGTTAGCCGTGCGGATCCGGAAGCTCAACGCCGCCGTGCCGAACATCGCTGCGACCCAGATATAGCCGAGCACCCGGTGCCGCGTATCGCCCTTCCGCCGCAGCAGCATCACCGGCGTCAGCGCCAACGCCAGCACGATCGTCAGCAGGTGCGGCCATACCACCGTCGGCACGGTGGCGAATTGGGCCCTCCCGCGGAACAGCGCCGCGAGCACGCAAGCCAGCAGCGCCAGCGCCGCCCAGGCCAGCGCACGGTCCGGCAACAGTCTCTCGTGCCATGCCTTGCCGCCGGCCGCAGCCACACTCGCCATTACCGCCCTCCGCTGACGCCATGATTGCCCGGATGGCCGGTGGATGCCATTCCTAATCCTAGGGAACCTCGTCGGACGCGGGCGATTGTTCCGGCAAAGGAGCCATAGCATGCTGGGCAAGATCATTTCCGCCGTCGCCGGCCGCGCGATCGGCAACCGTATCGGCGGCGCGCGAGCCGGTTCTCTCGGTACCGTCGCCGGCGCGGCGCTGCCGTTCGTACTGAAGCGCATGGGCCCGATGGGCATGCTCGGCGCGCTGATCGGCGGCTACGCGATCAAGAAGTACGCCGAAAGCCTCGATACCCGCGACACGGTGCGCCAGCCGCGTTGACGCTTTCGGCTTGGCTCGACCGGACCGGAGTCCGACTCCACCGCTCCGCGACGCGATTGATCACCGGCCTGATCGTGATGGTCGCGCTGTTCCCCGCTACCGTCTCGGCGCAGCCGCAGCTCGCCGATGAGATTGGTCGCCTCGAAAGCGGCTGGGCGGTCGCCAACTTCCAGGTCAAGGGCCAAGCTGCGCAGGTCGCGGCCCTCGACCCGTTGATCGCGCGTGCCGCGGCGTTGAGCCAGCGTTATCCCGCCCGGGCGGAGCCGCTGGTCTGGAGCGGCGTCCTGCAGACCAGCAAGGCCGGCGTCGTCGGCGGATTGGCCGGCTTCGGACTGGTCAAGGCGGCCCGGCAGGTGCTGGAGCAGGCCGAGCGGATCGATCCAAAGGCATGCCACGGGCTTGGGCTCTCGCAGCTTGGAACGCTGTTCTACCAGGTTCCGGGCTTTCCGATAGCCTTCGGCAACCGCGTCAAGGCGCGCGCCTATCTTGAGCGAGCCTTGGCCATCGCACCCGACGGGCTGGCGGCAAATCTCGCTTATGGCGATTTCCTGGTCAGCGGCGGCAATCCAGCCAAGGCCGAAGGTGTGCTCCGCCGCGCCCTTGCCGCTCCCCGCGACCCGCGCCAGCTGGTCGCCGATGCGGGGCGACGTGGCGAAGTCGAGGTGCTGCTGGCGAAAGTCCAGCGCCGCTAGGACACCAGCCGCCGGCCTTCACCGACCTGCCACGCGAGCAGCGCCGGCACGCCGATAGCGAGATCGCGCGCGCGCTTCAGCAACGACAGGGCAAGCGCCGCCTGCGGGTCCAGGCCGAACAACGGGGCCAGCAGCAGGTACGCGCCCTCCTGGATGCCCAGCGCGCCGGGAACCACGAAGGCTGCGCTGCGGACGGCGAAGATCAGGCTCTCGATGGTCAGGATGGCCCAGAGCGGCAGGTCGACGCCCATGAAGCGCAGCGCGATCCAGGCGCCGGCCGCGCTCGCCACCCAGGCGAGAAGATTGAATATGAAGGACCGCAGCAACGCCGGGCGGCGGCGGTAGATACCGGCGAGTTCAGCGCGCATGCCACGAAGCGAGGCTCCCGACGCCGGCAACAACCGCTCGCCGAGCTTGGCGGCGAAGTCGATGGCGCGACCCTGTCCCAGCGCGAAGGCGACCATCACCACTGCGGTGACACCCAGCCCGGCCAAAGCCAGGCGCACGATCCCGGCGTCGCCATTGCCCGCGACCAGGGTGACGAGCACCGCTACCCCGGCGAGGGTAAGGACCAGTTGCGACGCCATCTCGGTAGTGAGGTCGGCGGTCATCGAGGCGTAGGTCATGCGGTCGAGGACGCCGCGGGCGGTGAGGACGCGGGCGCCCACTACAAGTCCGCCGAGTTGCGAGAAAGGCAGGACATCGGTTGCGGCTTCGCGGACGGTGCGAGCCCAGACGAAAGCCGGGATGCTGCTGCGCGGCTGGCCCGGGGCGACCGCATGCCAGGCGAGGCCAAGGATGGTCAGGACGGGAACCGACCACAGGCACAGCACCACGAAGCCGAGCGCACCGATAGCACGGACGGCGGCGAGCACCGGGCCGACGCCGACCGACCCGACCATCACGACCGCGGCGAACAGCCCGGCGACGGTGAGGAGGAGGATCAGGAGGCGCATAGGTCTTTGAAGTTGCTCAGGGCGATGCCCTGCTGGGAAATGATCGCGGTTGCGCGCGGATCGGTAAGGGCAGCGAGCTCGGCGGCATAGGCGTAGTCGGGAGCATGGCCAGTCCAGTCATCATGAACCGCGGGGTGGGTGTAGAGTTCGGTGACGCCGCGCGGCAAGTGACGGAGGATGCCGTTCACGCGGTCGGCGGTCATCGCGCCGGACCAGTGGAGCCCGAAGACCTGGTCGGGGACCATGACCCCAGCGTTGCGAAAGCGGCGGCGGACCAGCTTCGCCCAGGGCAGCGTCACCCCGTCAACGGCGCGGGTGCCGGGCTCGACCTGCGCCAGCACCGCGCCGGGTTCGATCGGAGCGCGCGCGGCCTTCAATCCGTAGCGCCGGCCGATGTCGAGGATCAGCCCGGCGATGGTCGGGTGGAGGTGGAAGTGCTTGTGCGCGTTGACATGGTCGAGGGTCAGGCCGGTTGCGGCAAAGGCAGCAAATTGCGCCTCGATCTCGGCCCGGAGCTGGCGGCGGACGGTCGGGCGGAAGAACATCTCGACCCCGGCGCGGACCATGTTGGTGCGGAAGTTGCCGTGGGCATCGACGAGGTCGGGGATGCGCTCGGGCGGCAGCGCCGGGCGGCCCTCGACCAGGACGAGGTGCAGGCCGACCCCCAGCCTGGGCATCGTACGCGCGCGCGCCACGGCGTCGTCAGCACCGGGCGCGGCGACCATCAGGCTGGCGGCGGTGAGGATGCCGGTGCGGTGGGCGATCTGGACGGCTTCGTTGACCGCGGGGTGCGCGCCGAAGTCGTCGGCGGTGACGATGAGGTGACGAGGCGCATTCATCGGAGGAAGACCCACCCCCGGGCCGGCTGCGCCGTCTCTCGCCCCTCCCCTGGAGGGGAGGGGTAGATCAAGCCGCTTCTTTGCGGTGGCGCAGGAAGTGGAAGAACTCGACGCCTTCGCGCAGGCGGCGCTTCATCATGTTCCAGTCGCGGAGCATCTCCCAGACGATGTCCTTGATCTTGGAGAACCGGAAGTAATAGCGGCGGTAGAAGTCCTCGACCGCGTCGAATATCTCGGCGGCGGGCAGGTGCGGGTAGCTGAGCTGGGCGATCTGCTCGCCGTCCTCGGTCAGCAGGTCGGCCGAATTGTCGAACCAGCCATTCTCGGTCGCCTGCTTGTACAGGAACGTTCCCGGATACGGCGCCGCCAGCGACACCTGGATGGTGTGCGGGTTCAGCTCCTTGGCGTAGTTGATCGTCTCCTCGATCGTCTCGCGCGTCTCGCCGGGCAGCCCGAGGATGAAGGTGCCGTGGATGACGATGCCGAGCGCGTGGCAATCCTTGGTGAACTGCCGCGCGACTTCGGTGCGCAGGCCCTTCTTGATGTTGATCAGGATCTTCTGGTTGCCGCTCTCGTAGCCGACCAGGAGCAGGCGCAGGC
Source organism: Glacieibacterium sp. (assembly GCF_965200405.1). Classification (GTDB taxonomy): domain Bacteria; phylum Pseudomonadota; class Alphaproteobacteria; order Sphingomonadales; family Sphingomonadaceae; genus Glacieibacterium. Next base: position 3,297,451 of record NZ_OZ241356.1, read on the forward strand.
CGTTCTCCTTCATCACCTTGAGCGTCGAGTAAGGGACGTTGGCCTTAGCGTTGCACGACCAGGTCACGCCGAGCTTGCCGAGTTCGCGGGCCAGCGCCTCGACGCGCGGCGCATTGTCGGTCAGCGTGTCGTCGTCGAAGAAATATTCCTTAACGTTCGGAAAGGCTTTCATCGAATACTTCACTTCGCCGATGACGTGCTCGATGCTGCGCGTGCGGTAGTTGTGCCCGCCGACAGTCTGCGGCCACAGGCAGAAAGTGCAGCGCGATTTACAGCCGCGGCCGGTGTAGAAGCTGATGTACGGGTGCAGCAGATAGCCGCCGAAGTAATTCTCGATGGTCAGGTCGCGCTTGTAGATCGGCGTCACCCACGGCAGCGAGTCCATGTTCTCGAGCACCGGGCGGTCGAGGTTGTGGACGATCACTCCCGACGAATTTCGGTAGCTGATGCCCTTGATGCTGGCGAACGGCACGCCGTCGGCAACGTCCTTGATGGTGAAATCGAACTCGTTGCGCGCGACGAAGTCGATCGCCTCCGACGCCGCCATGCTGCCCTGCGCGTCGACCGCGACCTTGGCGCCGATCATGCCGATCTTGAGGTCGGGGTTGAGCGCCTTCATCATCTCGGCGGTGCGGACGTCCTGCTTGAACGACGGCGTCGAGGTGTGGAGAACCAGCAGGTCGCGCTGCTTCGCCTCATGCTCGATATCGGCGAAGCTGAGGTTGTGGGCGGGGGCGTCGATGAGCTTAGAGCCCTCGACCAGTGCGGCGGGCTGGGCCAGCCAGGTCGGGTACCAGAAGGACTTCACCTCGCGCTTCATCTGGTAGCGCGCGCCGGCGCCGCCGTCATAGCCGTCGAAGGAAGGAGCCTGGAGAAACAAACTGCGCATGGATCGATCTTAGCTCCGTCGTAATCGCCCGTCACGCGCCACGTCGAGGCGGGTGCCGCGCCAGTCCACCGACCGGCTGAAAAACGTCGCGACGAACAGCACGAACGACAGCAGGTCGCGGATCGGCAGCAGCCATAGCGGCCCGGCGCGCTCGCCGCCATGCCCGTCTGCGCGGATTGCGACCAACAGCCGCGACGCCAGCGCCGAAACGAGCAGCACGATGCTCAAAAGATCGGCACCCAGCACCAGCGCGGCGATCGCAAAGGGCAGCGGGTTCATCAAGCCGAAGCCGATGAAGCCGCCCGGATCGAGTCGCAGGATGGTGGCATTCCAGCGCAGTTCGTGACGCGCGAGTTCGGCGAAGCTCGCCTCGCTGCAGGCGTGGGTCAGGACGGCGCCCGAGACTTCGACCCTGAGCCCGAGCGCGCGGACGCCGGCGCCGATGGCATAATCGTCCGCCAGGACATCCGCGACACTCTCGAGCCCACCGATCGCCGCGAGCGTGTCGCGGCGGATGGCGATGGTCGACCCCATGCACGGCTCCGCCAGACCCAGCGCGCGGCCAAGCACGACGGACGGCAGGAACCCGTAGCTGATCCCCATCGCGGCGAGTTGGGACCAGGCCCCCGCATCGCCGCGGCCGCGGTAGAGGCAGGTCACCACCCCGCCTGCCGTGCCGAGCTCGCCGATCAGTTGTGCCAAATAGCCACGCTCAACCACCATGTCGCTGTCGCTGAGCACGAGCACATCGTGCCGCGCGGCGCCCAGCATATTGATCAGGTTGGAAACCTTGGCGTTGCTGCCGTGGCTCGTCCCGTCGACGACCAGCGTGCTGTCGGCATCGGGGTTCGCCGCCCGCAGCGCCTCGACCGCCTTGATCGCCGGGTCGCCGGCGTTCTGCACCCCGAAAATGATCTGGACCGGGCCGGCATAGTCCTGCGCCACGAAGGTCGACAGGTTCGCCAGCAATCTGGGTTCCGCCCCGTGCAGCGGCTTGAGAATGGTCACCCCCGGCCGGCCCGGCGCCATCGCGACGCCCAGCCGCCGCCCGACCAGCGCCGCCGTCGCCAATTGATAGACGACCCCCGCTGCGCCGAGCGCCAGCGCCAGCCAGCCTGCAACCTCGGCCAAGGCTAGAGCGCCGACGCGCCTGCCATGTCGATGCCGAAGCCGACCCACATCACCGCCAGCACGATGCACGACACGAGGAAAACGGCGAAACGCTGCGGCACCTTGTTCGGCCCGATATGAATGATGCTGTGGACCAGCCGAAGCGCGACATAGATCCAGGCCAGCGCGACCTGCACATGCCCGGCATGGTGGAAGATCAGCAGCAGCGGCACCAGCGCGAAGAACAGCACCGGCATCTCGAACAGGTTGACGTAGTTGTCGCCGGCCCGCGCCACCGGCTGGTAATAGCGCGCCGCCGAATCGGCGCTGGCGAAATCGGTCGCGGCAGGCGGGTTGCGCTTGATGTAGCCGAGGCGCTGCACCGCCATCGTGATCAGCACCGCGAAGATCAGCGCGACCAGTGCCAGCGTCGGCCAGAGTATCGCTATGGTCACTGTCTTCTCCCTGTCGCCCGACGACTTTTGAGCATGGCGGCGGGCGCGCGGCAACTGCGCCGATAGGGCGTACCGGCGATGAAGCGTTGACGCCCG